>BQJA01000095.1 GCA_021604405.1 Nitrosomonas sp. | reverse complement strand
GGCGCACGCCAGGCGTAAATTTTATGACCTGCATCAGGCCAACGGCAGTCCGATGGCATTTGAAGCATTACAGCGTATTGGCGATTTGTATGCAATCGAGGCTGAAGGAAAGCAACTTGGCATCGAAGCGCGTCAGCAGCTGCGCAAACAAAAGAGTTTGCCAGTACTTGATACCTTGCACGACTGGCTGATGCAAACCCGCAGGCAAACGGTAAACGGCGGCGCTTCCGCCAAGGCACTAGACTACACGCTGAAACGCTGGCCAAGCCTGGTACGCTATGCACGTTCCGGCCATTTGCCGATAGACAACAATCCAGCGGAAAATATAATTCGTCCCATAGCCGTCGGCAAAAAGAATTGGCTCTTCGTCGGATCTGAGCGCGCCGGTCAACGGGCTGCTGCTATTCAAACTCTGTTTGGCACCGCACAACTGAACGGCCTCAACCCAGCAGCATGGCTCAAGCAGACACTTGAAAACTTCCAACCTGGCCTAATAGCCGTATCGATGAATTGTTGCCATTAACACCAGAATTTATCAAAGCATTAAATCGAAAATAATTCTAGACGGGTGCACAGACGCTTACATTACAAGCACGTTTTGGTGTGATCAAACTCGCGCTATTAGGTTCTACCGCGCGTAAGGTAACGGGAAGCCAGTTCTGTACGCTACCGATAATTCCAAATAATCTCAATTAGAAGCCCGAGGGGTATTTCGTTGTGACGGATCTCTTTTAAAAGATCGAATCAGTGCATGAGGGTTAATTTCTTGTCTGTGATTCTTGGCTGCTGATGCCCACCACTTGAGTTGAGAAAAGGTTCTTGCAAAATAGTCCGTCCATCTTTCGGCATTCACATTTTCAAGAAAAGAACCGTCTGCAGCTAAAACTTCATGCGCTTTGGGGATGTGAATCATAGCCGAAACGGGTAAGCAACCAAGCTCAGATAAAAAAGTACGCATTCCTACCGCTGCTCTTACGCCACCCCATTGCCCGGCTGAATAAGTAACAATTGCGCTGGGTTTGTAGGAAAAAAGTGAACTTCCGAAATGATTGAGTAAGTGAGCCAATGCCGGGCTCATCGAGTGATTATATTCAGGACTTACCATGACGTATCCGTCAGAAGATTCTATCTTTTCTGCCAAGGATTGAAGCCGGGAAGGTGCTTTGGTGCGCGGGTATGCAAAATGGGGTTTGAATATGGATTCAGTATCAAAGTCTAACGGATCGATTAGTTCTGCAGAAGGATTACCCGGGTAATACGACACGCAGGCTTTTGCCACGCTTAGACCAAGCCGTGGAGGATCGGGCGGTGCGCTATCCCGAACCGTGCCAAGAAAAACCAGAAATTTCATGGGTATTCCAATAATAAGTTAAACGCTTGCAGTAAAGCTGATGGTTGTGCAAAGCTGAGTTAGCTGACGATTTAATTCTCTTCGAGAACAATTTTACTACCAATTATTCCTTAAGTTCATTTGAAATTTATCTCTGCCAGGAATACGTTTCAACACACCCGATAAGTTTTTTTGCGTTTACTTTAGCCCATTTTTGGCGAAAGTTGCGTTAATACTGGATTTTGTTAATGACTCTCAGTAATTTACGGTGATCATTATCGTGTCTGAATAAATGCCGGTAGATATATTCTGACCAACAGGGATCATGCCGTAAACAGGGTAGTTGCGTACGGTTGTTAATAATCCGAGTAAATAACCGTCTGCTACGGTAAGCGTGCCGGCATTGCCATCACCCCACACATTAAGGTATAAAGGATCAGTAAACAGGTTGTATTGCAATTGATTCACACCACTTGTCATGGTTCTGGCAGCATGATTTCCACTGTTGCCAGGGCTGAGTATGATTTCATAGCCTACCAGGATACTGATTAGACCAATTAATGAACAGCTGACTTGTATATTGCCGGTTATTTCTCTGGTTGATGAATCCAGGAAGCTGTAGTTACCGAATACGACATTATCTGCTGAGACGGTGCAGTCGGCTATCGCGCGTGCCGTTGCCGGTAGAATAATCAGTAGCAGTACGATGAAAGAATTAACGTAATATCGTGGTTTCATTTTTTTGGTTACGGTATTGGTTAATGGCACTGGAAAGTACCAAGGTCAGGCATGGGTTCTTTAGTTTCAGGATATATCATCTCAAATGCACATGTGCTTGCATCGGGAAAGGTGGCAACAATCTGGTTTTCCTGATCCAGATTGGACAAGTAAACCTGTCCATTAAATGCCACGATGAATGTCTCATTTTTTCCGGCAATGCTAACAAGTGTTCCCGCCGGTAAAGATTTTCCATTTGTATCAATAATATTCAGCGTCGCATCATTTGCTTCTTGCAACGGAAAATCAATCGCATAACCACTGCGGAAATAAGGGACTGCAATTTTTTCCAGTTTTTTGATCTGGGTATTAAGGGGTAAGTCCATTTGTTCGATACTGATGCGGTTCTGTTGAAAGGGGCGCAGTCTTGGAATTAGCGCCATACCCGATTTGTCCGTGCGCGCCACAGGCTGATTTTCTGAATAAACCTGTACGCCTGGATAGCCCGGCAAGCGCACTACGGCGAAACTGTCGCCTAGGTGGCGTGCGGCAAAAAACTGTTGACCCATAAAAGCCAGGCCGCCTCGCGCAGTTGCCCGATAGGCATTGGTCGAACGGGTGCGGCCGGCTTCGAGTCTATATGTGCCATACTGGTTTTGCATGCTGAGGGCAGCTTCCAGACGCTCGTTACCTTGCACGCCGGCCAATACGCGGTAACCAAACCCATCGCCAAGCGGTAAGTTTTGCTGTAATTGCGCAAATGCTGAATTAGTGCCGTTACTGCGCCAATTGGCATTGCTGTTTACAGAAGTCCGTCGTCCCAACGCATATGTGAGCGAAATGCCGAGTGAATGGTCCTGTGAGCCATTAAGATTCTTTCCTACAGAAAGATTTAAAAACCAGCCGTACCCCAGATTTTTATTATAATTGGCGTTGATGAGTTCAGCGTCTGGGCGGTTGCGGTTATTTTGCCGGATATAACCCAAACCAAAAGAGCCCAGTTTCGAGTTGCGCCAACCGATATGCGCGGTTGTTTGCTGCAATGGCGGCCCGTCTTCAATAACAAAACCGGATTGACTGAATTGATGACTGGAAATGATTGTGCGTGCACCGAAGCTCAAACTTTGTGTCAGGCGCTCAATACCCAGTACCGCCAGGCCACCCAAACCTTTACTGCTATGGCTCGCGGCGACGCCGATTTCAGAAACACCGAGTTGATTCAGCAGGAATGTTCCGGTGAGTCCTAAGACTTGACGTTTCGAGCCCAGTTCGCCGCGTGTTTCGGCAGTGAATTGATCAGTAATGCCTTGCCGGAGTGTAGCAGCCGACAATAGCCGGCCATAGTCATAACTGTTAATCGAAAAATTGTTGCGCTCAAACCCTAACTCGTAGGAAAAATCCTTCAATCCTCGTCTGAGTAAATTGGGCGCTGCGTAAAAAGACTGGCTGATGACTTGTTCGCGTCCTAACAGGTCGCGTACGACCATGCGTATTTCACCTTGCCCGGTTATGACGGGCAATTCACGAATAGAGAACGGGCCGGACTGTACTTCCTGGTGGTAGGTTTGTACATTATTAACAAACACGTCCGCTGTTGAAGGTAATGCGGTTGAGCCTGAAATCGAAGGCATCGGAAATGTGATAAAGCTTGGTTGCGTGGCAAAATTAGTGCCCCATTGAATGCCTGCAAGGCGAACCGGTCGACCCCATGAACCGCCACGGCTGATTGTATCGCCCAGGCGCAAGCTGGCCATTTGTTCGGGTTTGTCGAATGTCAGTGTGCTCTCCAGGCGTACCAGACTGTTCGGGTCAGTGAGATCGCGGCTTAAAAGCTGGTTCGTCAGGACGCCGCCATGGGCAAATGCACCGAATTCAAATAATCCGCTGACGGTTTTGCGGCGATGCAAGTGTTGTACGGAAAAATCATAGTTCAAAAAACCGCCTGCGACGGTCATTTGAGGCGTTGCTTGTGGCTTTTGATAAACGTCTATGCTAGTAGAGGTAAATTGATCTGGCTCCGCGCTGATCTGCAAGGATTGTTGCGCCTCATTGATCTGAAAGGTGATTGAACTGATTGCTTCCAGCGCAATATATGTATCACCGAGATGTTTAATCATCTGAGCGTTTTCAGGCTGATTAGTCAGCCGCCAGCTTTTTAAGTCCTGTTGATTAATCCATATTTTGTTGTCTTGATTAACCAGAACCAGGCCAGTTTGGTTAATACTGTGGCCGTTCAGCTGAATATCCAAAAGAACTTCGCGGTAACCGGGCGCTTCAATTTGGCGCTGCGCTAAATCATTGTTGCTTGCCTGTGGTTTAGTTATAGGTGTAACAGAGTTGATCATATTTGCAGCATACGCCGGCCTAAAGCGTTTTGTTGCTATATGATGATTTTTAGCTTGAGAATAAAAGCTTATACTGTAGCAGCACAATAAAATGAGCCGGAAATAAAGGGCTTTATTGCCTTTCCATGACCACTTCTGCATCGATCGCCCCGCTATCAGTTTCGCCTGTAATCGTTAGCCGGCTGTCTGGTTGGGGCATGGGATCAACCGCAATTAACCATTGGTGTTGCTGTTTCGGCAGCAAATATTGCATATTATGCTGTTCGGTCAAGAGCGAATTGTTTGCTGAATTCGTAATGACAAAATGTGTAATTTGTATATGTGCATTACCATCATTGATGGCTTCGACCATTAGATTGTTTTGTGATGCAGCGCGAATACGCCAATTCAGTTGTGGCTCAGCCGGGATTTGTGTGGGCGTTACAAAAACAGGAATCCCAAAACGCATTGTAATTTTGACCTCTCCTTTGAAGACAGTATCCATAGGGATTTCACGTAAAAACAAGCGGTATGAAAGTTCTTCGGTATGAGCGGGTTCACGTCGTAACCCGACCCTGACAATCTGTGTTTCTCCTGACGGAATGGTGAAAATGGGCGGTGAAGCTAATATTTCACGTGTCGATTCATAAAGATCCTCACCTTCTCGTTGTTTCCATTGCATGGTTTCCAACTGCATTGCACGAGATGTGGCGCTATGGTTACGTACCGTCATGACGGCGATAGGACCCTGCTGAGAAAGTGAAAGCCGGATTGGGCTAATTTGGAATCCTCCGTCAGCATGTATTTCAGGTGTGGCGCATAATCCAAATAAAATAAACCCCGTGATCAGACCTGATAGCAAAAATCGATTCATTACATGTGTATGATTAATAAGTAACGGTGTCGGCATAAGTAACGGGGGTATATTCTGTCCGCTTGGAATGCGGCCATATACGGTTTGGGCATCAGTTGCACCGGCTGATGCAACTTTGCATGTTGCAACTGTTGCACCTGCTTCGACACCCGAGTTTAGTCCGCAATATGTAAGGTGCGCGAAGAGTACGTGTGGCAGTGATTGTATTTGTTGCATCGTTGTAAGAATCAGAATCGCAGTTTTCACAGGCGAGCGGCGGCGCAGTTATCGCGCAGTCAGTTCAACACCTGATTGCAATAACACTTCTTTACTTTTTATGATTAATAGGTGACGGTAACGGTCACGGTGTCGGTATAAACGCCGGCCGGTACATTTTGTCCGCTGGGAATGCGGCCATATACAGTATGGGCGTCAATTGCACCGGCTGATGCAACGCTTATGGTGTCTGCTCCAATGGTTTCACCCAATATGATTGTGCGACTTGCGTCCTGGTAAAGGATGTAATCGAGCGTGTCGCTGCCAGATGTTAATTTGCGTGTTGTAACTGTTGCGCCTGCACCAACACCTGCGTCTAGTCCGATATTGTAAGGTGTGCCAATAGTACATGTGACAGTGATCGTATTTGTTGCATCGTTGCTAGAACCAGAACTGTAGTTTCCAAAAACGAGCGGCAGTGCAGTAACCACGCAGTCAGTCAGTACCGTTGCTGATACAGCAATAGTCGTGCTGGCTGTTTGTGCATGGACATTATTTGAGTTTAGTGCAGTTATCAGTAAGAGAAAAAGTAGGTATTTCCGGTAGGGCATTGTTATCCTTTCTGGCATTTAGTTATCAGTTATGCTTTTTGCAATGTTTAATTTGACAGCGCTGCTTGCAAAGCACTTATATCCAGCGACTGGCATTCTAAAAGAAATGGTTGAAGGTTCTAAGTTACAATAAAACTGATTTTCCTACTTTGTTTGTTATTTGAGCGCATATCCACCGGTTCAATCGTTCGCCAGATTTGTCCGCTGTTTGCAATCAATCCAGGCATTCCAACAATTCGCCCAGTTATTACGGCGAAACATCAGCCGTTAATAGTAAGCGTGTGACGGCATGCGTCACAAATACGATTGGAAAATCTCAGCAGGATTTATTCCGGCAATCGATCAACCAGTTCAGGCCGGTCGTTCTTCGGGCTATTTACGGCGCGGGAAACCGGGTACATCTCAAGGTCATTTTCCTGATAAGGTATCAATAACGAGCGCAGATAATCTGTATTATTATTCTTCAGCCAGTTATCCAATACATCCATTGAATTGCTTCTTCGGATCGGTCAAGCTGGCCGATCGTAACGCCTTTATTGACGAGCGCTTTGGCGGCCTGTTCCGGAGCATTTGCTACTTCAGTTTCACAAATCCTATTTGGAGCGACTGAAAAGTTGTGGATTGTTTTTAATGAATGCTTGAATCCACCGTTCAAGAAATGATGTATTTCTGGCGGTTTTGATGTAGCTATATCCAAGCAAAGCGATTACCAAGGCTCCCAGTGTGTCGACAATTAGATCCCACATTGTGTCGGTCAAACCAGAAGGATCACCGAGCATCTCTTTTTGCATGTTCATGCCGAAAAAACTGTCCATAATAAATTCGAAGATTTCCCAGAGGGCGCCTATCCCGACAGCAAACAGGAAAGCAAAAAAGGCGACAAAACCTGGTTTCATGTGTACACCTATATTTTTTGTTTCATTTAATACATGCACCAATAGAAAACCAATGATTCCGAGTAAAATTCCAGAGCAGGAGTGAAGAGCAATATCCCACCACCAGAAACGAGAGTAGTATCCACGGATTTCACCCAGGAACAGCGATGCAAAGACAAATGCAATCGCAAGTAATACAAATTCAGGAGGAATAAAGACGCGGAAAAACTTACTCAAAAAGAAGGGGACAAGCGTTACTATAATGATCCCAATGGTGACCACAGCGGTAAGCCACTGCTGATCCCAGGCAGCAAACATGACCTCAACAACCAAAATCGCTTGAAGAACAAAGGTTAATCTTCGATGTATTAACAGTTGTCGCATTCAGACTCCAACGATTAATGGCCTACATGAAATTAAGGGTTTTCGTTGTATCCGTGACATAATCAGTCTAGATTCTGTTGACATTTCGTAATGCTCTATGAAAATCGTGGCCTATTTTGGGCTAGGATGAATAGTAGAACGGAACTGAGCAACGATCAATGGTAAATTTTTCACCAACGGTTGTTGTTTCACGGGCAGGTCTATGTCGGATGTATCAAAACATGTCATCGTTTTTTGAATGCTGTACTGTGGATTTAACGAAGTGGTCGCAATGGTGTTTTTTGCCGCAATCATTGGGCAAATGGAATTCGGTTTTTAAACACTTTTCGCGTTGGAGTAAACATGAGGTCTGGAAGTTTCTGCATGCGGGTTGCAGTCAATATCCAGATATACAACAAGTTCCGATTGATAGTGCGATTAGCCGTGCCCATGCCTGTGCTGCTTGAGCGGCGGGTGGTTCGGCTGAGGCAGAAGATCCGAGGTGTTCAAAAAGCGGTTTTATCACCAAAATTCATGCGCATTACAGATGCGTCAGGCAACCCGTTAGATTTTTTTTGACTGGTGGACAAATCGGCGACATGGGTCAGGTTGAGAATTTGTTGGCTCTGACGACCGAAAGCGCCAACGCTCTGCTGGATGATAAGGGCTATGATAGCGATTTTTTTATTCAAGTGCTTAATGAAAAAAAAGCATTGAACCCACCATTCTGCCTCGTAGCAACCGAATGAGTCCGCAAGTTTGTGACCGGTTAGCATATAAAAAGCGTCATTTGGTTAAGTATTTCTTTAACAAAATCAAACAGTACAGAAGAATATTTTCGCGGTATGTAAAAATAGCCAGAATTTATATGGAATTTATACGCTTTGTCTCAGTATTGATTTGGCTTCGCTAAAACGTCAACAGAACCTGACAGTTATAACGGTTTTCTTGTCCACAGTTTCTGTGGATAACTTTGTGGGTAATATGTAAATTCCGGTATTAACTTACCTTTATATAACAGTATTTTTTAATTCGATTAATTATTGAACGATTTATTACGTTTTGTAAAACAGAAGGTTATGTGGTAGTCGTGTGTCCATGGGTGTTTTTTGATGATAAATAATTAAAATTAGTAAGAAATGTGGATTATTAGGAAATGTCAAGTGAAAATAACCTGTTTTTTTACATTTATATTACGTAAATAAAAAAAATCAATGCCGTGCCAGCAACAATGAATCTGCCGCCTGAAGTAATCCAATGCGTAGGTCCATCAGATGGTATCAGCATGCCAACAGGCTGCCCTACAAAGGAATTGCCATAATAGATACAAAGATTATGATCATAGCAGGCGATTTGGCAAAACCTGTTTAATTCGCGTAAAAAATAATTCTGACGAAGCAGTGTTGCATCAATAGAGCAACTGCGCTACAGGGAGAAAGTCAATATTTTCATTGGCTTGACGATTAGACGGAATGGCTTCCAGGCAGGCAGCGGATTGCATGCATAACCGGATTTCTTTGTCTCTACTGTGTTTTTGGCGAAGTTTTGTCATGGCCGGGACTGCGTGAACATGTCTTGTTATTTTCAGAACCCGGCTAAATTGCAGTGCAGCTGAAATCCCATTTTAGGAAGGTTTGTCATTATCGTCAGCTGCATTCCGAACGTATCACGCTTTGCACTGAATAAACGGCGTTTCGTTAAACCCTTCGCGAGTTATTTATGTTGTTTTCTTTGTAATACGCTCATATTTATCTTGTCCACACTATCTGTGGATAACTTTGTGGTTAAATTGTAAGTTCCGGGGTTAACCGCCCATTTTATAACCATATTCTGCATTCCGATTAATTTTTGAGCATTTTGTTTCGTTCTATAAAACGGTAGGTTAGTGTTTGTTCTTCAATTAATGTATCTTCTCAGGGGACGAGTAATCAAATCGTATTTGCCATGTGGATTCTTGACAATGTCAAGTCGGATTTTCCATTTAAGACTGTTTTCTGCGGTTAAGCGATATAAATAGACTAGGGTCCGTTGACGCTTTGATATAAGTATTTCATAGATACAAACAAACTCGTAATATAGAGGTTCCCACATCACCAACAAACGAGTTTGCGATGCCCCGATTCCAATTCAAAAAAAACGCTATACGGTAGCATATGGGCAATGGAATGGAGCATATACAGGTCAGAGCCTTTGCAAATGACGTTGATAAACTTCTGGTTGTGGATGATTCAGCCAATCAATCAAAATCCGATCAAGCTCCGCATGAATGGTAACCGCAAAATGAAGATTACTGGTGTGAATATAGCAAGCGGTGGCAGTCCATTGTTATGCCATTCAGTTCTAAAGGAAATTGACTATTTCCTGAGCGGCCCTAGCTGCTCCGTCAATTTTATCCTGTTCCAGCTTTAGTCGTTCCATGTTCTCTCGAAACTGGGAATCAGTGACAAGCGTCTCCAGTGCTGATGCAATGTGTTTTCTGGTTAATTCCTGTTTCCACAACATTATCCCAGCACCTTGTTTTTTGATGAGAGAAATATTTCCTGCCTGCTCTTGATGCATCGGAATTCCCACTAACGGAGTGCCTGAATGAATGGCCGTCTGCACAGTACCCGCACCGCCATGTGTAATCGCGATATCTGCCATCGGATTCACTAAATGAGCAGGTACGTGCGATCTGAAAAGTACCTGATCGGATGAACCGTTATTATCATTATATAGAATAGTCGTTGTCACGATCAGAGTCCGCAAATCAAGTCCACGGATAATATCAATTATCGAACGGAGAACTCTGGGTGAACCTGACACACCCATCGCACAGTACAGTTTGGTTCGAGGCGTGTCGAAGTGGTCCCGTACCGGCTCAGGCACTCCACCGGGAAGTCGAGCGTAGCAGGGTCCACCGTATTTGTATTTGGGTAGTTTGTGAAAGAACTCAGGATGGGTGGGGCAATAGTTCTCAAGCTCTTCCGGGCTAATTCTGAGAATGGACGGTGTATCCATTACCAGCGTGAGATCCCCCGCCATGAAATCGAGTGTGCTTTTGTATTGGGGTAGGCCCAATTCCAATGCCAGTTGGTTGAAGGGCTTAATCCAGAGACGCACCCTCGGCATCAACCAATTCACAAACCTGTCCATTGGCAAATAGTGAAATAAACTCACTATGCTCCCACCTGCAACAGCAGGTGCGAACTCCGCCATCTTTCGATCAAAAAATGGCGCCGTCCAAGGGCCTGGTTGTTGCACAATAATCGGAATTCCTGCTAACTGAGCTGATAAATAAGATGGAAGATTCCATCCGATAAGTACAGCATCGGCATTTACCTGACGTAATGCATCGACCTCTGCTGGCACATATGCTTTCAGTTCTTCGTAGGTAAAAAAGCTACTACTTGATGACTTACTTCCTTCCCCCCGATTGTATGTCATATATTCGTTCGCACGTTCTGGAGACATAGTTGGCGTGATCGGGACAACCTCAAACCCCGCTTCGCGTGCAAACGATTCATAGGGTCCACCATGACTAAAGAAAATCACTTCTTGTTCTAGCTTACGAAGGGCATGACCAATTTCGATCAAACGGGAGACCTCTGAAAGATAGAAAAAGTGCGGAAAACAAATGATTTTCATTAAATCTTTAAAACCTCCATAATCCGTCAGTGTTGCGCTGCATAACGGCCAAGCTCAGCCGCGGGCAGCTCACAAAGCGGATTGGCCGTCGGATGCAGCGCCTTGTTATGTGGAATTAACATGCCTTATTTGAGCTTCTGGAAGACACGTGGATCGATTGCTGCAGCGCCAAACATTCCACCCGAAAGAGCTCCAGCGATTCCTGGGCTCATAACGTCCTGACCTGCCAAGAATAGGCCGGGAATAGGCGTACGGGCTTTGAATGCATCCGATAACATCCGACGCGGGGTCGTTTCGACACCATAGAACCCGCCCTTCTCGTGGTCAGTGAATGATGCAGTTGCGAGTGGCGTGCCGAGTTCATGGTAGACGATAAGCGGTGCCAGGTCCGGGAACTTCTCCTTGAAGAAGTCCATCATCCTGGACTCGATATTTTTCTTGAAGGATGCCCACTCGTCGGTACGTTTATAAGCATCTCCATCCGCAAATACAGCTACCGACGACCAATCAGTCAAAATCAACATATCACCGGTGTGCTTGTCCGTCGGACCTGGATCATGAGTGGGATTCTTGAGAGAAGAAAACGACACAAACGCCATC
This sequence comes from Nitrosomonas sp., assembly GCA_021604405.1. Lineage (GTDB taxonomy): Bacteria > Pseudomonadota > Gammaproteobacteria > Burkholderiales > Nitrosomonadaceae > Nitrosomonas. The sequence goes on along the minus strand of BQJA01000095.1, from coordinate 893 downwards.
GGAAATGATTCACTGCCTCCCGCCGCCCAGATGGCATCATTGGTGTCCCAGCTATCGTAAAACCAGTGGTTCGAGCGCGTCGCTCCGTGTTTGGCGATGTCTCCCTCGAAACCCAAAAAAAGATCGAAGTGGCAGATCGACGGCTTGAAAGTGGCTATCTCGCAAGCCCAGTCCCATTCGTGAATTTCTTCCGGCAGTATGTACTTAACGGTTTCGCCGGCTCCGATCGCCGATACGATGGCTGGCGCCCTGAATTCCTCGCCCAAACTCGTACGCACACCCACGGCTTTGCCGTTTTCAAGCAATATCTCGCTAACCGGTGTTCCAGTTCGAGCACTGCCACCCGCCGCTTCGATCACCGGAACCAGTCCTCTTGCGATGGCGGCGGCCCCGCCGACGGGATAGGCGGCGCCTTCAAGATAATGACCCATGACCATGCCGTGAAAGGCGAAACTCGCTTCTTTCGGTTTGCCGCCATATGTGCCCCACTGCGCCGACAACACGGCGGCGAGCTTCGGATTGCTGATGAGTTCCGCGATGACCTCACCAGTCGTGCGACCGCACCAGCGCTGGATCTTTCTCTTATTCCACCAGTGATGGGCGGAGCGGAATGGCTCGGGCATCGCTCGCCCGGCCCCCACCATGTGTCCGGCTTCCTCCGCCGACAGTAACGCCTCGAAGTAGGCGTCTATTTCGGCAACATTATCGGGAAAACGGTCTTTAAGCTCCATCTTGTAGGCTTCAGCTGGCCGCTCTACGGATATCTCGAAACCATCCGGGAAGTGCAGCGTATCATAGACAGTACCGACTGAGCGAAACTCGATTGTTCCGCCGCTGAGCCAGTTCAGAATCCTTCCCGCAAGCTGGTCATGGCCGAATGTGCCGCAATAGTG
>BQJA01000094.1 GCA_021604405.1 Nitrosomonas sp. | reverse complement strand
TAAGGAGTTTTGGATGCAATACGCTGTTAAGAAAATCACTCACGTAACAAATATAAAATCTTTTATAACCATTATCCTTCTTTTGTTTGGCTGTAGTATTGCACTTGCTGAAACATTGTCAGCGCGTACGGGTATGTCCGGCCAAATAATCGCTGAATCACGTGTCGATTCTGGTGGAAATTTGCGGGGAATAATGATTCTCGAAAAATCTGACCGACCTTGTGTCGTCCAGTTATATGGGGCATTAGTACCCATAAAAAACTATGAAGGCCGCATTGATCAGTGCAATGGAGGTGGTCCTAAAAAAGCAAAAGGTATTAATAGCACGAAAGGCCAGGTATTCATAACAGGGGGTAGTTCTTACGTGACTGGGCTTAGCGTATGCCTATCTAATTCTGACCGGGTAAAGGGATGGACAATTTACGGTGAAAGCAATTCCTCGCCCAATACCGTTTCTGACTCATTCAAGAGAAATAACTGCCCAAAGGATGGATGGAGAAAACGTGTAGATTGCCCTTCCGGAACAAAAGCAATTGGCGTTCAGGCATTTTTTGAACCAGGTTCCGGAAATCGCTCAGATTATCTACGTGGCATGAAGTTGATATGTGAATAAGCCAAAGCAGATGCATTGATAGATCGGCTACATTAACCATATGAAACAATATGTGTAATCTACCCGATCAATCCTTATCATTCATGAATATGGCTTTTGAATGCAACGTGACAATATCCGGGGTATGTTAACTTCTCCCAAAACGCCGCACACTTTTGACTTGGAAGCTATAATTAAATTTTTTGAATGGCGATTTCTATCGAAAATTAGAATTGGACGAATATAGCCTTAAATTCAATTGTCATATTGAGCCGATGTCAAGCCAGATGCTGAAAGTGATATTTATTAAGTCACTTGCATTAGTTCCGATCAAATCTGAGCTAGTACAAGTTACTTAGGCGCAATAATCTCCGGATATTCCACAAGCGGACCATTGATCCTACCTTATATTCCTTACCCTTCCCCGTATTGCCATACTTTGACCGCCTCCTCCCAAAAAGCTTTTCTATCCAGCTTCCATTCTTCGGCAACTTGTAAGGCCTTGCTCAAATCTTTCTGCACGCCTGGGATTAATGCCACAAACGGCAAACCAGCCACCAATGCTTCCTTTGCGTGGGCTAGCGACATTTCTCTGTCTGGTACACTTTGTAGATAAAAAATACTCATATTCACCGCTGTCATCATCACATACGGCAGATAGGTCTGCGGATTGGTCTCAGCCAGGCGGCGGCGTATCTCCAAGGCCTCCTGATAGGCAGCCTCGGCAGCTGGAAATTCGTTCTTGTCCGATTGCAAATTCGCCAGGTTGTTAAGTGTCATCGCTACATCCGGCAGATAGGTCTGCGGATTGGTCTCAGCCAGGCGGCGGTATATCCCCAAGGCCTCCTGATAGGCAGCCTCGGCAGCTGGAAATTCGTTCTTGTCCTTTAGCAAAACCGCCAGGTTGTTGAGTGTCATCGCCACATACGGCAGATAGGTCTGCGGATTGGTCTCAGCCAGGCAGCGGTAGAAAGTTAATGCTTCCTGGTAAAAGGGGGTAGCAGCACTGAATTGATTGTGCTGTTGTAAATAGTAGGCATATGCAAAGGTATTTTCTTGGGTATGTGCTGCTTTGAGCGATTGTTCAAAGCACTCAAGGGTTTTTTCAAACCGATTGGGTAAATCAAAGTTCAATGCAGTCAGGCGAGCCAGAATCAAGAATTCATTGGCATTATTGATGAGCAGCTTTTCAGTTTCTACAAGCTGTTGTTGCTGATGCGCTTTTTTCCGGAGCAAGGATTTCTGTTCATCGCCTATTTGTTCAGCATCCAGAATAGCTCTGGCCGCCGTATAGTCACCCTTATTGAAATATTGCTGTGCAAGCTCCATGCGTTCGGTATCGATAGAAATTTTGGCAAACGTCTCGGCGAGACGAATGACTTCGTTTTTTAGTTCATCAATCTTGTTCTGAACTTCTTTTCGTTTATTATCGATTGCCAGCAGCTCTGCTTGAAAACCCTTGTCATTAGGATATTTCTCAATTCTCTGCTGGGTTGTTGCAATATTCGCGTCTAATTCATTCCGTTGGTTTTTTAAATCCTGGTATTGGGCTGAATAGTAAATATTAGTGATTTTCTGACCATTAACCAGCACATCACCTTGAGCACTGATGGTGGAATTTGCTATGACGCCTTGCGAACCAACGATTCGTATCTCTTCCATCGAGCTATTTCCGAGTGTTGTTGTCACCAACGATAAAATCGCCGCCTGCACTGATCGTGCTGTCGGCTACGACATTTTTGCTGTCGTGAATTTTTATGCCGCCGTTTTGCTCTGATTCAGAAATTTTGTTCGGCTTGAGTTCAATAAACCCATTGGCAGCTAGCTTATCCAGTTGTTGATTGAATTTGAATGTCAGTTCGTCAATATTTTTGTAGCGCGTGTAAAAATGCCCCAGTGCACTCAGTTTCTCTTGAAATGACCACAAGCTTAATAGATCTTTTTTATTGGCACTGCTGGTGCTGATTTCGATTTCTTTGAAATAGGTGAAAATAAACGGTTTATTAGTAGACTTGAATTGCTTAAAGGCCGTTTCAAACTCTTCTTCGGTATAAATACCGACCTTGGTTGCAAATAACATGACAAAGATGTCACATTCTTGAATCGCTTTGTTGTATTCATCTTGTAGCCGGGTTTGGGAAACAGCGTCGAGAAAATCTTCCCAGAGGATGAGCTCAAGAAAAATACCCTTGTCGATCCAGTCCTTGTTCTTACGACTGATGAAGATCTCAAATTGATCCCTATCTTTCTTCAGCTCCGACGAGGATGCCAAAAATATTTTTTTCTTGTTCATGATCAAGTTCTATGAGGCATTATGAGTTGGCGCTGACACTGGATTTTCCCGTTTCTTTTCAATCCAGCTGTCTATCACGGGTATATCTAGTTTTATTTGAGTCTATCCATAATTAAACAATATTATACTGTGTTAAATAAATTGCAATAATTTAGCTTGCTTGACACGCTCGCTATAAACAAACACATTAAAACAGAGTAAAACAATACTATCACGGTTTTAAGTTGATGGAATTTTTAGGTGTTTTATTATTTTTCATCTTCCGAGCATGTTGATTGTCCCATGAATCATCTGGTTCAACACCCAATTCAAACCAGTAGTCACATCTTACGTTCTGTCTTGCGACAAAGTAATTCTCAGCTGAAAATCTTACCCGACGATTCAATTCATCAACTACCTCTGGAATGGCATCAATGTATCCGGAAATTCCCTGTCGATTAAAAAAAAGGGTATGAAATGGAGAAAGAGGTATCGTAATCTCAATGGTTTTGTATATTATTCCAGGTCCACGATACAATGGTGGTCTTTTGTATGCTTCGGGGTCAAACCAAACACACGGATTATCTGATGTCAGGAAACCTATTTCATCATTTGTCACAAAGATTGCAAAATCAAGTTTACAAAGCCTTTCTGTAACTATCTGGATCATAGAAAATAACATGGTTTGCAGGGGGTTATCATGCATTTGCTTTACCTGCTCATATGTAATGTGTTCTTTGGAATCTGGAAATGGTGTGTACATCGCAATTAAGCGCTTTTTTTGCTCGGGTGTTGCGGTTTTTACCCATTCCATCATTTTTTCCATTTTTCTTAATGGCTTCTCCCACTGTTTTCGGTGGTGTTCTCGACTAGATGGCGTACGTGCGTGTGCTGCAGCAGTAAATGCACAGAGCAGGACGTGCTCAGACTCCTCAACTGGACGTTTGTAACTAATTTTACTATTTCTGATTCTCGTAAATTCAGTTTCAAGCTGGCTGAGACCTTTTTCGAGAACAAGATCACGCGAATCGTTTGCACGATGAATTGTGTATAAATCAGTTTCATAGAAAATGTTCTCAGGTGCTTTTTTTCTCACGTTACTTCCATCCTTATCAAAAACCCATACATACGGAGTCTGAGAAGCTGGCGTATGCGGATCACGCCATGCTTTTAGGTAACAGGCGGGGATATAGTGTTGTTTTTTATGTTTAGACATTATTTTGTTTTTACTATTCTTCCTAACACATTGGTTAGAAGCTAATAATATCGTCGCTGAGTTCTTGATCTAGTGCGCGGATAAATCTGTCGGTGGGAATTTGAATATAGACGGCATAATTTTCTTTATACTTTAACTCAACAATAGGCCTTTATCTTTAAAAACTTTTAGGATTTTTGCTCTTGTTTCGAGTTTGGGCTTAGTGCCATTAATGATGTCATACAAAGTCCGGCGGGGAATTCCCGTTAACTGAACCAATTCTTTCATAGGTCGCTGTTTGAGTAGATCGGCTAACCCTGTTCGTAGGAATTCCGCAGCATCCTCATAATCAAGAATTCCTTCACTTGCTTCGCTAATATCATCCTTAATGCGATGCGTTTCCTTACCGATAAAAACCTGCTCAATAATTCGTAGATGCTGCCGCTCTAGGTGCCCAATACCTTTTGGATTTCCTGCTTTCGATTCCGGTTGTGAGAAGTAATGCAACACGCATTCAGCCAATGTTTTATGTTCAACAGTTACCAATTCATTATTGTCCATGCGCCGAATCTGCCCGCGAACAACATTGAAATTGTTTCCATAAGGCGCATAAAAAGCAACGCCTTTTAGTTCAGATAAATTTAATCGCTGGTCTGAATCGCATAAAGTTTGTATTTTGTAATCCTCGAAATTTGTATTAAGTCGTCCAAGAATTTCAACCTGATTCAACGACGGCAACATTGTCATAAATGAAAAAGGGCGTATGCCCGGAACGCCTTTGAACCGTTTCAACAACATGGCCGTTGAAACTGTCACGCGGGTAAGCGCTGGTTCTGTTAAAAATGGTAAATCATAAACGGAGATACGCTGCTTCCCGAACTCGATTTGTTGAATAGCGCTATACCACAAATCATACATCCAACGGTGGCCGCCAAGCTTGTAGACATTCTCACAAGGTTCTGGTGTTGTTGATTCATAGGCCGCCGGTTTCATCCATCCGCCGGTGCCATGAGAGGAAAATTTCCGTATCCGATAGCCCTCATCAGTTTTGTTATACAACACATAGCGCTTGGATGAAATTCCTATACAGTAAAGTGGTTCAGGCTGCTCATTGAAATTATTGACGTCTTCCATTTTCAAGATTTCGGACAGGTTACTGTATGGCGATAGCGGCTTGAAAGCATCGCAAATTTCCTTGATTTTCTCGTGGAAGTCATCTTGGTTTAAGCTTTCAGGGTGAGCAAAAGCCATCGAATCTGTATCACATAACACATAATCAATCCCCCGATTGACTGCCAGTTTCTCAGCCATCGCCAACAATAAACGCCCGGCTGCAGGTATCAATGCCCCGCATGGCCCCATGAAATACGGTCCAGGTTCTTCCACATGTTTGGTTTTTTTCTCTACATATTGGTCAGTATAAACATGTACCGAAATGCATTTGTTAGCGCTATCATCGGGGTTGATCTCAACCAATACACCGTAGCTGGTTGAATTAGCAATCAATTTAAGTGCTTGCTGCAAGCCATCCAAATACAGAAATTCATCATCATCTTGAGCAAGAACCTTCATTTTCTCTTTGATGTCTGCTCGCATTTCGATGACGCGTGCAAATAAATCGTCTTTTTCCAGGTCAATAGAAAAACGTTCATCACCAAATAATCGCCATACTTTTGTTTTGATGCGCCCTTGAGGTACGAGTTTAAACGCGTCGATAACCTTGGGCGTTCTCCCCGTCAACAGTTTTGAAGCCAATACATCCGCCAAGCAATACCAAGCTGCTGGTCCGGAATCGACATAATTCAACCCTATATTGGTCGCTGCACTTTGTTCACCATAAGTGGTGCGAACGGGTAACAGGTCGCCATCGGGTATGATTCTGACAAAACAACGCAGTGACGGCCAAGCTTCTTTCATCAATAAATCATTAATGGTTAAGCTATCTATCAAATGTTGTACTTCTTCAAGACAGGGCTGCACTTCAATTTTTTCTGCAAGTAATAATTCTTGAATTTTCATCAATGCGTTGACTGTTGGATATTCACTGGTGAAGTCCGTATAGATCACTTCCGTGGGTTGCAACCGTATGCGAACTTCAGTTCGTCCGCCATAGTAGGATGTCATTGCTTGTCCGATAATGGTCCTTGGAAATGCCGCGTGTTGTTTTAAAAATGGTGGAATACCTAAATCATGGAGATAAGCTTTGCCTATGGACGCTTCAGAAAAAATTTTCCATGGCGCTTTTGATAAGCCATGTTTGCGATAAACTTCTCGCTCAGCCTGATATAGAGACCAAGTTGCTTGCAGATCTTGTACAGCATAACGCAAGTACATTTCGTTCAATAGGTTGCCATGTTCAACGTCACCGTCCTTTTTTCGTATTTTAGTCTTAAAGCGTTTTCCCATAGCTGCTAAAGAACTATCGCCCGGTCCGAGCAATGCGCGTCCGAAAGTAGCCGTATCCAGAAACCGTCCACGATAACGGCTTATTTTTCCGCTGGGCTTGCGCTGCGAGCGAAAGTCAAACAAGGCCTTTTTTCCACCTAAAGACTTTACGCGCACAGGCGGGTGGTCAAAGCAGGAATCATCATAGCGACAATCACAAAGTGTTAACCAAAAACCACCGTAAAACTGACCTTTTGCCTCTCCCCAACACGTCGCCAGACGAGACAGATCAAACGGGAGATTGTGTCCGATGCACAAAGCTTGTTGTTGATAGATCCACGGATAAAAGACTTTACGGATAAAGTCAGCTTTCTCGTAGACCTTGAGGTTATTCTGAATGGCAAATTGTTTTAATATCGCAAGCTCATGATCGCTGATTTCGGCAGGATTATAAAAAATGCCTATCTCCTGTTGTTTATCCAATGCTTCCCGGGTCAATTGTTTGTTACGATAAAGCCAGACTCGGGTATCTGAATCGATACCGTAAATGGCATAAATTCCAAAACGCAATGCTTGCCGGTTATCTGTCGTCGTTTCGGTATCGAACACCAGGCAATGCCCTTCATATGGACGACCAATTTCAAGAATAGCTTGAGCTTCGGCGGTCAATTCTCGAGGTTTGTGCTTCCTTCTAGTCGTGGGTTTGTTATTCTGTGTACCGTTTTCTGTTGTATCTATTTTTTCAATGAAACAACGCAAATATTGCGACACAGGTTTTGAGTTGATACTGTTATTATTTTGCACAGTGAGTTCCTTCTATAAACTTGATTGCCAATGGACAGAGCACCTTTATGATCAGAAACAAAATTCCGACAATCATCATGGCTTTGATAAACGGACTAAGCATTGCCTTTGTTTTCTGAACGGCCTTCACCATGGTTTCCTCGCATTGTTCACTAAGAACCTGGGAAGGAATTGTCGGCGCACTCGCTAGGACGCAATAATCAATAAAACCAAACACCAAAAAAGCCACACATCGCTCGCTACGCCACAAATCAGGCCATTCATACTGCCGACGAGACAACATTGCATGGCAGTTAAGGCATATGGGTACAGTAAGAGAGGCATGCTTTCTGCCTGCCAAATGATGATGCTCAAGTGGCAGATGATTACGACGGCATATCCAGCAAAAACCATTAGCATGTGTTTTGTCAGCACAATTATGACAAAGGGTAGCCTCCGATTTACGTAAGGCAGCTTTACGAAATTCGCCACATTGTTTGCAGTTCGCATAATCATGCTGCATGATTCAGTACCCGAAAAGCGCGTTGGTCGGAAGCGAATGAGCGTTCGTACTCTTCCCTGTCGGCGTCACTCATTTGATCCAAAATGGCAACCAGATCATCAACTGATGTCAGCAGACGATAAGAGTTACCATTCATATCGAACACCGTCGAATTGGTGAAATCATGAAGAGCCGAAGCATCTCCCATACTGGCTTTGTGGGCGGCGTTCCAATAATGGCCGACAATGCTGGCATTCTTGCGGTCAAGGGAAACGTCTTTAAACAATTTCCCATCTTTAGTCAGAATAGGAAAATGTGCTGCGCTCATAATCTGCCAGCCCTTACCCTTATCTATTTTGTGCAGAATTTGACGCTCAGCATCAAGTCTCTTGATGGTGGTTGGCGAAATATGGGTATCTTTTGCCGCTTTCGACAAAGACTTTCCTGATGCAATCTCACTGATTGCTTGATAAAAACGTTTAAAAGTTGTTTTCCGTGATTTATCGATAACGCCCGATTGTTTCAGTTCTGATACCTTGACTTCGTTCTTTCGGACATGGCCTCGGGCTTGTGCAGTCGACAATCCTCTTTCTTCAGCCAGTTGTAGTCGTCGTTGGTATTCGGCTTTGTAATTACGTTTCTTGGTTGCCATAATTTCAAGCCTCCTTATCGCTTGGCAATGCCGTTTCTTCATTAGCAAACAGCTTCTTTTGCAACATCTCACGCACCAAAGCGCTACGGTTAATGCCGCGTTCCCGGGCTAATTGAGTTAAGCGGTCTATCCAGCTTATGGGCAGGACTACCGGCAGAGTTGTCGAACGTTTATTTGAGAAAGTGGTATTTGACATCATGTCTCCTTTAACAAATGACTAACTAATTAATTAATTTGATATAATATTGGCTATTATTAAACTTTTAGAAATTGGCTTCAAACGCAGAACCGCTGAATTAATGTAAATCTGAAAAATCAATGGAAGAATTTATATCAACTTCTAAACTTATTGCAGCAACTGAGAAAGAGATTGGCGTAGCTGGAATGCCAGATTTGTGTTTAAGCCGCCACAAACTTTTGCGTTGGCAAAAAGATGGTTTACTACCCGAACAGCAGACATGTGGGGCAGGCCCTGGCAAACGTCAAGAAAGTTTGTGGCATAAAAACTGTGTTGAACGGCTGCTGGTAATTATTGGAGGTGTAAAAGAAAAAAGGCTAAACCGTAAAGATGCAGAACTAGCTTTAATTGCTAACGGGTTTGGCGTTAGGGGGGATATTTTAAGAAAGCATTTTCTTGCAATGATCAAGCAAATGACAGCTGAGTTGCAAAAACAGCAAAGAACCAAATGCAAAGATTTAGTCGACCAGGCTGACAAAGTGGAGCGTTCAACCAAAGACAGGATGTCTACCCATGGTGTTTTAGTGAAAGAAATCTTCGCTGGTTCCCATCTGGGTTATAGGAATTTGTACATTGAAGCGGAACACTTTAAAGCTATCGCCGAATTAGCCAATTTCTTTCGGCCTGAAGCTTTGCAGGAAATGATTGAGAAGAGCGAACCTGAGCAACTGGAGCTTGCTTATCAAAACCCGTCTGTTATTTTTTGTTCCTTGCTGATGACTAGTATTGTTAATCTGATGTGTGGAAGAACCAAAGGATTTTCGATGCCGGGCATAACGGACAATGACCTATTAGCCCAGGCATTTATTAATTTTGCACCAAAACCAAATGGTAAGCTGCGGCGAAAAAAACCATATCCATATTCTGAGGAATTAGTCCGGTACAACATGCATATGACAGCTATGATTTTTTATTTAATGTTCAATCAAAACAAAACAGAATTTTCTAGACTCATTACAAATGCACTTAATGAAGTTCTAATTAGCCCAGAATTTAAAATTCCAGAAAGCTTTAAATATATGTTGAATATTAGGGAACTGGAGGAATCAGATGCATTATTTGGTTTGTTCTCAATGCCAAAGTGAATTCGTCACAAGGAATAAACAAGCGAAGTACTGTTCAAGACCCTGTTCAAACAGTGGAAGAGCACGCGTGAAAAAGGATTTGACTACTAAAACCAATCCATCGCATTTCATTAATGGCGCAACTTCTATTACAGAAATTACGCATTCAGTTTCGGCATTGAACGATCAGCGCCCCTTTGAGATTTCCCCATCTGATGGTTTGCCGGGTTACATTCAATTTACAAGCAATGGAAATGAACACGCTGAGTCCGGTAAGCGTTGGGCAGCAAGAAACAAAGAAAAAGACGTGATAACTTTGGCTGGAAACGGATGCAGTTTACAAGTAGATAAAGGCCAGCTTGTTTTAAGATCAGGCTATACCTGTTCCACAGTACCCAATTTAGAAAGACGTATATCCCGCGGCGTCCATGTAGTTCGGGCGATTATCGTCTTAAACACCACCGGCAACCTGTCTACGGCAGCTATTCAATGGTGTGCCGATCAGCGTATAGCGCTTTATATGCTCGACAGAGACGCCAGTCTGACAGCTTTAACTCATACGCCGACACCTCACGTTGTATCATTGCGGCGGTTACAATATTCAACGGATTCGATTGTGCTGGCGAGAGAAATTTTAGTAAGAAAACTGGCCGCCTGCTGCCGAACAAAATCGGAATTGACCGAATCAATTATTACCTTTGTTGAATCTATTAAACAAGCGAATTCTTTAGATACGCTACGTCTTTTAGAAGCCCGGGCAGCCTTAACTTATTGGAGTGCATGGAACATGCCGATCAAATGGAAAGAGAAAAGTGTTCCTACTGAGTGGAAGAGTTTTACTCAACGGGCATCGGGCATATCCGGTAAAGGTTATCAAGCCACGCATCCGGTTAATTCGTTATTAAATTATGCGTATGCCATATTAGCCGGACAAGTGGAACGGGCGTTGCAGATTTCCGGGCTGGATGTTGCCGTAGGTAGTCTCCATGCCGACCAGGACGGACGGGCATCGCTGGTGTTCGATTTGATGGAGCCGTTGAGGCCGGTTATCGACCAAATCATTTTCTCCTGGGCATCAACGCAGCGTTGGCGGCGGGCAGATTTCGTAGTTGATCGGAAAGGTGTCATTCGACTCCACCCCCAGTTGGGTCGGGTGGTTGTCAAGAAAGCGATGCTTCCAGAGAAAACCATCCGAGCTGAGATTGATTTTTACATTGGCAGGCTCAAGCAATTAAATCATCAGTCGCCAAAACCTGCGGCTTAGCAGGTCTAATCAAATATTGTTTTTTATTAATTTTTTAAAGAACTAAATGTTCTTCGAGAGCAGCTTTTAAAAGTTCAACCTAAAATTGATAATGAATATTTTGATGTTACTTATGCTTTAAAAAATACAATCGCTACAAGTTCAATTATATTCATTTCTATATTTATCGGCTTGATATTCTTGTCTAGTTACTCTGCATTTGAAACTCTGCAAAATTAATAAAACTGATTTCATTTGGTTCTTTGTTATTGATGAAACAGAATTTAAAACTATGGATCAACAGTCAATGGTCGTGTAAAAAAAAACAGCTTGTTATTCAATTGTTGTGATTAAATAATTGACAATTCATGGCTTGTTGTTTTATTCATATTATTCAATGAATTGAACGTTAAAAACAAAAAGTGTGCGGCGTTTTGGGAGAAGTTAACATACCCCACGTGACAATATCCCAACAATTTTTATGATATTTCCGATGTCAGGCAGAAAAACTTGCCCGTCCCGTAATCGATCAAGAACCATACCCGTATCACGTTGCCATTTTTAAACAATCCCAGAATACACGAAAAAAGTTCGGCGCAGATAGTTGCATAAAAGGATGCTTTGCATACATGCGTGTTGTCCGATCTTTATTTGGACTGCTCATAGAGCTGATGCAGCTTGTATCAAATCTTTCATCGGCATACCGATAACCCCCCTTATTGTCGCGTTTAATCAGGATGGCTGCAGGAATCCGACGGACTCAACGAATAGTCATTTAAAATCAATAAATAGAACAATTAATTCTAAAGTCATTGCGATTTTTGGCGAAAATATAAACAAATGAATTTTTTTCACACTGAATCAGATGAGTTTTTAGAAGTGCTCTAATTTTTTCAAAATCGACTAAATTCAAATGAGCTCCACTGCACATAAAATAGCAAAGAAGGCAAACTTACAATCGGTACTTGATGATTTTTTTCGGGATATAAGAGTCGTCGAGGTTATAGCAGCCTTAGACATCCCTACAATAAAGATTAATGGTACCGAGCAACGCCCAAGGGCAAATATCTATTTCAGAAAATACACCAATAAAACGCCATTTCGTATTGATAGTCTCACAAAAGAAGTCGACACAATTTTTTGGATCTTTGATACATTCTGTGTCGTTGAGATAAATGCAAGCAATGATTCTTCCAAGCAATTCGTCGTATTAAAACATATAAACAAAGAAGCGGACAAATCATTGACTTTGTTAACTGAAAGAGTGTTACCGCATAAGTTTCAATTGCTTAAAGAGGCAATTCTGGAAATGAAAGAACCCTTTGAAAATATGGTGTTTGAGGAAGCAGTTAATTCTCTAGACAAATACAAACCGACGATGACGTCTAAATCCTTCAAAGAAAGATGCATTAGCGCTAACCCGGCACTGCGCTAACGATATGATCTGACAGTCGTTGCTAGGTCTTCTACGGTGAAACGCCCTTTTGTCCTGAAAGA
>BQJA01000093.1 GCA_021604405.1 Nitrosomonas sp. | reverse complement strand
AGTAATGTCCGATAGTTATTTTTGATAACTGCCGTGGGCGCATCCGGTTGCACCTGAAGGATACGATAAAAATTACGACGGTTTCGCATGGAGCGGCTGAAAAGCACAGCTTGTGTGGTAATGATGGTTTAATTGTCAACGACGGTTTTAACTGATACTTGAGATTTGTGGATAGTTAATCGGTGCACGTAATGATGTTAGTCCAGTGCGAGGGAAGTCTACGCATGGGTGCCCGGCGTTGTTGCTGATTATTGCACGTACCGTGCTTGCCGGATCGCGCCTATCAGCAGTACGTTGTGCGCAGCAACAGGCGGTGAATGATGTATTGGGAATTACCAGTTTCAGGAAAAAGAACCGGCAGATTTTTTCTGTAAAAAGAAGGTGCGATGTGTTGCGATATTCACCGAAAAAGTGCTGGCGTGATCTCGGCAGTTGCTGAATTGTTTTCAAAAGTCCGGGTCATCTTTAGTGCCAGTATCGCTGCCAATACATGTGCCCGGGTGCGGTTGGTCTTACGCGGAAAGGTTGGCCGCGTTTCCAGAAAACCGCTTTTCAAAGCCCCGACATGATGCACGACATTTTGTAAGTCACGGTAGTGCATATTCACGTTTTCGCTATCCATGTGCCTGGCACTGACTGCGCTACCACACCGATGTACCGTGGGTCTTGGGTGAAATCTAGCTCAGTTGACTGTCAATCTTGCACCCTGTTTCGGGACATGGCAAGTGAGGACAAGTGTCCTATTTAATCATCAGAAAAAACAGGCTAAATCTTCTAGATAAAAGAGGAGCGATCTCCCTTATCTTAGTCGTTGATTGAATTATAAAATGTTTTGGAATCGGCGGTGCTTTTTTTGTCAGAGCATGCTTATTGTTCGATTTCTCTCGATAGAGAGTCCACATTGTGATGGGGAAATCTATCGTGGTGAAAATGAGCGTTTTGTTTCTTTAACTGACAAATGGAATATGAATTTATTCATATAGTTAAGAGTTAAATAAGATTGTCTGGTGCATAGATGAGAAAAAAGAAAACAACATTACGAACATTTATGTCTGGAATATCTTATAAGCATTTTATTATATCGGAGTGAATGATGAAAAAACAGAATTTCCAATTTCGCACAGGAAGGATTTGGGTGGTTATGGCAGCCATTTTCGTGTTTGCGGCGGCTACCTCCGTCAATGCCCAGACTTTGATTGGGCATGGTAATGGTCAAGGCAAAGGTATCGGTCTAGGCAACGGTATTAGCATTGGTCAAGGCAATGATATCAGTAAAGGCAAGGGTATCGGTCTAGGCAACGGCATCGGTAAAGGTATCGGTAAAGGTAAAGGTATCGCTAAAGGCAAAGGCAAAGGCAAAGGCAAAGGCAAGGGTATTGGTCAACACCCTGAAAAGAATAAAGGAAGCAGCGCGCGTACATTGGCTAACCTTCAGGATATGGGAAAATTGCCTTCTCCACCTCGGCCACCCGTCGCCATACCACTCGAGCCGAGTCCTGGTAAACGGATAGTACCGGTCGAAGATACGCTTCAGGGTGCTCGGTCTATAGGTTTGGATTTGCTCGACGGCCGAGTGTCATTGTCACTCAGTCTTGGTGGCGACTCAAGCGCTTCGAATACCCTGATTCTGTATGACACAACTGGGCCCTGGGGTTTCCTGGGTGAACTTTACGCACAGATGACGGCTAACCTTGTATCCCGATTCGGGACATGGCAGGCTTATCCGGTCGGCGAGTATTCAGCCGGCGAGATGACGGACTACAGTGCGGTCGTTTACATCGGATCAACCTATGACGAACCACTGCCCACGGCCTTCCTGACCGACACGTTGGCTGGCACGACACCGGTACTGTGGATGTATGACAACATCTGGCAGCTCACGGCGCATTCCAGCGATTTCCACGCGGCATATGGGTGGAACTGGGCCGGATTTGATTTTAGTTCGATTTCGACCATCAACTACAAACTGGTAGATCTGAACAGAAACACCTTGAATCAAGGGGGCATCATGACCTACGCCAATATCGATCAGTCGCGGGTTGAGTTGCCGGCAACGGCGGTAAGAGACGATGGCACCAGCTTCCCCTGGGCAGTGCGTTCATTGAATTTGACTTATATCGGAGAGGTTCCATTCGCATACATGGATCATGAGGATCGTTATCTTGTGCTGGCCGATATGTTGTTCGACCTGCTGGCTCCTGAAACGGTTGAACAGCATCGTGCGCTTGTTAGAATCGAAGACGTCGGGCCGGATGCGGATCCTCAAGAACTGATCGTGATCGCCCAGGAATTGTCCAGTCGCAGTGTGCCGTTTTCGGTGGCCGTGTATCCTCGTTACGAAGATCCTCATGGTGCCTACAACAATGGCGTACCGGAGTCCTACGACCTTGCCGACAGACCCGATGTGGTCGCAGCGCTGCAGTTTATGCAATCGCAGGGCGGCACCTTGCTCATGCACGGCTATACCCATCAATTTGGAGAACTGATTAATCCATACAGTGGTGCTAGCGCGGATGACTTCGAGTTTTATACCGCTCACGTGGATGCCAATGATTCGGTTATCTATGACGGACCGGTACCGGGTGATTCACAAGTGTGGGCCGCTAACCGCATCGCGCTGTCTGAGGCGGCGTTTGTAGCGGCCGGATTGGAAGTTCCGACCATCTTTGAGTTTCCCCACTATGCCGGTTCGGTGCCCAACTACATGGCAGTCGATGAGCGGTTTGGGGTACGCTACGACCGTGGTTTGTATTTTCCGGGTAATTTAAGTCAGCAACCCATCGACTATAGTCGGCTTGCTGGACAGTTTTTCCCCTATCCGGTACGGGATATCTACGGTAGCTGGATAATTCCAGAGAACATTGGGAATATCGAACCTGAACCGTTCAATAATCATCCTGCCCGACTGCCTGCAGACCTGCTTGCCGCCGGTGAAGCCAACCTGGTCGTTCGTGACGGATTCGCCAGCTTTTTCTTTCATCCTTATTTAGATCCAAATATGCTGGTCCAGGTGGTCGACGGACTCAAGCAGCAGGGTTATGAATTTGTCGACGTAAATAGTCTCATACCATAAAAAAAAACTTTCACCATAATTCTTTCGGGAAGACATCATTGGCGGGCTGAGATTGGAAAACAATCTCAGCCCTTTTTTTTGGCGCGGGAACAAAAGTTCTGAATGGTGCACGTCAGAATGTTGGAGTTTTATGTCTTGACAGATGGTTTCTCGGTTGTCGCCATCATCACACCAACACAGCTTAAAACAGCTCTGGTCAATTCCTGTCGTGATGAAAGACTAAGGTAATTAAGGACACGTGTCCTATTTCATAACACTAAAACCAGTTTAAATCTTCTATATAAAAGAGGAGCGATATCCCTTACGTTAGTCATTGATTGGATTATAGAATATTCTGAAATCGACGATGCTTTTGTCAGCGTATGACGATTGTTCGATTTCTGTCGATAGAGATTCTGCATTGTGAAGATAAAAATCTATCGAGGTAAAAAAAAGTGTTTTGTTTCTTTAACTGATAAATGGAATATGAATTTATTCATATCGTTAAGATTAATTGAAAGTGTAGGGTGCATAAATGAGAAAAAAGAAAATAGCATTAATCATGGGAACACGGCCTGAAGCCATCAAAATGGCGCCTATCGTGTTTGCCCTTAAACAGCGATCCAATGATATCGATATAGTGGTAATTGCCACCGCTCAGCATCGGCAGATGCTCGATCAGGTTTTATCATTGTTTAACATTGTTCCGGATGTCGATCTTAATTTGATGAGACCAAATCAAAGTTTAAATGATCTGACTTGCAGTGTACTGCAGTTGATGCAAAAAACACTTGAAGATGTCAAACCGGACTTGTTGATGGTGCAAGGTGATACAACGACAGTCTTCGCTGCTTCAGTTGCAGCGTGTTATTTGAAAATACCCGTTGCACATGTTGAAGCAGGATTGCGCAGTCATGATCTTCATAACCCCTTTCCGGAAGAGGCGAATCGCCGATTAACTTCAACATTGACGCAAATTCATTTAGCACCAACGCCATTGGCAAAACAGAAGTTACTGAATGAAGGGATCAAAGAAGAAGACGTTTTTGTCACAGGCAATACAGTTGTTGATGCAATGTCAACATTGCTTGATGCACCATTTTCTTTTCAGGGATCGCCAATCGAAAATTTACCGCTGGATCAGCACCGTGTCATTCTAGTTACGTCACATAGAAGAGAGTCGCTTGGAGAAGATCTGAAAAATACGTGTCTGGCATTAAAAGAAATTGTTAAACGTTTTCCAGATGTGCTGATTGTGTATCCCGTGCATTTAAACCCGAATGTCAGGGAAACGGTGATGGAAATTCTGTCTGGTATTGATCGTGTCGTTTTGACAGAACCGCTTGATTATCTGTGTTTTTTGAATTTGATGCGAAACGTTCACATCATTGTGACCGATTCTGGAGGCGTTCAGGAAGAAGCGCCGACGCTTAAAAAACCGCTATTAGTGTTACGAAAACTGACAGAAAGACCGGAAGCATTTAATGCAGGATTATCAAAAATTATCGGTACGTCAACTGACAAAATCGTTAAGGAAGTCAGTGTGTTATTACATGATGATAAGGCATATCAAGCAATGATCGGTAGTAACCCTTTTGGTGATGGAAAGGCTTCCGAGCGAATCGCTGAGTTGATTTGTAGATGGGCAAATAATCAAACACCTTTATTGCCTTCTGAGAATGAGTTCCAAGGATAATCTGCAACTAATTATTATTTAGGTGATATAAATGTCTGAACTGAATGAAAATATACCTTATCTTCTGGTTGCCATGCAGTTGTTGATGGCATTTGTTTGTATCATTTTTTTTATCAGTGGTCTTGATGATCTGTTTATCGATTTGTATTTCTGGATTAGGCGTTTTTATCGCAAATTTTTCGTCATGACGAAATATCAACCGTTAACAGAACGACAGATATTAGATAAACCAGAGCAGTTTATTGCCATTATGCTGCCAGCCTGGGATGAGTCGGCAGTTATTGGTCAGATGCTTAGGAACACGATCAAATCAATCAACTATACAAATTACCATATTTTTGTCGGGGTTTATCCGAATGATCCGGAAACCAGGACGGAAGTTGAGAAGGTTATGGCTGAAAGTGACCATGTTCACCTTTGTATTACTGGAGATGATGGACCGACAAACAAGGCGGACTGCCTTAATTGGATTTGCAATGGAATCAGAAAATTTGAGAAAAAAAATAATATTAATTTCGCCTGTTTCATTATGCAGGACTGCGAAGATGTCATCCATCCATTATGTTACAAGTTGTTTAATTATTTGTTTCCAAAAGCCGATATGGTGCAATTGCCAGTATTGTCATTAAACCGGAAATGGTATGAATTTACTGCCGGACACTATCAAGACGAATTTGCTCAATTGCATTACAAAGATTTACCTGTAAGAGAGTCTATTACCAGGAGTATTCCAGCAGCCGGCGTTGGCGTTGCTTTTAGCCAGAAAGCAATCAGTACTGTCGCCAAAAATAATAATCAGATTTTTAGCACCAATTCGCTAACTGAAGATTATGATTTCGGATTCAAACTCAGAGAATATGGATTAAAGCAAATGTTTGTCCGATTGTTCGTGGATAGAGTCGTTACCAAAAAATCCTGGCTCACAGGGAAAAAGAAGCAAGTAAAAATAAAGGAGTTGGTTTGTATTAAAGAATTCTTTCCAAACATTTTTTGGCCTTCAGTGCGGCAAAAGTCACGGTGGGTACTCGGTATTGGCCTGCAAGGATGGGAGAATCTGGGATGGAAAGGTCCATTATCGATAAAATATATTCTGTATCGTGATCGAAAGGCTTTAATTACGAATTTGATTAATCTACTCGGTTACGTTGTTGTTTTAGTTGTTGTCTCAATCTGGATAATAATTAGTCTGGATCCCAACGCTTACCAATACCCCCCTTTAGTCGAGGAAGGAACATTTTTATGGTACCTGATTGCTATCAATGCTTTCTTTCTGGGGCTTAGAATTTTTCATCGCGGCTATTGTGTTAAACAGCTTCATGGCTGGACTCAGGCTTTTCTTTCTTTTCCAAGAATGGTATGGGGGAACGTAATCAATTTTTTCGCGACTACCAGAGCCTTGTCCCAATATGCCACCTATCTGAGAACCAAGCAATCAATCTCCTGGGATAAAACCGATCATGTTTACCCAGAGGATGATGCGCTGAATGTATTTAAACCGAAATTGGGAGAACTCTTAATTGGCGCAGGCGTTATAACAAAAAATCAACTCGATAATGCGTTAGCAACACAAGGAGGAAAAACCCGCTTGTTAGGTGATATTTTGAGTGACTTGGGCTATGTGGAAAAAAGTCAGGTGGAAATGATCATGGAAAATATATAGACAAGTTTTTTACTTGTATGAAGAAGCAGGTGAGAAGGTAGGAATTATCATGATTAAACCATCGATAAGCAGTAACGCCTGAAATTCTGCCTGCCCACCTGATAAAAAAATTATATTCATATGATGGCGACATGCTCATTTCTGGTGATTACAAGAGAGGTGTTCTGATCCATTAAGCCAAGGTCATTCAACAGCAGCCTGATACCGCCGTACTTGAAACGTACCAAGAATATCGAGGATTTTTACCTTGGTTACATTTAAGGGGAAATTCAACGAGCGACTTTTCTGAATCGCTAAAACACTTTCTGGAACCCGATGCACCGGGCTAACGGTGGCCGCTTGATTCTGTATACACAAATCAATAACGCCACAATAATACCTTACGGGTAAAGCAAGTAACAAAGAAGGTGTAATTGTAGGCTTTGTGCCGTGGTAGATGTAGCGTAAATGAAATCCGGTTTATCTTGTCAAAAAGGAGCCTTAACGCGCCCATCATTGATTACTTAAATTAGACGTCAGGCCAGCTAATAAATAGCTGGAGGCGCGAAGTTTGATCACTTCAACTTGCTAATGCAGCGGTTGTGAGATCTGAAAATAATAGTAAATAATCATTTTCTTGGCTTTTTTTTTGAATCGAAGATCCAAGCACCCGAATAAAATAATGAGAATTCAAAAAACATAAAATACCACAACAGTTGACAATCACTTTTTAAATGAGTTTCTCAAAATTGTCATCCGCTGGAGCTTTTTCAGCGATGACTCAGTTGTCGATACGTCCATTACTGGGCACTACAGCGTGTGGCCGGGTCTTAAAAGAGATTATTGATCTACGTGATATACCACGTGCGATTGTTTGTGATTTTGATACAGGGAAAGGCAGCATGATGTATTGCTTTGAGATATGGGTGCAGTTACAAGGCAAGGTCAAGAAAAAGGCTGAAATATGATATTGACCCGCGTGTTCATATTCAAATTAAAGGTATTCTTTACTGCATTAATTGTGATGTTTTCGATGATGGTATTGTCCAGTCATGCTGCTGATGCGCTGACTATCCAGAACAAACAAGACTATTATCTGGATAAAGTAATCATTGAACGATCTGAGCGTTTTCTGGAGCCGGTAGTGCGAAAATTTCGTAGTTTTCCACATTTGGATAGAGCCTATCGTTTAATGGAAGAAAGCCGATATGCTGAATCCAGAATCGAGTTTCAGAAATTCTTTGAAATCGATCCTTACGACATTAAGGCAAGAATATCTTATGTCATCATGCTATATGGAATCAAAGATTATCGTGAGGTGATTCAACAGGCCAGCCTGGCACTGAAGCAAATCGGCAATAGTGTGCCATTTCTTCAATATCGTGCTTTAGCGCATAATGCTGCCGGGAATAAGGAAAGTGCGCTTAAAGACTTCAATTTAATCATCATAAACAGTGATGTGCTGGAGGAAGATAAACTATTTGCGCTGGAAATGTCGTTAATGATCTTGTTAGAACAAAAAAAATATCAGCAATCTGTAAATTTGCTTGAACAATACCCCAGCAAGAATAAAGACTTTAATTATTTTATGCGCTATTCGACGGCAAGAGAGGGCTTAGGAGAATACAACTCGGCAAGGGAAATGCTTGAAAAGGCTTTATCGCATGCCACAACAAAGTATGAATCGATAACGGCCTACTTGGCATTAGGCAGCATTTATGAAAAAAGCGAAAAACCGGATTTGGCGGTTAGTGAATACCAATCTGCGCTAGCGATCGATGGCGGTCATTCCAGGGGTTTACGATCATTAGCTGATATTTATTACAATTTGAATCATCTGGATAAAGCCATCGATATGATGAATGTGCTTTTAAGTCAGCGGCATGATGATGACGATCAGGAATTTCTGGCGAATCTCTATTTTGAAAATGAGGATTATTTGTCTGCAGCAAAATCCTATGAAACTTTGCTCTCAAAAACAACACAGGATTCTGATTTGTATCGTAATTACATGTTGTTGGGCTATGCTTATAGTAATGCCAGGCAGCATACCATGGCAGCTGAAGCTTTTCAGCATGCTGCTGAAATAAAGCAATCCAGTGAAGCGATGTATTCTCTGGCTAATGTATTGGAAAATAAAGGTGATATTGGCAAAGCTATAGATGTCTACCAAGAATTGTTAAATAAAGAAAAAGACACGGAAACATTTATTAAATTAAGTAACCTATATATCAGTTCTGGCGATAGTGATCGTGCCTTGCAATCATTAGAATTAGCACTTCAATCTGGCGCAACTGAAATTCAGCAAAAAACTCTGTATCGGTCTCAAGGTGATTTGCTTTACCAGAAAAAAGAATTTGTACAGGCTAAGATTGCATTTCAAAAAGCGGCCAGAATTGATCCATCTAATCCGACGTTGCTGAATTCACTGGCTATGACAAGTATAAAAACTGGTCACTTAAAAGAAGCATCAGACTATTTGGAGAAAAGTCTGGCTATTAAAGAATCGGTTGACACCTTGTTTATGTTGGCTGAAGTTGAAAAAAGTCTTGAGAACTGGGAGAAGTCAGCCGAAATATACCGCCATCTAATTCAAATGAATGGATTAAATGCAAAGCAAAAAAGTAATGCTTTAACAAGTCTTGGATTGTTGAGTCTCGATCAAGGGCAAGCGCAACAGGCGATTGGATATCTAACAGAAGCCGCTTCTGTGGATGAGCAGAACTGGACGATCAACCGGATCCTGGGTAACGCTTATGCCAGCCTTGATCAGTGGAATGATGCGTTTGAGCAGTATCGGCTTGCCTTATCAAAACGAAATGATTTGGAGAACTTGCTGAACTTTGCCCAAGCCAATGGCAAGCTGAATAATATTGACGCGGCTACTTATTATTTTCAACAAGCGCTGGATCGTGCTGATGAAGATGGCGTTAATCCCACAGAGAAAAAGACAGTGCTTGATAAATTTGGTTATTTTTTAGCGGATCAAAAAGAATATGCGCAGGCCGCGGAGCATTGGCGGCAATCTTTGCGAATCAAAGACGACGCGGTTATCAGAATGAGGTTGGCCATTCTGCTGGGATCTGAATTTGATGATGGTCGATCGATAAGCCAATTAGAAACAATCGATGGAAATAGTTTATCTGCGGATCAGAATGCTGAACGATATGATTTTATAGCACAATATTATGCAACGAAAAATCAGTATTCAAATGCAATCAGTGCTCAGAATAGTGCGCTTGATGTAGTGAAAACACCCCGGCGGCACTATATGTTGGGAAATTATTTTCAGTCGAATAAACAGAATAAAGAAGCATTCGAGCAGTTCCAAATTGCCGTTGATCTGGAACCCGATAATAAAACGTTTGAAGCTGCATTAGCCTATGCCTATTTGAATAATGATCAACTTGATCATAGTATACAGTCACTTCAAAGTGTCGCAGAAAAAGATCCGGAAAACTTGATGTTGCTTAAGGATCTGGCTTATCTAAATCTGAGAAAATCAGAGAACAAAGCAAGTGAGTACTGGTTTAAGCAGGCTATTGATGTGAGGATTGCTCAATTGGGCAGTGCGCAGGAAGATGTCATTAATAGTGATGATGAACTTGTCAGTTTGAGAAGAGAAGTGAGAGAGCTGACTGATAATTTGAAAATTACTGCGTATTCAAACTATAGACAAAACAATAATACCGCAAATTTCTCTGGTGCTCCGGGTACCTTTGGCGGGGCTATTCCTTCCCAAGGTGGTGTTGAGCTCGATTTTCGTCCGCCTGTTATTGGATTGCGTGACAGGCGAACCTTGACAATTTTTTCGCGAGTACTCTGGTCTATGGAGCCTGATTCTTTTAAGATCGATTCAGAAACATTTCAGAGTACTTTTGGCGTCAGGTACAAGCCATTTAAAACGCAAAATTTTAATATAAATGTTGAAAAATTGTTCAAGATTGGGGATAGTTCCCAGAATAACTGGTTGATTCGAGGAATGTACGGGTGGACCAATGGATTTGACATCAATTACGGGAAAAAATACTGGAACTACACAACTTTATTTGGTGACTTGGGCTATTTTGTTAAATCTCCTGATATATTGAGCTTCTACGGTGAAGCCCGTCAAGGAATCAGTTATAATTTTCAGAACAGTATTGTTTTAACGCCGCACGCAGTGATTGACGGCCGGGCTCAGACCAATGATAAGAGTAGCGTGAACTATCTAGAAGCCGGCGGTGGATTATCACTTAAATATTACTTTAATCAAACCAGATATTCAGCGCCTAAATCCTATATAGAATTTTTAATGCAGTATAAAGGTGGGATTGTAAACATTGATAGTGGTTTTAATGCAACTGCAATTTTCAGATATTGAGTCTTATATCCAGGAGATATAGGGCGATGCGCTTTAGCTGGGTATGGATAGGCTGTTTGGCGACAACAATAATTGTTCTAACTTGGCTTTTTTTAAAAAAACCGGTCTCGATTTATCCAATCCAAGGAACGTTTATTCAGCTTCTTGAAAACTCTCATGGGCAATGGGATGAAAATGAATGGTTGACGTTTTTCGGATATCTGAAAAAGCTAAAAATATCCAATTTATATTTGCAATGGACCGTTGCAGATACACGCGCTTTTTTTTCCGGCAGTTCGCTTCAGTCTGTTCAGTCTCCGCCATTAGAAACTATTTTAAGACTGGCCGAGCAGTTTGATATAAAAATTTCGATCGGTTTGGTTTATGATGCCGAGTATTGGAACCAGATTACGCAAAATTCGCATCAAGTGAAGATCTACTTGGATGACTTGTTGCGTCGGTCTATATTTGCTGCGGAACAAATAACGCCAACCGCCCTGAAATATCGATCATTTGATGGATGGTACATTACTGAAGAAGTGGACGATCTAAACTGGAATTCGATTGAGAAAAGAGAACTTCTGCTTGTTTATTTAGAACAATTAAGTAACGCGTTAGAGAAATTGACGCCCGGCTATCAAATTGCGATCTCAGGATTTTGTAATGGGCGTATCGAGATTGCAGAATTCAGTAAGTTATGGGATCAATTGTTTAAAAGAACTAAAATCAATTTAGCTTTGTTTCAGGATGGGATCGGGGCAAAAAAATTGACTTTCTCCAGGCTACCTGATTATCTTGCGGCTTTTAAACAGTCTGCGACGGATCATCAGAGGGAAATGGGCGTTATTGTTGAAATTTTTCGTCAAACGAATGGCTATCCGATCAATACAAGACCATTCCAGGCGGTTCCTGCTGATTTTTCCAGGATCAAGCGACAACAGCAATTAGCAAGCAGGTTTTCGCAAAACCTGGTTGCGTTTAGCGTGCCAAGTTACATGATGCCGATAGCGGGTCATTCTGAAGAGGCACTTTATAACAAATACCTGACTTCTATTGAAGAAAAAAACAACGCTGACTCAAAACTGGAGCGATTAAGGTAATCTAGTCAGCTTTTCGTTTCAGGCTGAGTCCAGATGTCTTACGTCAAGTTCATGTTGTGTTCCAGATAACGTGCATTTTTGGAGAGGTAATGTTAGATGTCGAAAATGAACCCCGAGCATTCGAAGGATTTACATTATCTCTGGTGGTTGGCGCTTGGGTGTGTGGTGGGCGTGCTGGTATACCTGTTAAGTCCCATCCTTACGCCATTTTTGCTGGCAGCCGTTATCGCTTATATCTGCAGCCCCATGGTTTCGTACCTGGGCGCCAGAAAAATACCGCGAACATTGGCGACAGTCTTGGTTAATATTGTTGTTAAGTCTATTTGTCGCACTGATTTTTATTATGCTGCCTATTTTTGACAAGGAAGTGTTGCGTTTAATTGAAAAAACGCCTGCCTATCTGGAAATGCTCAAGGATAAATTGATTCCATGGCTTGAAGCTCGATTCGGTGTGAACTTGCAACCGGACATCGGCCTGTTGAAACAGGCGGTTTCAGAACATTGGCAGCAAGCGGGCGGCGTTGCTGCGAAGGTGCTGCCCTCGCTTGCGAGTGGCGGTATGGCGATTGTCGGGTTTTTTGGTATATTGCTGGCGCTTCCGGTCAGCGCGGTGCTGCTGGTTTGGTTGCGGCACATTCGCCAGCAATA
>BQJA01000092.1 GCA_021604405.1 Nitrosomonas sp. | reverse complement strand
CCTTCTAATCGTCTCTGTCGTCGCGGTTTTTTCCTGATGGACTTTAAGACATTCAAGGGCTTTATATCCGCCACCGGCATAACGCATGCTGTCCGATATTGCCAAAGAAAGTCCGTCTTTCCTTTTCAAACGCACCCCTGGCTTCAATGCGCTTGATAACCATCACAATTGCCGGCGTTGTCAGTTCAGTAACTCATTAAAATAACAGCCAGGGGACAGCATTTTTTTATCTCGATAACGGTACCGCCATGACTTTTTATCCATGGGCATTACCGGCCGTTGCCGGCGGGTAATATTTGGCAGCTATGTGGTGTCCCCAGCAGGAATCATATTTATGCTTGAATTCCTTTACTGTTAACGATATTCACTTTGATAAAAATAATTATACCCGCAAACTTACCCGTATTATTTGAATGTACTGCTCATGAAAAAAGGGGGACTATGGATTACTCAAAACAATAAAATATTCGGCCCACTTAAGGGTTTGCGCAAAAGTACATCAGATTAGTTGGAAGATCAATTCTGTTTTTTTAATAATGAGCACCCATCATTATTAAGTGGCAATATGGTTAGCTCGTATGCTGTTGTGCTGTTTAAATATGCCAGCTCTATTTTATTTAGGAAATCGCCAGCTACTTTCAATGCGGCATTAACATCAGCTCTAGATACACCGGGCAATGGTGATTCGTCACTATCTAGGGAAACAGCCATGTCATTATGGGCAATGCGTTTATTTCTAATGTCCCTGAAATGTTTTGTGGTCTCATTGAGATCTTTTAGTGTTTGTTTTAAATCATCTACAATTTCATTCTTGTCTGTTTTTTTGATATGCTCAATCAGATATGGGAATGATAAATTGTCGTTACCTCTCATTCTCACAGGATCTGTGAATTTGCTGAGAGCTAGCACCATGTTGTCAATTACGAGCCACTGGAATTCTATTAAGAAGTTGGAAGCTGTTTGATTTACTAAATCTATTCTATGTGTGTTTGTGCCAAATATTTGAACATACATAATCCATCTGTAGTAGAGGTGAGTAAGCTCTTGCTGGGACTTCTCAAATGCTTTATTTAATTCGTTATCCATGTTCCAATTCCATAATTTAATGATGGTTATACCTGGATACACGAAATAAACTAGGCAATCTGTAGCTATTCCAGGAATGATTAAAAGTCCATATCTTTTATGCTGAACATTTTTCATCATAGCATATGAAGCTCTTGTTGTTCTTATTGCTACCTGTCCTTGCATTTGCTCATGGTGGCGCGGTAGATAAACAAGGTGGACATTTCAACCGCAAAGATAACACCTACCATTGTCACAACGAACCGTGTTTCTCTATTCATGAACATGCAGAAAAGGCTTTTAGAAAAGCCGATCCCAGCACTTACAGCAAAGTATATAACCGTAAGGATTGGCCGCACTGGATTGATTTTGATGGCGACTGCCAGAATACCCGGCAAGAGCTATTAATAACAACTAGTAACACGCCAGTTCAATTCAAAAGTAACAAACGCTGTGCAGTAACGTATGGTAAATGGCGCGACGTTTATACCGGCAAAACATTTACGAAAGCTTCAGACCTTGATATTGACCACATAGTACCATTGGCACATGCTCATAGACATGGTGCTGAAAAATGGACGCGTAAACAGCGTAGAGACTTTGCTAATGACATTGATAATCTTCTAGTTGTTGATGATTCAGTCAATCAATCCAAATCAGATCAAGCTCCGCATGAATGGTTACCACCTAATCAAGATTATTGGTGTGAGTATGGCCAGCGATGGACACGTGTTAAAGATAAATATGGGTTGCGCTATAGTGAACAAGAACGCATTACATTGAAACGGCTTGCTGAGACTTGTCTTTAGTAGCTGACAAGGTTTTATAAAAGTTAAGCTGTATTAGCTTGCACGAGATTTGATATTTTGGGACTTAAAGCACGACTAAATTGCATAGACGGCATTCAGCTCAAAGTCGAAATTGGCAAATTTCTTATCAGTGGCAACATACGGCCAAAACCAGCCGGCCACTACTTTCAATAGTTGTAATGCTTGAACCTGACTGAGATTGTCCCGCATCTGAACCAAAAACCAGGGCTTGTTTTCTATGGGAATATTTATCAGACTTATTTGTGAATATAACAAAGTTTGTTATGATGAAACCTGAATCAGCGTATTCTCAGAAAAATTAAGGAGATAGCGTGCAATTTGAAGTGTTAAATTTCTTTTTGATCTAATATAAGGCGTCATTTCGGAGGTCCAAATCCAGTTATGCGAAAATTATGAGGATTCAACTATGATGACTTTTGACGGATACGATCTTCGAATAGCAGACCATGAAGCTTTTCATGCCAACTGGACAAACATATGGCGTTTGGGTGTTGTAGTCTTTACTAGACCAGAAGAGAAATTATGTAAAGAAGTAATAAGCCCAAGTTTAAATTATTTGCATGAGCTTACTGGAGAAAAAGTACATTTTTATTTCGTCGGCTTTAGCGATAAAAGTGGATGGGGCTATGATAATAAAGTAGCCGAAGATTTATTCGGAGACAACAAGGAATGGTTTTTCTCGCCAAAAAACTTTTCAAATGTCCAAGACAAGTTTGAAAACTTGACTAAAGAAAAGTGGTCCTATTCCGGGGGTACAGATATGCTTATTGTGCCATATAGAATAAGAAAAGGAGTTTTTTATATTGATGCCAAAAAGGCATTAGATATTAAACTTTCAAAACTTGCTCAGAAAACCGAAACCTACATACCTGAAGAAATAATTCAAATATTGATCAGACAACTTAAGAAAGGGAAAGACATTGATGGTGTAAGCAACTCAAGGATTATGGATGGCGTTAAAGAGGGATTGAAAAGCTCGTTTCTTACCCTTTTACCAAATGGATTGTCTTCCTGTTATTCAGCTCTTGAACCATTTGCGGTTAGAAATTTAAATTGAGTTCGCATAATAAGTTTCTCCACACGGAAATATTACTCGCTAAGCTCCCAATTTCCCGGTGAGCAAGTGTTAATGCCACACCAAACCCGCTGCGCGCGCATTGGGGTCGGGTCTATATTTGTAGCCTTCGAATCTAGATCTGACCCCGGCATGGATTGTGCATTTTCATCAATTTCCTCAAAGGTTGAGCAATAGATCGAGTTGGCCCAACGAAGTCGACGGTCCGTTTTCCGTAGGTATATTTTCATTTGGCTAATTGGGGCGACTGGCTCCTTTGGGTCGGAAGCGCTAGTTAGTTTTACTGTTGCATAGAAGGGTGGCTTTCGGCCAAAACCGGCCAGTCACTAATTTCAACAAATCTCCGATAATCTGATCAAATAATATGAGACAGTCAGTTTAGATTCGACCTACAGTTCTGTATATGGCGTCATTTAGGATGATACACAGATTTGTAAATCTGGTAAGAGCAACAACTTGGTTGCTATTTATGCCAAAAAAATGGAAGATATACTGAAATTGTATAATTACTTTTTATACCCGATTGAGCCAAAAGAATAGCCGATGATCACGTTTTCGGAAGCGCTTGCAACCGTAGAAGACGGAGCTAAGCCGTCACTCCTGCTCGGTAATGGCTTTTCACGTTCCTGGCGTAATGACATCTTCAATTATGCCAATCTGCTTGAGGCAGCTGATTTTAAAGATCGAGAACCAGAGCTACATGCTCTGTTTCAGCGGTGCAATACCTATGACTTCGAAGCTGTAATGAGAACGCTGGTGTCAGCGCGAACTGTCCTGGAGGCGTATGGGAATAATGATGCATTGATCGCTGTCATAGAGCGGGATCAGCAGCTATTGAAAGATGCGCTAATTACCGCGATTTCAACTACCCACCCTGACAAAGCCGCAAGAAGTGACAAACACGCAGTTTACGTCCGCGCGCCAGTTCTTATCTCGGTTTAAAGATGTATTTACGGTCAACTACGACCTTCTGTTTTACTGGGCACGGAACATGGACAACTTGCCTCCAGAAAACTACTCGACGGATGACGGATTTCGTGCTGGATGTAAGTGGAGGGAATACGGGACACACCAAGAGGCCCACTTTTTACATGGTGGTCTTCATATCTTCGACAACGGTTCTTCCATCGAAAAACATGCCTTCTCCGAGACAGGGACAAGTATTGTAGACCTCGTTCGCGCAAACCTCGCTCAAGGTAGATTTCCTCTCTTCGTCTCCGAACCAAGCGCAGAAAAGAAAAGGCAACGAATCGAGCACAACCCGTACCTTAACTACTGTTTTCGAGCGCTCCGTGCAATTCGAGGAACGTTCTTCATCTATGGTCATTCTCTGGGTGAGAACGACAAACATATTTTCGATCAGCTAAAGAGTAGCGCTGTCTCCAGGTATTTTGTGAGTATTTTCGGGGACGAGAACACCGAGGCAAACACTCGCGTGAAAGCCAACGCGCAGGCGTACCTAGGAAGTCCATTCGCTGAGGTCGAGTTCTATGACGCCGAATCAGTCCATGTTTGGGCATAACACCGCGTTCAACTGGACCAATTTCCGCTACGCTCCGACTAGCAGGTTAACGCAACATTAAAAATGGATTTTATATTGTCTCACACCGACCGCATAGGGTCGCTTTCGGCCAAAACCGGCCGGTCACTACTTTCAATAATTCTCCATTAATCTAGCAAAATAATATGAGACAGCCAGTACTGTCATGATCTTTAAATCTGCATATCGTTTCATTTGGGATAATATACAGTCAGCAAACCTGACAAACTTAACGATTTGTTAATACCTAAAGTATGGAAACAATATGCTTACTTGCAAGATACAAATGCTCATAATAACAAATGAGAGAAAAAGAATGTATAGATCAATATTAATTGCACTATGCTTTTTAACATTTGCGAGCTGTACACACATACAAATTCCGCAGACTTCCGCAGCCACTAATTCAGGATATACGTATATTCCCGTTGATCCTTTTCCGGTGCAAATGATGCTTAACGTTGGGAGTTGCGCTCCCTTTTTGAAAAAAAATGAAGATGGATTTACTATTAAAGAATCATTTGATGAAAACAAATTTCGCCCATTGCTGGAATCGTTACCTGATAATGCAGTTCGCATGTCCATTGAACAATTTAATGGTTCTGGAAATGTTAACTATGGTCCAGCAGGTATAGGCTTCAAAGGTGAGTCTTATAAAGTAACTGTCGACTATTTAAACTCAGACACCACAAATTTTCGAGTGTTTATTTCAAGGACTGTATTTAATAAATTTACCGGGAAGCCTTATTTTGTTGATTTATTGGCCCCAATTGATGAACGAATATATGATAATTTTTATGATGTAAGAACTTTCCCGCCCCCGCCAACGGTAAATTATATAAAAAAAGCAGATGGAGAAAAAGAACAAAAAAAACAAAAACCATTTTATTATGAATACAATATTCCTGTTTATGTCGGTATCGGATTGAGGGTTACAGCAAATGTTGATGTGATTGGAGCTAGTGCGAACATTTCTGGCCTAGGTGTTATAGGCGCAGAAGCGGAAGCAAATAGCGTAAAGGGTACATTAATAGTACAAACCTTGGGCGTGAACGGGAAATCAATTGCGGCAGCTCTACCAATCCAAAGTGAGTTGAATCGCACTACTGCACAAAACGCCATCGTTGCCATAGGCTCGATTAAGGCACTGTTATACGATAAAAAAACAATAATTGCACCTAGGGTGGTTGGCCTGTATTTGCCATTTCCCGGAAATAAATCATTGATTAATGCAATAATTTCTGAAATATCGAGAGGTGATTCATTAGGATGGCAAAGGCCGTGCAGGCAGATCGATGGGGCCAGTCTCGATTAAAAAAAGACAAACTTAATACCATGATTGCGGCATTTTCCCTTACAGGCCACACCCTGGGTATTTCTTCTTTTGTCAGTATTGGACAGGAATAACTGTTCAACTTTACCGGAATACGCAGGAATTGCGCGACAGACTAATACAGCTCAACTATGCCCGTGGCCGGCGTGAAAACCGCATAACTGAGAGACTCAGTATCATTTGGTAAAAGTTAACAGTTGAGGTTGAAAAGTTAATGTTGCAGAGATGTGGGACAGTGGTCTGTTATTTATGTGGCTTTAGCTGAGCATCCTGCAGTTTCATAGCGAGAGATGAATCCTAAAGCGATTGAGGTGCCTAAATAAGTTTAGGGTGCCACTTTTCCCCTAGGAGAGGGGCAAGTCGAAATTTGGCAACTTCTCGTGCATCCAAAAATGGATCTTATTGATAAGTTACAATTAAGTTGCAGGAGTGCAAGCCTATCCAAGTAGGATACGCTATCTTGCAAGCTCCCTGCGCTAACCATCGTCCCACCCGCTCTAGATGTTAAGTATACTTAAATCAATAAGTTAAGCCCATTTTACCTTTTTTGTGATAAAGTCGCATTTCGTTCAACGAACTGGAGCATAAACTATGGAAGACATCATATCCCTACCATTTGCTGCCGTTAAAGGTAAAGGCAAGAACAAGACCTATTCGCTCTGGCATACGCGCCCAAACGGAAACTATATGGATGAATGTTTACTTGGAGAGCAATACGCTCATAGAGCGATACGCTACATGATAGAGAATGATTATTCTCCGCTTCTAGGTCAGATTATACTTGACATGAAAAAGCAAAAGAACCATTCAGGAGTCGAGATAGGATTTATGTCAGTGATAGCTAAATATGCGATTGCAACCGCAGCAAAAAATACTTCGATGCAACCGACCAAGTAGATTAATTTAACCTCCTGCGCTGCTGACACCTTCCTTCTTTGGATAGGTAATGCAGCGCTTGCTTACTCCCTATACGTTACGTCTCAGGGTTAACCAACCCACATTTGGGGGTGTTGAATTATTCAGTGTTCTCTTAAGGGTTTAATATGTTCGTTTTATGGTAACTCTGTGGAAACCTCAGGAAACGCAAAAATTGCATTACTGTTCAGGGGGGTTGTAGTATCTTGATGGCTACCGTGCTGCGTACTCAGGTGCGGACTGGAGATAAAGAGGGTCCACAGTGGTAATTCTTTGTTAACTGCTAGTAATCAGTGCATGATTCTACTGCCTCACTGATATACATTTGATCGGGAAGGTGCTTGTGACTTGATATCATCTCGAGCGCCATCTCGATAGCACTGTCTATGCTGTAGCTGTACACAGAGCTACTAGCATCTCCGTATTCAGCTCTGAAGTTAAAATGCAGCTCATAGATATCTCCATTCTTCATTTTGTCATAAACGCCGAAGAAGTCTTTCCATCCGCATCGCTGCATAAAACCTAGCACCTCTTCGTTGCTATATCCGCCATCATGATCTTTACATTTTATTATAACAATTCTTGTCATGCCGCGATTTATCATATCGTCAATATTCTCGCATTGAGATTCGCTAAGTCCTATCCGGTTCAGTGCTTCATGAACGCAACTGCTAGCATTTCTCGATCCTATTTCTGAGCTGTCATATAATGGATCATCATTCCACGCGCAAGGGATAACTGACATCAAGATCTCTCCAGATAAATTTCTGAAATAAACTTCAACTTCCTCGTCATACGCTTCCAATATACTTTCTATTGCCTTCATCCATCCCCCAAGGCGCCTTGCGGCGCCAGTTGATTAATATCCGTATCGTTGACGTGTCAGCTCATGATCAATGCTCTGCAGGGTGTCAAGCATCTGTATCTCACGTTGACGCGCCTGGTTCGCTCTGATTACTGCGTTCAGTCCACGGTTCATGGGATCAGGATTGCGATATCCGCCATACGAAGGTGCTGGCATATTGCCTGAGCGGTACAAATCTACCGCTTCATTCCAGCCAAAAGCATATGCATCGCGACATACATCAGGCCGTCTATGGTTCTTAAAAACATGGCTAGATCCATAAGTAACGACGCCATCTCTGAAGTCGTTCATAGCCTGCGCAACATAATTACTGCAACTGTCTGCCTTAACGTGCGGCGTACTGAATACAATTAGAAGTGATAAGAATAATAGGTTCCTCATTAGTGTCTCCTTTAGGCAAGTGACGTTAATTCGTGTGAAGCGAAAAAATGATTCCAGGAATATTATGTTTGTAACGACGGAGTATTCAACAACTTTAAACATTGACTCATCTTGAAAAGAAATGAATTAAGTCACTGAGCACACTGGAAATATGTCCAGGTTCGCGGTATGGTTCGCTTTATAAGTCACTACAGGCGCCTTCCCTGTCCAAGAAAGAACGGTCAGCAAGACTCTCAACGTCGAAGATGACAAGTAGCGGTGAGCTAAACCATTCATCACTTGGATAGGGCAGGGGTTGCCTTCGGATTCGTTGATCATGAATTCCTCTATCCGTTACGTTTCACGTTTTGTCACATGTTCTGTTACATTGGAAGTGGCTTGTTTACAGGCTTTCGGATGAGATGTAACGTTGTAACCTTTTCAGAGGGTACAGAGAGACAAAGACTGAACCTCTATACTATATAATAATAATTCTTATTCATATATAATATAATAAAAGTAGTTGTATCTCTGCCTGTCTGTCTGTCTCTGTGAGGTATTTATCTGTTACAACGTTACATCCAGTCCAAACGTAAAGCTGGTGCGGGCTGCGGCGTAACAAATGCATTTTTTTGTAACGTTACACTTCGTAACACGCAGCCCAGGTATTGCTACAAGTATCGCTCGAATGTATCTTTGAACTGATTCAGATCATAGCCTCTAACAGCTTGGCCTTCTACCCTAACAGTTTTGGATTGGATTCCGTATGGATTCAACATATTAGATAGCTGACGAGTACTCAGAGTCTTACCTCTGTGATACGTTCCCCACGGCTTCTCGATATCTTTCGCTAGCATATTTATTAAATCATTGCAGCTAATCTTGCTAGCTTCATGACTATCAAATATCTCACGGATATCCCGCAATAGCTCAGTCGTGCTGCTTGATCGACTTTCAGTTGTTTCACAAATCTTCATCGCTGCGTCATATGCTTTAGCAGGCCAATGCCCCCCAGCAACTTGTGCGATCTGTAAAAGAGGTTCATAGTTATCCTGCTCACGATCACTTAGGCTGTCCGGCATATGCGGCTTAGCCTCCTGAACGCTCTTAGCATAATCTACTGCAAACCTCGCAAATTTAGGTTGTAATGTTTCAAACAATTCGGGCTCTGCGTTGCGTAGCCGGTCTACTTTCTCGCTTGGCTTTTTACGCCGCATTTCGAATATAATCGATCGGCTTGTGATAGTATCCGCTAGGCTTATTGCGTTAATTCCAGCTATAGCTTTCATGCCCCAAGCACTGAATCTCAAAAGTTCGTGATCGTCCTTCGATGATGAGCTCCTCCATACAAAAGCGCTGTCTCTTGTATGACCGGCATTCAGCACCCCACGAAGCGCTTCATTATCTTTTAATACAGTTTCGATTTCATCAATAAATAAAGTAGGCTTATGTTTATCAATGATTCGGAACAGAGCGTTCGAGCTGAGACCTGCGCATTGGTCTGCCTTCGGAGATAGCTTTCTCATTACCGTTAACAGCTGCGTCTTGCCACATGCTTTGTCAGGTGCATTTATTAGTGCTATAGGAGCTGTGTAAATATGATCCACAAACCAGCACGCAGCTACCCAAAGAGCCGCAATATCCGACTGATGCTCATCAAGGACTATAAACCGCTTAATCGTATTCGATGTTTCATCAAGCAATTCAACCGGATCGATTGCTTCGTGGTATGGAATAGTAGCCTTGAATGCGTCTTCAACTTTATTTGGTATCGAGCTCATACTGACGACTCCCCATATTTGTAATTGAGAGGATCAGCTAACCAGCGATGTAGCTCGGCATTGTCGTAGAACGTGCAGCGGATACCTAAACGTTCAGGTTGCGGGGC
The DNA here is from genome assembly GCA_021604405.1 of Nitrosomonas sp. GTDB lineage: Bacteria > Pseudomonadota > Gammaproteobacteria > Burkholderiales > Nitrosomonadaceae > Nitrosomonas. The sequence continues at coordinate 2,672 of BQJA01000092.1, read as the reverse complement.
GCGTCTCTCAAGAGAGAGTTTGCGGAACGTTTCTTTTGAGACAGGGCAGAATCGGCTAAATTGCTTCCATCGGCTCTTTCCGGTTAATGGTAAAGTTTCAAGCTTCATAATTTCTCCATAAAAAGACTAATCAGAGAATGCTTGAGCTTGCAATGGAAAAGTAGATCGTTTAAGATCCAATTGTAGAGTTTGCAAGTTAGAAGCATCCGGCATGCCCATGATTGCAGTCATGGGTTGGTCGTTGTTGTCAAACAACAACAATAGTGTACTGGCAAGTGCAAATCAATCGCAACCCATGCGAAAAAAATTCAGAGCTTACGAAGTGGGAGATTACAATATCGTAACACTGAAAAGTTAGTACTATGCGCCATGAAGGCTAGAAATCGGTTGCCGGTGAACAAGAGGGTGTCTTGTTACACGTATGCAACACTAAAAGATATAACAGCGCTGATGATACTAACACTCGGTCATGCGCAGACGCTCTAGGATTCGATTCTAGCCCCGTAAATCACTCTAAGGTCCATATCCCTTCTTAGGGCATATAATCGAAATTTGGCAATTTTTCGTTTGCTAGTCAGCTATTCAGGCTGTCAAGATAGTCCGCCCAGTCCTGCATCATCTTGGCTCGGGCTTCAAGGTGTATTGCATGATCATAAGCTGCTGATACTGCATTGCGTCTTGTGTGTGCCAGTTGTAATTCAATATGTTCATGCGGGTAGCCTTGCTCGTGAAGTATTGTTGACGCTATACCTCTAAATCCGTGTCCGGTCATACGGGAGTGATAGCCCATGCGATAAAGTGCATAAAGAATAGTATTGTTACTCATTGTTTTGCCCTCTCCTCGTTCACTTGGAAACAATAAAGGATTCCCCCCAGATATCTCTTTGATCCGCTCTAAAACAACAATGGACTGATCTGACAGTGGTACGATATGCGACGTTTCCATCTTCATGCGTTCAGGATGAATACGCCATAACCTGCCGTCTATCTCGTCCCATCTAGCACAAAGCAACTCGCTGGTACGTACAAAAGTCAGTGTCATCAACTGCAATGCAAAACGAGTTAAGGGCTGCCCGTCATAAACTTCGATTTTACGCAATAGCGCTGGCAATTCCCGCTGATCTATCCTGGCATAGTTGGTTTTCTTGGCCGGCTTCAACATGTCAGAAGGCTTTATATCTGCCGCAGGATTACGCTCAGCAAGGCCATGAGCCACTGCATAGCGCATTACTTGACCGATATTGCCTAAAACCCGTCTAGCCGTCTCAAACGCGCCTCTGGACTCAACGCGCTTAATAACCATCACAATAGATGGTGCCGTAAGTTCAGTGGTTGGTTTATTGCCGATAACCGGAAATATATCAGCTTTAAAACGGTTGATTACGCGCTTCACGTGCTTTTCGTCTTTCGATGTGCGCCAGTTATCCAGCCATAGGTGGGCTACAGATTCAAAACTATTTTCTTTCGCTATTGTTTCTCTCTGTTTTTGTTCCTGGCGATAGATCGACGGATCTATTTCTTGCGCTAACAACTCTTTAAACTGTGTTAGTTCTTCACGTGCTTTCTTCAAAGACACAGCAGGATAAACCCCCATTGAAAGCATTTTCTCTTTGCCATGGTAGTAGTAGCGATATCGCCAACACTTCTTGCCCGTGGGCATTACCCATAAGAGTAGGCCGTTTCCATCTGGCAGCGAGTAGCGTTTATCTTTCGGCTTTGCTGATTTAATAACAGGGTCAGTAAGTTTCATGCAAACATGCTCCTTAAGGTAAGGAAGATTACGGGTAACTTTTTGCAGGTAATTATAGCTACCCGTAATTTTACCCGCAATAGGGACTTGTTACCCGTGTTTGCTAAGGTTGGCAAGGATTGTCTATAAATAATAGATCTGATTGTTTTTGTTTATCTATTTTGACATATCTGGTCGTTGCTTGATGGATGTGTGGTGTCCCCAGCAGGAATCGAACCTGCAACCTACGCCTTAGGAGGGCGTCGCGCTATCCAGTTGTGCCATGGGGACCTCTGAGTGGAATTGTATCAGCTGCACCTGTTAAATTGAATGATTTTGCCCCCGATAATGTGCTTCCGCGAATTCTAATACTGTTGGCGACAGTTTTGGCGGTTGGGCTGGTTGCATAGGGCTCTGGCGAAAACTTGGCAAAGCTTCCTTCTTTTTCAAAATTTTGTGATCAGCAAGGCATACTGACACGATTACAAGGCAGCGCAATGAGCGCTGGTATTGAAGGGCTATTTATTTTCAAAGGTGCATTGCCCCGCTTTGGATACGAAGTTTCTGGTTAAATTTACTATTACTGTGTCGCGTTGACCAGCAGTAAAAGGTTTGCGTAATGCCCACACCTTGTGCGTTGGTCACGAATACGGCGTCTGAGCATATCACAAGCCCGGAAACAAACATGCGGCGATCAGCTTTGCTATACCGTTGTGTTTAGAGTACTATTACTTACCCTTAATATAAGTAGGGTTTACCCCGCAAGGCGTGGTAAGGCTAGGTTCCACTGAACACATATTCACTTGGTATTTGTCGTTCCAACAATGGAAGTCTACCAGAGGAGTTTATCCATGATTATACGTCAAACTTATTTATCGTTTTCTTTAGCAGGTGTACTGGTCGCGGGCGTTGTATCTGCAAGCTTTGCTGCAGATCCGTTTGC
>BQJA01000091.1 GCA_021604405.1 Nitrosomonas sp. | reverse complement strand
GTTAGAAAACTGATTACTCAGGCCGCATTCGATAAAGATTTTGTTACCTTTTGCCCTAAGCCAGGCAAACCCGAACAAAATTCTCTCATCAAAGCATTATTGCGGATGGTCGCATAAGGAAAAAAGGGAAACTTCAGTTTTCAATTTTAACGCGTCAATATTACTGCAAGCACCACAAGCGCATTCATGAGTCTTTTTTATTTCGTGTAACTTGTCATGAAATGCTGAAAAAAACCGGAGTAATTTTTCGCCAACTTCTTTTCTGATCTCTGCATAGGTATATTGGCTATTATTTGTGGTAGCGTAAAAAAATACTGCATCACCTTCAAGTTTTGATCTCTGCAAGGGGATTTTAATTTGTTGAATAATCGATTCAATAAGTTGGGAAATAATGTACTGGCTATGCTTAATCTCAATGTCTTTCGAGACCATAAACTGGGTATAACCACTGATGTCAACAATGGCTAAAAAAACGTTTTTGACATATCCATTACTCATAAGATTGAACTATAGTTTTAACGGTTTAACGGGCTCTGTTGCAAAAAATAGTGTTGGTCAGAGTAAGTCTCTAATATGCTGGATTATTCGGTATAAGTATAGAATTGTCTTTCAATAAGCCGGCTGTTCTACTCAACCAGAACTTCTTAACATTTTCTAATCAGATACTTGCAAATAATCTGAGCTGAAAATAGTGATGTTTGCAAGTCCTGCGAATTATGTTTGCAAGCTACTACAGCTAATACAACAAAAATAAATATTGACGAATGATTCGCTAAGAAAGTCGCAAAGGCTTAAGTTATTTTGAAAAGAACAACCATTGGGAGCTTGCCCCCGATGAGACGCCGTTTTTGAAAATTGAATATACCATTCAGGAATATTGCCATACTATAACCAAGCTGTAAGTATCTCAAAATTTTTGAGTGCTTAACCTATTTCACTTCACAACAATACTTACGTACGAATTCCATAAATTTGCGTATACGGCTCACATGACGTAAATCCGAATGAATTAGTATCCACAGTTCTTTATTTGTTTCATCGGGAAGTGTAAATAGTGCCACTAACTCTGGATCATGATCACCTAAATAATCTGGAAGGAGGCCAATACCCAGTCCAAGCTTGATCATCTGTTGCATGGCCGTGAAGTGGTCGGTACTATCGTTGGCAGTACTGTCTGGAATATGCACTTTTTGCCATTTATAAAAGGGTTGGTGGGAGAAATCAGCATTCATATGCATAATAGGCAATGTCTTTAGCAGCGCATCATCCATGACATCCGTTATATTGCTATAAGCTGAGGCGAGACCATAAAATCGGTAATGCACATCCATTAGTTTGCGGCCGATCATATAATCAGGACGGATGTTGCCTACCGAGATGGCAATATCCGACTCATGCTTTACAAGGTTAATATTGCGCGGTGAAACGAGGAATTCAAAATAAATATCTGGATTTTTTTTGCGAAACGCTTTGATCAGCGGCCCGAGCCAGCTTTGAAACAAAGAATCTGTGGTAGCAAGTTTAATTACGCCGCCTGATTGGCGGTCGATATCTTTCACCTTGCGCATGAGATCAATCGCCGAATGCTGCATAATTTCGACGTGTTCTTTCATGATGCTCCCTGCGGGCGTTAAGGTAAAACCATCGTGCGAGCGATCAAATAACCGCGCACCCATTTTCTCTTCCAGCATATTGATTCTGCGCAGCACGGTAGAAAGGTTTACCTTCAGAGCGCTGGCGGCAGATTTAAGCGTGCCATGCTCAGCAATGCTCAAGAAAAAACGATAATCATCCCAGTCTTCCATTAGAATAACTCAATTACTTTTATGCCCATGCGCAGAGAGACAAATAATACCAGCAGACCAGTTATGAACACGATTGTTCTTTGTGGCAGGTGTTTTAAGGAAAGCAAATTCCCTCCTTGTCCGCCGATTAATACTGCAAGCGGTAAGGGCCAGTATGCCAATAACATGTCCGCAAAACCCGTTTTTTGCAGATGTCCCAGTAATCCCGCTATTGAATTAATCAGAATAAAGAGTGAAGCGGTTGTCGCGATCTGCCGCGGAGGACCGGCACGTAACAAATAAAGAACGGGTGCCAGGAAAATTCCGCCCCCAATGCCGATTACGCCGGAGAGGAATCCAAGTGCGGCGCCTATTGTAATGGACAAAAACCATGAAAGTGGACGGTAATTAACGTGAGGGTCATCAAATTCCTTATGTTGCCAGATCAGGAGCAGGCCCGCTATCAACAATGTTACAAAAATTAACCATTCAAACAATGTTTGATCAATGGTCAGCGTGCCGCCGAGATAGGAAAAAGGAATCGAGCCAATGAGATGCGGTACCAGCAGCTGTTTGTTGAAGTATCCGGCTCGTACATAGTGCAGGCTGTTACCAGAAACAACGATGATATTGCAGGCTAGCGCTAGCATTGGAATGATCGTATATGGCAGTTCCCATAACACCAGCAGCGCCAGATAGGATGAGCCGCCACCGAAACCCACACTGGCATAAAGTAAGGCAATGACGCCAAATAATGCGGCTAATACCATCCATGTCACCGCCGTTTAATTAACAGGCAAAGCATCGATGCCGCCTTTGAGCGAGTAAACCTGGGTGTGTCCTTCCTGGTGCAGCTTTTTCGCCAGATATGCACTGCGCTTGCCCGTGGCGCAGAGCAAAATGCAGGGTCGGTGCATTGGTAAGAATGTGTTTTGCCAAGCGGAAAACGGCCGGTGCTCCGAGGCAAACTGAGATGGAAATGGCGCGGTAATGCGTTCCTCGATTTCACGGATGTCGATCAACCTTGCATTAGCACCCACAGTATCCAATGACGTAATATTGACATCTGGCTCATTGGGGTGCAGAGCATTAAGAGATGGCGGTTTACTGGCGGCGCATAATGGACAGTCTTGCCGTTGAGACCAACCAATCTGGCGCGACTGCATGGTCTTAAGATCCATGATCCAACTGGTCGCGTTAGATAGTGTTTTAATTTCCAGCAGGTGATGCAGTGCTATTTCCGCTTGCATGGCTCCGAAAATGCCCGGCAGCGCACCGATTACGCCGCGCTCGGCGCAGCTGTCAACGGGTGCTGGCTGGGCAATATCGGAATGCAGGCAACGTGCACAGGCCTGATGCTTGCGATTAAATTCATAGCGATGAATGATGCCTTCAAACGTATGAATCGCCGCAGTAATGAGCGGTGTGCGAGTCAGATAGCAAGCATCATGAATTAATACATTGGTGGCAAGGTTATCAGTGCAGTCGAGGACCAGATCATGTGCATGCGCCAATGCTTCGATATTCTCAGCGGTGATCCAAGTCGTTACTGCTTTTACCGTAATCCAAGGATTCTGCTCGAGGCAGCGGGCAACGGCGCACTTTGCTTTCCATTTACCGGTATCGTCGGGGCGGTACAGTGGCTGGCGGTGAAGATTGGACAGCTCGATGCGATCTCCGTCGCAGATAGTGAGTTGGCCCACGCCTGCGGCGGTCAGATATTGTAGCGCCGGGCAGCCGAGACCACCGGCGCCAATTACAAGCACGCAGGATTGTTTGAGTCTTTGCTGGCCCGTTTCACCAACCTCGGCAAGGCTAAAATGCCGTGCGTAAAACTGACGTTCATCGGGTTGCATACCGTTTCCTTTTTAAAGACGCTTTCGATTGTTTGGAGTGGTCATGAGGATTTGCGCAATGATCACAACGCACCCACGTTGTTTCGCCATCGCTGTAATGTTCTTTCTTCCAAATTGGGACGCGGGCTTTTATCGTATTAATGATATATTCTGTCGCTTCGAAAGCTTCTTTACGATGGACGGCCGCACTCATTATCCATACGGCAATATCGTTTATCACCAGATGGCCGGTTCGGTGAATGGCACATGCGCCGATAATGTCAAACCGCTCCAACGCTTCGCTGACAATGGCATGCCCTTCGTGCAGCGCTAACTCTGGATAAGCGACATATTCAAGAGAGGAGACCTCCCGGTCATCATTGACTGCCCTGACACGCCCCTCAAACGTCACAATAGCGCCGGTATGGGGATGTAATGAGCTGATTAGAGGTTCGATGGGCCGGTCAGTGAGCTGAAATAACATTTCAGCCACCAGCTACCGGTGGGATAAATACAACCCGGTCTCCTTCCTTCAATGGTGTATCAGGTGGCCGGTAACGATCATTAATGGCGATTCGGATATCTGTTTCAGTAAACCGCCAGTGATATTTTTCCGTCAGCTCATAGAATAATGTCTTAGCCGTGACTGCTTCTGTTGTCAGCGTTTCTTCTGAGTACCCGGTTGCATCACGTAATGCGGCAAAATAAGTGATATGTAGGATTGTCATAACAGTGCCTCCCTATATTCCTGCGGCGTATTAATATTGCTCAACACTTTTTCATTGACGCCATTTTTGACAATATTTGCCATTAAACGTATAAGCGTTTTGCGCGGACAAGTTATAGCTGCTTGCGCCACCAATTCTTCAATTTCTGCTTTAGCATGTGCTTCCCAGACGGCAAAGAGCGGATCGGGACCGCTTTTTACTGGAGAAGCGAAGCAGGTTGCGGTTTTCTCAGAATTGCGTTTATTCAACAGCGTTTTTACAGCTGTTGCGTTGATATACGGCATGTCTACCGCTACCACGAGCCAGCTTGCGGCAGGGGACATGTCCATCGCCGACAGGATGCCGTTGAGCGGTGAAGCAATGTCCCGTGCATCTTCTATTACATCGTAGTCTTGCAAGTGCACTTTGGAAGTTTGTGCATTGCGAACGGAAACAAATACCCGGTCGACAAACGGGCGCAGTACTTCGTTCAGATAGCACACTTGATCTTTGCCGTTATGATAGACCAGTGCGCTCTTGTCACGCCCCATGCGGGTACTTTTCCCGCCGGCGAGAATGAGTCCATAAAGCGGATTAGGCATATTGCTCTCCTGTCTGAATATCAGATTTGCCACCGGTTTTTTCCAGCAACCGTATTTGTTCAATGATCATGGCGTGGCTCATGGCTTTACACATATCGTAGATGGTTAGCGCGGCAACGCTGACGCCGGTAAGCGCCTCCATTTCAACACCTGTTTTACTGGTGCAACTAACAAGGCAGTGAATTACCAGGACATCATTCCTGGGCTTGATGGTGATGGTGATGCTTTCTACCGGCAGTGGGTGACAGAATGGTATCAATTCGTGCGTACGTTTGACCGCCTGTGTACCGGCAATGATAGCGGTGTGAAAGACTGGCCCCTTGGGAGAGGTGATATCTCCGTCTTCCAAGGCTTCTTGAATTTTATGCGGCAGGCGCAGGATAGCTTCCGCCACTGCGGTGCGCAAGGTGATCGCCTTACCACTGACATCCACCATGCATGGACGATTCTGTGCGTCGATATGAGATAATGTGTTCATTTTACCCTCCAATCTGATACATGGGTTGTGGCTGGTGAGGAATTCGACCGGTTGGCTTCATCGCGATGATTGCGGCAAGCGCCGCTGGGTAATCAGCGGATGCCAATGATTTCAAGTCAATGCCTTCTTCCATAAACAAACAGGGTCGGATCTGGCCTTTCGGCGTCAGACGCAGGCGCGAACAGCCGGTACAGAACGGGTTGGATTCGGAGGTAATAAATCCGATTTTAGCGCCGTTGGAAACATGAAAGTTGCGCGACGTGCTGTCCGGTGTATCGTTAAGCGCATTGAACTGGTAATCCGCCCTTAACATGGCCATCATGTCTGAAGCGGAAAGGAAGCGTTCACGAAACTGCGATTTCATTACACCGATATTCATTACTTCAAGAAATCGCACCGGAATATCATGCGTAGCAGACCACTTAACAAAAGCAGATAACTCATGATCGTTCACACCTTTCATCATTACCGCATTGACCTTGACCGAAAAGCCGAATTCCTTGGCAGTATATATTGCATCCATCACTGTATTGAACCCGTCACGGCGGGTGATGCGACAGAAATTCTCCGCATCCAGACTGTCAAGGCTAATGTTAAGATGTTGCAATTTGGAATGCAGCAGCAGCTGCAGATGCGGGGCAAGCAGCAACGCATTGGTGGTCAGCCCTAATTTTTTTACTGGCAGCGCGGAGAGTTCATGAGCTATTTCCATGAAATCCCGGCGCAACAACGGCTCGCCGCCCGTTAAGCGCACTTCCTCAATACCTAGCGTCACCAAGTTGCGCGTGATGCGGATCAAATCCTTAGTACTTGCCCAATCCTTCTGTGGCATAAACGTCGGGCGCTCTGGCATGCAATAGAGGCAGCGCAAATTGCACGCATCAAGCAATGAGATACGTAGTTTGCGCATACGGCGCCCCTGTTTATCGACCATACGGTAATCTAAGCGAGACATGGCGTTCTCCATAAAATAAAAGGGTAGCGTTCGCCCGCATAAAAATGATAAGTGTCGCCGGGTAATTCGATAAAACCACAACTATCAGCAAGGCTGGTAAAGTCGCCCGAACCGTTATGTGACACCGGCACTATCTCGCCATTAGCATTGGCTTTCACTGGCATGAATACTGTAAGCGACACATTCACATCAATCGCTTCTCCGATCGTTTTGTAATCAGTGAATTGCTCGATTTGGCCACTCATTTTTTTTAGCGCAGGAACCACATAACGTAAGGTGCAGGTAAGCGCTGACACCGGATTACCTGGCAGGCCAAACACCAATGTGTGCTCTTTCTTACCAAACCACATCGGTTTCCCAGGGCGTTGACGTACGCCATGAAAAATGTTTTTGACCGCCAGCTCTTGCAATACATCAGGAATCAGATCATAGGTGCCTTTGGAAACGCCGCCGGTAATCAACACAACATCTGCTGCATTCAGTGCTTTTGCAAACTCAGTGTATAGTTGTGTTGCATCATCGGCAACATGGATACAGTCAATATTGGTAAAACCATGACCTTGCAGTGTTCCCTGCAACATGACATCATTACTTCTGCGTAGTTGGTGTGATTTGACTTTTGCATTGGTTGCTACCAGCTCATCACCTGTGGTAACAATCGCGATGCATGGCTTAGCATAGACAGAGACAGTATGCATGCCATTAGAACCCAGGATGGCCATTTCCGGGCTAGCGATGATTGTGTTTTTTTTAATTAGAACAGTCTCTTTTTTGCAATCACTTCCCTGCGCATGAATATGTTGTCCAGCGCGTACCTGTTTCGTATTGAGAACGACACCGTCAGTATGTTTGTCGATTTCTTCATAAGGAATCACCGCATCAGTGCCTTGCGGTAGTGGTGCGCCAGTGGCCACTTCAATCACGCTATCCATCTCTTTCAATACCACCCGCGGTTTTCCCGCTTGTGCGTAACCGCTCAATTTTATATGTTGGCCTTTGCCAGTGATGCGGGTACTGTCGAGCGCAATGCCGTCCTTAGTAATGCGATCAAATGGTGGATAATCACGCTCTGCCTTGATATCTATTGCCAACACATAACCATGTGCCTCAATCAGCGGTAGTGCAATTAATCTCGGTGCAGGCTGTGCTTCATCAATCAGTTTTTCGGCTTCGGATACGCTTATCAACATGATGAACTCCTATAAGTCCAGCACCAACTGGTTTCCTTTCACACGAGAGACGCAGCTGCACATCACATTGCCCGCTTCTTTCTGGTAGCTGTCCAACACAATGTCGCGGTGGTCGATATCTCCTTCCAGTACTGGCACTTTGCAGTTCGCACATTCACCGCGCTTGCAGCTGAAACCAATCGCCACACCTGCAGCAAGCAGGGCATCAAGGATCGACTGTTCTTTGGCAACTTGAATGGTTTTGCCGGTCTTGCGCAATTCCATTTCAATCGGCCGGTCATTTTCTTGTTTGGCCGAATGGTTGCCAAATAATTCAAAATGAATCTGCGCTTTTGGCCAGCCCGTTGCAGTAGCAATAGCAATGACTATCTCAATCAACTTCTTAGGGCCGCAGACATAAATATGGGTGCCAACTTTTGGTTTAGCCAGAAGGTCATTAAGAACGAGCTTAGTAGACGATTCTTCGCGACTGTAGTAGAAATGTCCTCGATTACCGGCAAGCTCGGCTATTTGTTGTTTAAAGACCATATGTTTCTGGGTGCGCGCTGTGTAATGCACTTCAAATGAAGCTTTGGCGGCATGCAGTGCTCGTGCCATGGACAGGATGGGTGTAATACCAATGCCTCCAGCGATAAGTAATGAGTGTGCGGCGTTCTCTACGAGCGGAAAATCATTCTTTGACGGACGAATATAGAGCCGATCACCCAATCGCGGCGTATGGTGCATAAAGTAGGAACCACACTCACCGTTCGTTTCCTTCAAAACGGCTATATGAAAAGCAGTATTTTGCTTTGGTCCATTAATCAGCGAATAAGCATTCACTTTAACTAATCCGTCATGGCCACGCACAGCGACTCGGATATGTGTGCCGGCGCTGGGCATAACAGGAGCGTTATCCAACGGGTGTAGGATAAATTCGTAAATATTTTCCGCTTGTTTATGAATGCCCGTCACTTCCACAGGAATAAATCCGCTACTGAGCTTTTCGATTTCTTGCGAGGTGGGCAGGGCAAAACTTGTCTGGATAGGATCGGGCTGCTCGGGCAGCATTGCTTCAATCTCTTGCTGTGTATAGCGCGGAATGATATGTTGCGGACAATTCCAATCAAACGAGTCTAACGTAATAATCATAGCGCGATGTGCCGAATAGCCATAGTCCGCTGGCTCCAATTTTGCGACCTGCATCAGGTCTTCGCGTTCAGTCACGACCTTGCAATAACCCAGAATTTTCAAGCGGCGACGATTGGGATAATCCATGAGAATCAGTGAAATCCTATCTATGTCACGCAAATTCCCGACACTAAGATATTGATCATTACCGCGAAAATCAGGGAAGGCAATCGTCTTTTTATCAATAACGCGCAGAAAACCTTTGGGTCCACCGCGATGTTGTACATATGGCCAGCCATTACTGTTGACAGTTGCCGTGTAAAAACTGTCGCGTGTCTCGATAAATTCACGTTCACGATCGGTTAAGATATCATGCGCAATAGGGCTGTCTTCCATTTGTTGCGCTGATTCACGCACACCGTATTCTTCCTGTACTTTTTTTACGGTATCCGTAAACATGCGTTTGGCATAAGGATGCGGCATGGTAATATCCTCATAAATGGTAATTTTTAAATTCCCTAATAAGTGACAGGACAATGAAGCATGTTCCGTCATATAGCACTGGGGTTAGCCCAAGAATGGAATTTACTGCTTCAAATTACTTCTCATCATTACAGTCACCATTCTTGGGCTGGTTTCTAGGCTGCTTTTTGCGTGTTGCTGAGTAAATCGACTTTAGGGAAGTCGATTTTGATTTGGGTTGACTTGCCGAGCACGTTGGTCATGAAATTCAAGCCCACATGCGTAATAATTTCAACAATCTCGGCGTCACTCAAACCAGCAGCTTTAGCTTGCGCAAATTCCATTGTCGTGATGTCCCCCCGCTTCTCATTTAGGGCGGAAGCAAGCTTTACCGCAGCATTGGCTTTTGGATCCGCCGAGCTACTGTTGCGAGCATTTGCGATTTCATCGTTGCTGAGCCCAGCGCCTCGCGCAATAGCGGAATGCGCAGAAACACAATATTGGCAGCCATTACTTTCACCGACAACCAGCGCGATACGCTCACCGATCTTAGAGTCCAGCACACCCTGGCCAATATTTTCAAATAAGCCAAGAAAAGCGGCTAATGCCTTGGGTGAATGCGCAAATACACGTAAAAAGTTAGGGACAATTCCGAGCTTTTGCTGAACAGCATCTAACAACGCTTTGGTTTCGCCTGTAGCTTCCTGAGGATTGACCGTTTCAATGCGTGACATAATTAATCTCCTTTTGGTAACTGTTAAAAATTAAACCTTGTGCCGCGTTTTGACATTCGATTCTTATGTCATCCGTACACGACAATTTCATGTTACCTTGTGTAATTCACGCCCGAAATAGGATAGATTGCAAACCGTTTTTGCAGGAATGCCTATATTGTCCTGCCACATGCTGTTGATTCTTCTACGGGGAGCTACAAGGTGTACTTGGATTATCGGTCAAGATGCTCAGTCTGTATGTAATGGGCTTGTTTTGCCGCTAGGAGGCGCGTTTCTCGTACTATCACCTGCTATCTTTGGCGCTTTGATTGTGAAGTAGTTTTGAGTTTTAACGATCTAGCTAATGGGAAAATGGATTTTCTAGAGATCCAAAATTATCTTTTCATCAACTGTGCTTATATCTTCTGGTGTACGGGGATATGAGCAGCATATTAAAGCCTCCCCTTTTTTTGGTTGTACCATTGGCGGTTCGAGATAATCCACATTGCCAGAGATAATTCGGGTGGCACAAGTCTGGCAGATGCCAGAACGACAGCTATAAGGCGGGTGAAGCCCTCTCGACTCTGCCAGGTCAAGTAAGGTGCCCTTGGTCGGGTCCCACATGGCTTCGATACCAGAATGGGAAAATTGAATCGGTATCGGCGCACGGTCGCCAAACTGTTCGGCCAAGGATGCAAAGCCGCTCGGTTGATCTTTATGCAATGTCGCGCCAGGTCCGAAGAACTCATAATGAATTCGTTCGTCAGCGATATTTAATGATTTGAGGCCATCAAATAAAGACGCCATGAAAAGGGGTGGGCCGCAAAGATAGAATTCGTAGTCATCGAAGGATAACAGCGATTTGAGTAAGTCAATGTCGACATGACCAATACTGTCATAATCTTCACCTTCAATGTCATTATCCAAAGGGCGGCTGTAACGTATATGCACGTGCAGACAAGCCCAGTTTTTTGCAAGTCTGCGCACGTATTTGTCAAACGCGTGCACTTTACTATTTTGGGTTGCGTGAATAAACCAGACTTGGCGGCTGCAACCACATCCCTTTCTGTCCTTGTCCAGTTGCTCTAGCATGCTAATCATCGGTGTGACACCCACGCCACCGCTAATCAGCACTACTGGCCGCGTGCTCGATTCCTCCAACGTGAACTTGCCACGCGGGGACATAGCTCGAATCGTTGTCCCTGTTCTCACATGGTCATGAAAGTAATTCGATGAAACCCCGGGCGGTAAACCAGGTTTTGCCGATGGTTCTCTTTTGATCGATAGACGGTAGTAGGACCCATTTGGTGCATTTGAAATCGTGTAGGTTCTCTGTATCCGGTTATGAATGCCGGGTGGCTGAATCTCGATAGGAAGAAATTGTCCCGCTTTATGGCAGTGGATGTCGCCGCTGTCTTCCGGTTTCAGGTAGAACGAGGTAATGATTTTACTTTCTGATTCAACACGGATAACCTGGTAGTTTCGATAAACGTTACCTTTTTTGCGCGCAGTGATTGCTTCAGCCACCTCTTCCCATGATCCGGTTTTTTCTAGACTTGGAGAATATTCTAGAAAATGCCAGCGAATCGGCATTCCATTTTTGATCAATAATCCTTCATCAAGGGTAAAACGAACTAGCCGTTCGGCGCCATCGAAAGCCTGCCGTTCTTCGCTGTCCCAGATGATTTTAGCGGTACAGGTCAAATACAAAAGATCCCCGGATTTAAAATCGATGAACAAAAGACCCGCTAGCGGATTCATCATGATATTGCCGACAGTATTGAAATGATTGTTGCCAGAGAAATCCGGAAAGATGAACGTTTGATCATCTTCTATGCGCACAAAACCCGGTTTTCCGCCGCGATGGGATACATCCGTTCCATGACTGGGGTTTTCGGAATTTTTAGAATAATTAGTTGCAATGTAGAAATTATCCGCTTTGGAGATGATTTCGCGAGCACGATCATCCAGCCGTTTCAATGGTTGAAGTGCCCGAACTTCACCGATCGTGTCGACTTCAGGCAAGAGCTCAAAGCTGCGGGATTGTATATATTGTGGGCAGTTGCCAAATGTCTGATCGACTTTTATTTCAAATCCATCGCCGTTAATCATTGCAAGCCGTCCAGTTAAGCGATTACGACGGCGGCTTTCATAGTCGATACCTAATAAACCAACCTGCGGGCCTAGTGCTAAATTGTCTTTAAGTGGATCGCCGTATATCAACGAGGTGTCGATCTTCAGTCTATCGGGTGTGGGAGTATGAGCAAAACCAGGACGGCCTGCCAGAACCGATGCCCAAGGGCGTCCCTTCTTGTCAATCGTTCCAATAAACAAGAAAGGCAGCTGTGCATAGAATGCCCTATGTTGATCGGGCATGTAATCGCGAATGAACCGCTGCCCAATATCTTCGACCTGCTCACGGACACCGAGGCGTGCCTGAATTTCGCGTTCCCCATGATGAAAAGGGGACGGTATTGATAGATCCCGCATCACGTCTAAAGTAGGTTTAGCTACTCGCTGATTCAAGCAGATTAGGCGGCAGGTGCAATGAACTCGACCCGAATGCCTCCAGGTATATAGCACATCATATGTTGCGTAGGGCCGCCACCAAGTGGCTCCGGCTTGAACTCGATGCTAATACCATCGGTATTTTGCAAACGCTCATATAAACGATCGAGCGCCTCCTTGTCTTCTACTATTAATGCCAGGTGATGCAAACCGATTACATTCTTGCGATCAAACGACACGGCATTTGCCGGATCCACTGCCTGCCATAGTGTGATCATGATACTGCCGTCGGAGAGAAACACCGCAGGATAGTCTGGTACCTCACCAATCTGCTTATAACCTAAGGTATCGAGAAAGAACTTCCGTGTTGCATCGAGATTAGGCACCGTCAAACCAGCGTGATGTATACCTCGTGTTACAGCTCCGCCTGTTTTGCCATTCATTTGCCTTCTCCATTAATATAATTTAAGGAATAAAAACAACATTAATTTTTAAAAGTTAATGAATTGG
>BQJA01000090.1 GCA_021604405.1 Nitrosomonas sp. | reverse complement strand
AGATGGTTATGCCGGGCGATAATGTATCCGTCACCGTAAATTTGATAGCGCCGATTGCTATGACAGATGGACTTCGCTTCGCGATACGTGAAGGTGGTCGAACCGTCGGTGCCGGCGTGGTTGCAAAAGTGATTGAATGATTTTATAGAAATTTTTAGATTGTCTAGATCAGCAGCAGTATAATTGAATTTAGACCTTGGTTTATGCAGAAAAAGGCCAGTAGCTCAATTGGCAGAGCGTCGGTCTCCAAAACCGAAGGTTGGGGGTTCGATGCCCTCCTGGCCTGCCACTATTTTAATTGCATGTGTTCCTGAGGTTTGATTCCTTGGGCGGCATGGTTTGCAAGTAACAAGTTGCTTGCAAAGTATTTTATTTTTTTCTGATATGTTCCATTGTGACTGCTAATTTATTGCCTGACGGGTACCGTTTTTTAGCAATAATTCAATATGGTATCGTTCCGCTGAATGGATTCTGATATCGCCACTTTTGATTTGTGTTGAGTAGATTGCACCAATATCAAAGTATGAACGAACGAAGTGAATCATGGTGTTCCATAGGTGGTTTGTTCTGTAATAGCTATAGTTTCGCAAGAAGGATTTTAACAAAATTTATTTCAAAAGGTTGTGATGGAATGCTGTTGGAAAGAATTGAAATGGGGTGTTTAGAGTGAACAGACTTAAGCTTGGACTGGCATTTGTTTTTATGGCGGCTGGTATAGCGGGATTCATCTTGTTGCAAGATAGTGCCACGGTAATTCGGGTGCTGGTGGTATTGCTAGGTTTTCTGAGTGCAATAACAGTGGCGTGGTTCACAACGCAAGGACGAGAATTTTACGCGTTTTGCAGGGAATCTGCTGAAGAAACCAAAAAGGTTGTGTGGCCAACTCGAAAGGAAACAATCCAAACTTCAGGTGTCGTGTTTGCCTTCGTTGTTGCGATGGCACTATTTCTTTGGTTGGTGGATGCTGGTTTATTGGCGGCTGTAAAAGCTATTATGGGTCAGGGGGATTGATCGGATGGTCCAGAGTGAAGAATGAGTAAGCGCTGGTATGTTGTTCATGCTTATTCTGGTTTTGAAAAGGCTGTGCGGCGAGCATTGATTGAGCGTATTGATCGTGCTGGTATGCAAGATATGTTTGGTCAGATACTTGTGCCTGTGGAAGAAGTGGTGGAAATGAAAAGCGGCCAGAAAAGTATCAGCGAAAGAAAGTTCTTTCCTGGCTATGTTCTTGTGGAGATGGAAATGTCTGATGAGACATGGCATCTCGTGAAAAGTACAGACAAGGTGACTGGTTTTGTCGGTGGATCCGTCATGAAGCCAACGCCGATCAGCCAAAAAGAAGTGCAGAATATATTGGACCAAATTCAAGAGGGCGTTGAGAAACCAAAACCAAAAGTGCTTTTTGAGCCTGGGGAGGCGGTGCGAGTCAAGGATGGGCCGTTTACTGATTTTCATGGTAATGTTGAAGATGTTAATTACGATAAAAGCAAACTTAGGGTGTCAGTTTCAATCTTCGGGCGTCCAACGCCAGTAGAGCTGGACTTTAACCAAGTGGAAAAAACCTAATTGGAGATAATCAAAGTCGATTTTTTTGTGAATTAATAACGTAGTTTGCACAAAAAAATCAGATGTCATTAACCGGGGAGAGCGACACGTTGCTTGTTTGCACCCGAAAGGAGATTTACCGTGGCAAAGAAAATTATTGGTTACATTAAATTGCAGGTACCTGCTGGCAAGGCGAATCCGAGCCCACCAATAGGCCCTGCGCTTGGGCAGCGTCAGCTCAATATCATGGAGTTCTGCAAGGCATTTAATGCAGCAACTCAAAAAATGGAGGCGGGACTGCCAGTACCAGTTGTTATAACGGCGTACGCTGATAAAAGTTTTACTTTTGTCATGAAGACGACGCCTGCATCGGTGTTGATCAAGAAAGCAGCAGGAGTTAATCGAGGAAGCGCTAAGCCGCATGTTGATAAAGTTGGAAAATTAACGCGTGATCAGGCTGAAGAAATCGCAAAAATAAAAATGCCTGATTTGACGGCGGCGGATATGGATGCTGCCGTGCGTACGGTGGCTGGTAGCGCAAGAAGCATGGGTATTGATGTGGAGGGTGTGTAAATGGCATTTGTATCCAAACGTTATCAAGCCATTAAAAAAATGAATGATCGCAATAAATTGTATTTTCTTACAGAAGCGCTTGAAAAGATTAAGGAAACAGCAACTGCAAAATTTGATGAATCAATTGACGTTGCGGTGAACCTCGGTATTGATGCAAAAAAATCAGATCAAGCGGTACGCGGCTCTGTAGTGTTGCCGGCAGGTACTGGAAAAACAGTTCGTGTGGCTGTTTTTGCGCAAGGAGATAAAGCGAAGGAAGCGCAGGAAGCTGGAGCAGATATAGTCGGATTTGAAGATTTGGCAGAACAAATAAAAGGCGGCAATATAAATTTTGATATAGTGATTGCCAGTCCTGACGCGATGCGCATAGTTGGACAATTAGGTCAGATCTTGGGTCCGCGCAGTTTGATGCCAAACCCTAAAGTTGGTACGGTTACGCCAGATGTTGCGAATGCAGTTAAAAACGCTAAAGCGGGTCAGGTGCAATTTCGTGCAGACAAAGCAGGCATTGTTCATTGCACGATTGGTCGTGCCTCCTTCAATGTCGACTCTCTGAAACAGAACTTGTTAGCGCTGCTTGAAGCGTTGAACAAAGCAAAGCCCGCGACGTCTAAGGGTGTTTACCTTAGAAGAATTTCAGTTTCCAGCACGATGGGCATCGGGGTGCGGGTTGATCAGGCTAACATAATGCAGCAATTATAAGCTTTGGGCTGCTGAAAAGTAGGATGTCACATTCAGCAGGTTATCAAAGACCGTTGGGGTCTCTACTTAAGCGCAAAAATTTTAATTTGTAATAATAAATGAAATTGTTATTGTTGTCAGATTAAGTGAGCGCTGTTATGACTTAATCATTTGACTGCAAAAAGGGATTTGTCTAGTGATCTGTGGATATCTAATCTTGCTATACATTTTCTGTTACTTGCGGTCGTTAATGCCCAGCGTAGATGGCGCACCCAATGCAGGAACAGTTTTTTCCTGAATTAAGGTCGCCGGTTAGTAGTGCCGGGAAATGAGTAGTGAGTATTCTTAATATTTTTTCGGCACCGCAAATAAATGATGGAGAATGAACCTTGAGTCTTAATCTTGAAGAGAAAAAAGCAATCGTGGCTGAAGTTGGGGCGCAGGTCGCTCAGGCTCAGGCTATGGTTATTGCTGAGTATCGGGGGTTGGAAGTTGGTCAAATGACTCAGCTTAGAGTTAAAACACGTCAGTCAGGCGTATATTTTCGCGTTTTGAAGAACTCTCTCGTTCGTCGTGCGGTTGCGGATACACCATTCGTGGGTCTTACCGAACATATGGTCGGTCCACTTGTTTACGGTATTGGTTCGGATCCAGTCGCAGTTGCAAAAGTACTTCATGAATTTGCCAAAACCAATGATAAATTGGTGATAAAGGTGGGTGCAATGGGCGAAAAGGTAATGTCGAAAGATGATATTGCTGCGCTAGCTGCGTTGCCTAGTCGTGAAGAATTAATGGCGAAATTACTAGGGACGATGCAAGCACCCGTCGCGAAATTCGTACAGACTCTTAATGAAGTGCCGACTCGATTTGTTCGGGGACTGGCTATCGTTTGTGATAATAAATAACCCAGATGGTGCATTTTTGCACACATGATCAAAACCGGATAATTAATTACCAGGAGAAAATTATGGCTGTAACTAAAGAAGAATTATTAGAATCAATTGCGAATATGACTGTGCTGGAGCTATCGCAGTTAATCAAAGAAATGGAAGAGAAATTCGGTGTATCTGCCGCCGCGACCGCTGCAGTTGCAGCGGCTGCCCCGGCTGCCGGTGGCGGTGCAGCCGGGGCAGAAGAGCAAACTGAATTTACAGTTGTGCTGAATTCTGCAGGATCAAGCAAAGTTAACGTCATTAAGGTCGTTCGCGCGGTAACCGGTTTGGGTCTAAAAGAGGCTAAAGACCTGGTGGATAGCGCACCAAAACCGATCAAGGAAGGTATTTCCAAAGATGACGCTGAAGGAATTCAGAAGCAATTGACTGAAGCTGGTGCTACCTGCGAAATTAAATAACGTTACGATTGAAATTAGTAATAAGCTGGCAACTGTTAATAGTTGCCAGCTTGTCGAAACTGGGTATTTTATACACTGCAACATAGCGAAAATATCCAGCAGCAGAATTAACATTCTGCATTTGTCTATCCTCTATCTTCTTCTTCCGGAGAAATCCCATGAGCTATTCGTTTACCGAGAAAAAACGCATCCGTAAAAGTTTTGCTAAGCGTGCCAGCGTTTTGCCGATTCCCTTTCTTCTCGCTACACAGCTCGAATCATATGCAGCGTTTTTGCAAGAAAAAGTCGTCCCTAATAAACGGCGAAATCAAGGCTTGCAGGCAGCATTTAATTCAATCTTTCCGATCGAGAGCCATTCTAAGAATGCGCGTTTGGATTTTATCAGTTATTCATTGGGTACGCCTGCATTTGACGTAAAAGAGTGTCAACAACGGGGACTAACTTATGCTTCCCCTTTGCGCGCCAGAGTCAGATTAACTATCCTGGAAAAGGAGACAACCAAGCCGACTGTAAAAGAGGTGAAGGAGCAGGAAGTTTACATGGGAGAAATTCCACTGATGACTGAGACTGGTTCATTCG
The DNA here is from genome assembly GCA_021604405.1 of Nitrosomonas sp. GTDB lineage: Bacteria > Pseudomonadota > Gammaproteobacteria > Burkholderiales > Nitrosomonadaceae > Nitrosomonas. The sequence continues at coordinate 8,385 of BQJA01000090.1, read as the reverse complement.
TCATTAATGGCACTGAGCGAGTCATTGTGTCTCAATTGCATCGGTCTCCAGGGGTGTTCTTTGAGCATGACCGTGGGAAAGCGCATTCATCAGGAAAGTTATTATTCTCAGCCCGCATAATACCGTATCGTGGTTCGTGGCTTGATTTTGAATTTGACCCGAAAGATTGCCTGTTTTTTCGTATTGACCGTCGTCGTAAGATGCCAGTGACGACATTATTGAGAGCAATTGGGTGCACATCTGAGCAAATTCTTGCTGAATTCTTTATTTTTGACAGCTTTAATTTTACTGCGAATGAAATTTTATTCGAACTGGTGCCGGATCGTTTACGCGGTGAGGTTGCAAATATAGATATCACTGATAAAAGTGGTAATGTCATTGTTCAAAAAGATAAGCGTATTACGGCCAGGCATGTTCGCGATTTGCAGCAAGCCAACATAAAAGAACTGGTTGTTCCAGAAGAATTTTTATTAGGACGGATACTGGCCCATAACGTAATCGATAAAGAGACAGGCGAGGTTGTTGCATCGGTAAATGAGGAAATCACGGAAACAACACTGGCCAAATTACGAGAGGTTGGAATCGGGAAAATTAATACGCTCTATGTTAATGATCTTAATCATGGGCCTTTTTTGTCACAGACATTGCGTATAGATGAAACGACCGATGAAATGACAGCGCAGGTGGCGATTTATCGCATGATGCGCCCTGGCGAACCACCTACGGAAGAAGCTGTAAAGTCACTATTTGGTGGCTTGTTTTATTCGTCAGAGCGGTACGATTTGTCTGTCGTCGGGCGCATGAAATTTAATCGTCGCGTGGGCAGAACGGAACTAACAGGACCACTAACGTTATCAAATGAAGATATTATAGCGGTAATAAAAATTCTAGTTGAGTTACGTAATGGCCGTGGTGAGATAGATGATATTGATCACTTGGGAAATCGCCGTGTGAGATCGGTAGGTGAATTAGCCGAGAACCAATTTCGTTCCGGATTGGTGCGTGTTGAGCGAGCAGTAAAAGAGCGCTTAAGTCAGGCAGAATCAGAAAATTTGATGCCACATGATTTGATCAATGCAAAACCAGTATCAGCTGCGGCGCGAGAATTCTTTGGTTCCAGTCAGTTGTCTCAATTTATGGATCAGACAAATCCACTTTCAGAGATTACACATAAACGTCGTATTTCTGCCTTGGGCCCAGGCGGATTGACCCGGGAACGTGCTGGTTTTGAAGTGCGTGACGTACATCCTACACATTATGGACGTGTTTGCCCAATTGAAACACCAGAAGGTCCAAATATTGGTCTTATCAATTCATTGGCGCTTTATGCTCGCACCAATGAATATGGATTTATCGAGACACCTTATTGCAAAGTTGAAAATAGTAAAGTCAGTGATGACATTGAGTATCTTTCCGCCATTGAAGAAGGCCAGTACATGATAGCGCAAGCAAATGCTGCGCTAGATCAGGAAGGTCAATTTATCAATGAGATTGTATCTTGTCGACATAAAAATGAATTTACTTTATCGTCACCCGATCGCATAGAGCATGTTGACGTGGCACCTGCGCAGATTGTGTCAGTGGCAGCTTCACTGATTCCTTTTTTAGAGCATGACGATGCAAACCGTGCGTTGATGGGGTCTAACATGCAACGTCAGGCCGTGCCCTGTCTTCGCGCAGAAAAGCCATTTGTTGGGACGGGAATTGAACGCGTCGTCGCGTTGCATTCCGGAACGACAGTGCGAGCAGTTCGTGGCGGTGTGGTTGATTATGTGGATGCCAGCCGTATCGTGGTGCGGGTACATGATGCTGAAACACGCGCTGGTGAAGTTGGTGTTGATATATATAACTTAATCAAATATACCCGTTCAAATCAGAATACAAATATTAATCAGCGCCCATTGGTCAGGATTGGCGATCATATTGCCCGTGATGACGTTATTGCAGATGGCGCTTCTACCGACATAGGCGAACTCGCGCTTGGGCAGAATATGTTGGTGGCGTTTATGCCTTGGAATGGCTACAACTTCGAAGATTCCATTCTTATATCAGAACGAGTTGTCGCAGAGGATCGATTTACATCCATACATATTGAAGAATTATCTGTTGTGAGCCGCGATACCAAACTCGGCACAGAAGAAATAACTGCTGACATCCCTAACCTATCCGAGCAGCAGCTAGGGCGTCTGGATGAATCAGGTATTGTATATATTGGCGCCGAAGTTGAGGCAGGGGATGTACTCGTTGGCAAAGTAACGCCAAAAGGTGAAACACAATTAACGCCTGAAGAAAAACTGCTACGCGCAATTTTTGGTGAAAAAGCTTCAGACGTAAAGGATACTTCGTTACGCGTGCCATCTGGAATTGCGGGAACGGTAATTGATGTACAGGTGTTTACTCGTGAAGGTATAGAACGTGACAAACGGGCGCAACAAATTATCGACGATGAACTTGACCGGTATAAAAAAGATTTGGCAGATCAGATGCGAATTGTTGAAGTCGATGCATTTGGGCGTATTGGACGGTTACTCGTGGGTAAAGAAGCGACTGGGGGACCCAAGAAGCTTAGCAAAGGAACGGTGATTACCAAGGAGTATCTTGATAGCATTGATCCTCATTACTGGTTTGATGTCCGGCTGTCCGATGAGGAAGCAAGTCTACAGCTTGAACAAGTAAAAGAGGGCATGGCGCAAAAGCGAAAAACTTTTGATGCCGCATTTGATGAGAAAAAGCGAAAGCTCACGCAGGGAGATGAGTTACCGCCCGGTGTGCAGAAAATGGTTAAGATTTACATCGCAGTAAAGCGGCGCTTGCAACCTGGCGATAAAATGGCCGGTCGTCATGGTAATAAAGGTGTGATTTCAAAAATTGTACCGTTAGAAGATATGCCGTATATGGTTGATGGAACCCCCGTCGATATTGTGTTGAATCCGCTGGGTGTGCCGTCGCGTATGAATGTCGGGCAAATTTTAGAAGTTCATTTGGGGTGGGCGGCAAAAGGTTTAGGTAATAAAATTAACACGATGTTGCGCGAACAGCAAAATATTACTGAAATCAAGAGTTTTCTCGAAAAAATTTACAATAGTAGCGGGAAAAGCGAAGAACTTTCCGTATTATCTGATGATGAAATTTTGGCTTTGGCGGGGAATTTAACCGATGGTGTTCCTTTTGCGACGCCGGTGTTTGATGGTGCAACCGAGCGAGAGATCAAGATGATGCTGGAACTGGCTGGATTGCCTGCGTCAGGTCAGGTAACGCTTTATGATGGCAGAACAGGTGAAGCGTTCGACCGGTCTGTTACGGTGGGTTATATGCATGTATTAAAACTGCACCACTTGGTCGATGACAAGATGCATGCGCGTTCAACAGGTCCTTATAGTCTGGTGACCCAGCAACCGCTTGGTGGTAAAGCTCAGTTTGGTGGACAACGTTTTGGTGAAATGGAGGTTTGGGCATTAGAAGCTTATGGCGCCGCATATACGTTGCAGGAAATGCTGACAGTTAAATCAGATGATGTAAATGGACGGACGAAAGTATATGAGAGCATCGTGAAGGGGGATCATAAGATAGATGCCGGTATGCCTGAATCATTTAATGTGTTGGTAAAAGAAATCCGTTCGTTGGGAATGGATATCGATCTGGATCAGTACTGATTTTTCAACTGCATGGACAAAATCTTTTTTGATTTTTGTTGTGGTACAACTGATTTTTTATACTGCCCCCCTATTAACTGGAGTGACAAATGAAAGCATTGCTCGATTTATTTAAACAGGTTACTCATAAGGAAGAATTTGACTCAATCAAAGTTGGTCTTGCTTCACCGGAGAAAATACGCTCTTGGTCCTATGGCGAAGTAAAAAAACCTGAGACTATTAACTATCGGACATTTAAGCCGGAAAGAGATGGTTTATTTTGCGCTAAAATTTTTGGCCCGGTGAAGGATTACGAATGTTTATGTGGAAAATATAAGCGACTAAAACATCGTGGTGTAATTTGTGAGAAATGTGGCGTTGAAGTGACCTTGTCTAAAGTGCGGCGTGAACGCATGGGACATATTGAACTTGCTTCACCTGTTGCGCATATCTGGTTTCTGAAGTCGTTGCCGTCGCGATTAGGTATGGTGTTGGATATGACCTTGCGAGATATCGAGCGCGTTCTTTATTTTGAAGCCTATGTCGTGACAGATCCAGGTATGACACCATTGGCCCGATGTCAGTTATTGACAGAGGACGATTATTTGGCCAAGACGGAAGAATTTGGTGATGAATTCAGTGCGAGTATGGGCGCTGAAGGTATTCGGGATTTATTAAACAGTCTTGACATTCACGTAGAAATCGAAACCTTGCGGCGAGAAATGGAAAGTACTGGTTCTGAAACTAAACTGAAAAAACTTTCCAAACGGCTAAAAGTGTTAGAAGCCTTTAATAAGTCCGGAATTAAACCGGAATGGATGATATTGACGGTTTTACCGGTATTGCCTCCAGAGTTGCGGCCCTTGGTGCCCCTGGATGGAGGGCGTTTTGCCACGTCTGACTTAAATGATCTTTATCGCCGTGTAATCAACCGCAACAATCGTTTGAAACGCCTGCTTGAGTTGAAAGCGCCGGAAATAATTGTTAGAAATGAAAAAAGGATGCTGCAGGAATCGGTCGATTCTTTATTGGATAATGGCCGCAGGGGCAAGGCAATGACAGGTGCTAATAAGCGCCCATTGAAATCTCTTGCAGATATGATTAAAGGCAAGGGAGGACGTTTTCGTCAAAATTTGCTCGGAAAACGTGTTGATTACTCGGGACGATCCGTTATCGTTGTAGGGCCGCAACTTAAACTGCATCAATGTGGATTACCAAAAAAAATGGCGCTTGAATTGTTCAAACCGTTTATCTTTAATAAGCTGGAGATAATGGGGGTTGCCAGTACCATTAAGGCGGCTAAAAGAGAAGTGGAAAATGAAACGCCTGTAGTATGGGATATTCTGGAGGAAGTGATTCGAGAGCATCCCGTGATGCTTAATCGTGCACCAACACTCCATCGTCTTGGTATTCAAGCATTCGAGCCAGTCTTGATTGAAGGTAAAGCAATTCAGCTCCATCCGTTGGTATGTGCTGCTTTTAATGCTGACTTTGATGGTGATCAAATGGCGGTGCATGTGCCGCTTTCTTTAGAGGCGCAAATGGAAAGTCGCACCTTGATGATGTCGACAAATAATGTGCTTTCCCCAGCTAATGGAGAACCGATTATTGTGCCATCACAGGATATCGTGCTTGGTTTATATTATGCTACGAGAGAAAAAATAGGTGCGCGTGGTGAAGGCGCGATATTTCCAAATGTTAGTGAAGTTTCCCGTGCTTACGAAAGTCGCAACGTCGAGTTAAATGCGAAGATTTTGGTTCGTATCAAGGAATATGATACCAACGTCGACGGAGAGCAAGTAGAAAAAATAACACGTTATGAGACCACGGTTGGACGCGCGTTATTATTTGAAATATTTCCAACAGGATTGCCTTTTTCTTATGTAAACAAGGCACTAAAGAAAAAAGAAATTTCAAAGCTCATCAATGCCAGTTTCCGTCGCTGTGGTCTGCGAGAGACAGTAATTTTCGCGGATAAGCTTATGTATGCGGGTTTTACTTATGCCACCCGCGCGGGTATTTCGATTTGTGCGGATGACATGCTGACACCGACCGAAAAGCGTAGCATCATTGGTTCGGCAGAAAAAGAAGTAAAAGAGATAGAGACGCAATATACGTCAGGCCTGGTAACGCAAGGCGAACGATATAACAAAGTCGTAGATATTTGGGGTAGAGCTGGTGATCGGGTAGCGAAGGCGATGATGGATCAGCTTGGTGAGGAATTAGTGCGTGATCCCGTCACGGGTGAAGTGAAAATAGACAATGATGGCAATCAGTTAAAACAGGAATCGTTTAACTCTATTTATATGATGGCGGATTCTGGTGCCCGCGGTTCTGCTGCACAGATTCGTCAGTTATCAGGGATGCGGGGTCTTATGGCAAAGCCTGATGGTTCGATTATTGAAACACCGATCACAGCTAATTTCCGGGAAGGGTTGAATGTTCTGCAATATTTTATTTCTACCCATGGCGCACGAAAAGGACTTGCCGACACAGCGCTAAAAACCGCAAATTCCGGTTATTTGACTCGTCGGCTGGTTGATGTGACCCAGGATTTGGTCGTTATCGAGGATGATTGCAATACTGGTAACGGAGTAATCATGAAAGCGCTCGTTGAAGGCGGTGAAATAATCGAACCGTTACGAGAACGCATTCTTGGCAGAGTCGTGACGGATGATATTATAAATGCTGAGAATCAAGGGGTTGTTTTTCCTGCGGGGACGCTACTAGATGAAGAGGCGGTTGATCTTATCGAGTCCTTGGGAATTGATGAGGTAAAGGTACGAACGCCACTGACATGCGAGACCCGATATGGGCTGTGCGCGAAGTGTTATGGGCGTGATTTGGGTCGTGGCTCGATCGTTAATGTTGGTGAAGCGGTTGGCGTGATAGCGGCGCAATCGATTGGTGAACCGGGTACACAGTTAACCATGCGCACTTTTCATATCGGCGGTGCGGCATCAAGAACTGCTGTTGCGAGTAAAGTTGAGAGTAAATCAAATGGCGTCGTGCATTATTCATCTACTATGCGCTATGTTACTAATGCACAAAATGAATTGATTGCAATCTCACGCAGCGGTGAAGTAGTGATATCCGATGAGAATGGGCGCGAGCGCGAACGTCATAAGGCGCCTTATGGCGCAACATTATTGGTGCGTGATGGGGACAGCGTTAAAGCAGGTCAGGTATTGACAGCCTGGGACCCGCATACACGCCCAATCATTACAGAATATACCGGAAAAGTACGCTTTGAAAATGTCGAGGAAGGCGTTACCGTAGCCAAGCAAATTGATGAGGTGACCGGTTTGTCTACGCTGGTTGTTATTGATCCTAAACGACGGAGTGTTACGCAATCAAAAGGGTTGCGCCCACTGGTTAAATTCCTGGACGAGGATGGAAAAGAAGTAAAAATTGCGGGTAGTGATTTACCCGTAAGCATTACATTCCAGATCGGTTCAATTATAACGGTGCGTGATGGTCAACAAGTAAGTGTTGGAGAGGTGTTGGCACGGATTCCACAGGAAACCTCTAAAACCCGTGATATTACTGGTGGCTTGCCGCGTGTGGCAGAGTTATTTGAAGCGCGTGCGCCCAAGGATGCCGGGTTGCTGGCGGAGGTAACTGGGACGGTGTCGTTTGGAAAGGATACCAAAGGTAAGCAACGCCTTGTAATTACCGATTTGGAGGGTGTTTCCCACGAGTATCTTATCCCGAAGGATAAGCATGTGATGGCGCATGATGGACAAGTTGTGAACAAAGGAGAGAGTATTGTCGACGGACCTGCAGATCCGCGGGACATTTTACGTTTACAGGGTGTGGAAGCATTAGCGCGCTATATTACAGATGAAGTGCAAGATGTATACCGTTTACAAGGTGTGAAGATTAATGACAAACACATCGAAGTAATCGTGCGCCAGATGTTGCGTCGCGTCCAGGTAGTCAGTGCGGGCGATACAAGTTTTATTCCTGGGGAACAGGTTGAACGGGCGGATCTTTTAGTGGAAAACGAAAAGATGATATCAGAAAACAAAATACTGGCAACTTACGAGTTCATGTTGCTGGGGATTACCAAAGCTTCATTGTCCACTGATTCATTTATTTCTGCTGCATCTTTCCAGGAAACCACGCGCGTTCTTACTGAAGCAGCTATCATGGGTAAAAAAGACGATTTAAGAGGGCTTAAAGAAAATGTTATTGTTGGGCGGCTTGTTCCTGCGGGGACTGGCCTGTCATTTCATAATGCGCGCAAGAAAGGAAAATTATTGCCGGATGTTCCAATGACAACCCCCATCGATGATAATGTAGATAGGACGCAAGGTAGTGAGCATACAATTTAATCTGGAGATTTCTGCATATTTCATGAATTATTTTTTAGTGAATCATTCTGCTAATTGATTATGATTGTTATGTGAATTTTTTATAAATTATTTTAATCAATATATTGCGAACAATACCTTACAGGTTATGAGTATCAGCGGGAAATGCATTGAATAAATTCTCTTGACAGTGCAGAGTTGACTCAGTACGCTTGCTTTTGTCATGGTTAATGATGAAACGTGCGGGAGTGGGAAACAGGCACGTCAAGGTATTTAAAATAACAAAATATAGCAACGATTTTGAGCAAAAGGAGAAAAACATGATTGCCAAGTTTTGGCTGAAGATAGCGATGCTGGTGAGCGGTCTGATGTTGATAGGCGGGGTGCATGCCGGTTATTCGAGTGTACCGCATGAGACATATGATGCGCTGGGTCTT
>BQJA01000089.1 GCA_021604405.1 Nitrosomonas sp. | reverse complement strand
TGGAGGTAGCCGGCCCGCTCTGGCATCTTTTGTCGCATTTCGTGGACGTGAACCCAGCATTGATGCTTTGTTGCGCCATAACGGCATGTCTGCGACGTAGATCGTGCCAGAAAATTATTTAGAGGCTTTCCGGGAACACTTAATATTTTCATAATCCGGCTGTTACGGATGTTGTTTTGCCTCATACATCGGCAATTCGGCGGCTCTGGGTAGATGTATTGCTTATGAGGTTGGTTTCTCCTCTGGCCAATACACATGTCGAATATCATTTTTCCCGGATTTCTTAACTTCATACATCAAATCATCAACCAATTTGATCATTTCCCGACTCGAGCTCATCACATCAGAGAAAGTTACCGCACCAATACTGAAAGTCACAGGCCAGTTTTTTTTTCGCATCGTTTCAAGCAGACTGTTTTGTAGTTTTTCAAGAACGACCGAAGTTGACGATTTGTCCAGCATTGGAAACAAGATTGCAAACTCATCACCGCCCAGACGTGACACAAAATCTGATGATCGCACGACATTCAGTAATGTTTGCGCTACATTTTGTAGCAACACATCACCAACAGTATGCCCCATCGTGTCATTAACATACTTGAAATTATCCAAATCGAAATAGACGATGGTGAACGGTTCGGGATGGCGCTGATTTCTGGCATATTCTCGTTCAAGCTGTTCTTGAAAAAAACGACGATTTGACAGTCCAGTCAAAGGGTCGGTTGCCGCCAAACTCTCTTCAAATACTAATTTCTCGTGAACGACAGTTAATAGTCTGAGAATAATAAGAAAAAAAACTAACCGGACCAGCATATTCCAAACAGGAATCAGCAGTGATGAATATTGGTTCCCAGCGGTCAAATCAACATACAACCAAACTCCGGCCGAAATCATCGCTATCAGATATCCTGGTTTCTTACCTCCATACCAGGTGACCAGCATAATTGGTGCGATATAGAAAACTGAAAACGATATTTCCGGCCCAAGAAGGTGATTAACAACACCGAGTAACATGGCGCCGATACAGCCAATAGCAAATATTGAAAATGTACTTAGGGCGCTCAGGTAAGCGTCAATTTGTTTTAACAAATCAGTGACCGCTTATTTTGGTTGCAAATACAATAGACAATAAATGTCAGTCATTGCGCCATGTATTTACAATCGTTGTCAACGATGTAAAGGAGTCAACGTAATTATTCAGGCTGATGCTGCCTGGCCTCAGATGCAATAAACGTGCAAAAAAAGCAGTTAAATTAGCACGGATAAGGCAGTTGTGAAGCCAGACAGCATAAAGTTGTAATTATTTGTAAAAGAAAATATTGTCAAGTTTGTCCATTAATTTCGTTTTAGGCCAGTCCCAGTGTAAACAATATTCTGCGCCGACCGGTGGATTTTTAATATCCGCGACAATCTTTCCATGTTCCGTGATAATGGGCGGAGGTGCTTGTTTTTCTTCACCTTTATACCGGCGAGAAAGGCTGGCAAAACCAGCTCGGCTTCCTGCTGGCAGTTCAATCACCATGCGCAGCAATTTGGTCTCGTAATCAATGGTGTGAACGAGTGTTTCTTGGGTCTTTGTGAATGCATTCTGATGATTCAGTGATACTGTTGTTTCAAATGTATTGCCTGCTTTGACTGGCGAATCAAATTTCATCGCGACATGGGTTTTTCCATCTTCTTGTTTTCGTTCCGCAGGAGAAGCGCCATTAATATGGATATAACTGATGATCCCGTCGGATATGATGTTTTTGAACCAGATTTCCGAAAGTCCTGTTTTGTTAGCGGTAACTGAATATTTTTGTGTTTCTGTCGCTTTGTTGCCGCTGCTATCCTGGATAGTAAGTATTTTGTCCAAGTGGGTAACGGTAAATGCAGTTTTATTTTGGCGATATATATCGTACATAAGCAGTAATGCGCAGCCAGTGAAAATAAAACTGATAAGAAAAAAACCGCTGAATAGCGCAAATATAATGCCAAATGCTGCCAGCATCGCATTGATGTATAGTGTGAGTCGGTCAGATCTGTCAAACATTCAAAACTCCTCAGTTATTTAGCATGACGATTATAATCAGTACTGTTATAGATTGGGAATTGTTACATTCATATTTTTTATTACTTTGGCCCGTTATTTGCAGAAATCCGCTGGTATTGCAGAGTAAATGCTGAATGAAGCTAAGCCATCGATGTTAAAAAGCTAGATGTAAGAATTAAAATTATAACGGTGCAGGTATAAGTTAAGAACCGAGAGTTTATCAGAGAGCGGTATTGGGAAAAAGAAAGATATAGGTTGTTGTGGATTTGCAGACTCATCTCATCGACCATCGAGAAATTGCGATTTTGACCTGAAAAACTGTCAATATTGCAAACGTATCATGATAATTTTGAATGATTTATTTTTTAACGCGGCTGTCTTTCAAGAAAATGATTAAAATTACTGGCAGAAGAATCAGGTCGATTAAAAAATTTTCTTTAAACCGCAGTGAATGATACTAATTTGTAAAATGCTGGTAATGGATGGCAAGACGAGAATTATTAATGCTTCCCTGATTGCAAATTGTTGATTGAGATTGATGAAAACAGTAAATAAGACTGTTTGGTGGCATTTCGATCCGTCATCGTTATAATCCGTATTTTATTGCATAATAAACATTCCGAGAGAGCTAACTTGAAAGAGAAATCAGTAACTGAACCCTCAACCGACAATATTACATCCAATTTTATTCGCAGTATCATAGACAATGATAATCGTTCTGGCAAATGGCGAGGGCGTGTAGAAACGCGTTTTCCCCCAGAGCCTAATGGTTATTTGCATATTGGTCACGCCAAGAGTATCTGTTTGAATTTTGGCCTGGCCAGTGATTATAAAGGGGTGTGCCATCTGCGTTTCGATGACACCAACCCGGAAAAAGAAGCGCAAGAGTATGTTGATGCGATCTGTGAGAATGTGACATGGCTCGGCTTTAGCTGGGGAAAATATCTTCATTACTCCTCTGATTATTTTGACAAGCTGTATGCATTTGCTGAACATCTTATCAAGCATGGAAAAGCATACGTGGATAGTCTTAATGCCGATGAAATACGGGAACAACGGGGCACGCTGATCAGACCCGGCAAGAACAGCCCATATCGTGAGCGTGCCGCAACGGAAAGCCTGGATCTGTTTCGGCGTATGCGGGCAGGTGAGTTTCCAGACGGTGCGCATGTGTTGCGTGCCAAAATCGATATGGCTTCGCCAAATATTAATATGCGGGACCCGGTAATTTACCGGATTCGCCACGTGCATCATCAGCGTACAGGCAACGAATGGTGTATTTATCCTATGTACGACTATACGCATTGTATTTCCGATGCGCTGGAGAACATTACGCATTCTTTGTGCACGCTGGAGTTTGAAGATCACCGGCCGCTTTATGACTGGGTGCTTGATCAGTTGGAGGAAGTTGTGCCTTGTCACCCTCAGCAAATTGAATTTGCCCGCCTTAACCTGACCTATACGGTCATGAGTAAGCGTAAATTGATTGAATTAGTGGAAGGAAGGTATGTGGAAGGTTGGGATGATCCACGTCTCAGCACCTTGGCCGGGGTGCGTCGCCGCGGGTATACGCCAAATTCGATTCGTCTTTTTGCTGAGCGCATCGGCGTTAGTAAAGCAGATTCATGGATCGATGTGAGTGTCTTGGAAGACTGTCTGCGAGAGGACCTGAATGAATGTGCGCCCCGACGGATTGCTGTTTTAAAGCCGCTGAAAGTGATCATTGATAATTATCCGGATGATCAGCAGGAAGATTGTCACGCACCTAATCATCCGCAAAAGCCGGAATGGGGAAAGCGTGTGGTTCCGTTTTCAAAAACACTTTATATTGAAAGTGATGATTTTATGGAACAGCCGCCTAAAGGATACTTCCGTTTGTCACCAGGTACGGAAGTTCGTCTACGTTATGCCTTTATTATTAAATGTGTGCAGGTGAAGAAAAACACCGATGGACAAATAGAAGCCATTCATTGCACCTACGACCCTGACACCAAAAGCGGTACGGCGGGTGCCACAAAACGTAAGGTTAAAGGCAATATTCATTGGCTGTCTGCAAAACAGGTACAGCAGGCGGAAGTTCGACTGTATGATCGCTTGTTTGCCGATCCGTACCCAGGTAGCGGCGGCAAAAATTATAAGGAGTCCGTGAATCCCGATTCAAAGAAAACAATCACAGCTTATGTGGAACAATCGCTCAGTGAAGCGGAATCCGAACAGCGTTTCCAGTTTGAGCGCAATGGCTATTTTGTCGCAGATCGTGTTGATATGCGGCCCGAGAAGCCCGTGTTCAATCGAGTGGTGACTTTGCGGGATTCTTGGGGGAAGGTCGTGGAGGATAAAGGGCGAAGTAATAGATAAATGCCCGGGTTTTTTTATGCCCAGTCTTAATTTTCTTCAGCTATATTTGTTAGTTTAGCTGTTTAACCATTTAGCAAGGTATGACTGATGTATAAAATCATGCTGTTTATTGTCACTGTCTCAACGGTTGGTTTTGTTGGTATAGTCAGGGCTGGAACATGGATATTGCCGCCATCGGATATAGATATTTTTGGCCAGATGCAAACAACCGTAGCTAGCCGGGAGGAAACGTTACTGGATATTGCGCGCCTTTATGATATCGGTCAGACTGAAATTCTACTGGCAAACCCTGATGTAGATAGATGGTTACCTGCTGATGGTGCTGAGGTTATTTTACCCAGTCGATACATTATTCCGCAAACTGAACGTAAGGGCCTGGTGCTTAACCTGGCTGAGATGCGCATCTATTATTTTCCCAAAGCAAAAAAAGATGCCAAGCCAGTGGTTACAACGCACCCAGTCGGAATAGGCAGAATGGATTGGGAAACTCCCCTGGGTAAAACGAAAGTAATTGGCAAAAAGAAAGACCCAACCTGGACGCCACCGCAGTCACTTAAAGATGCTGCAATTGCAGCCGGTGATCCGCCATTGCCCGATGTCGTACCCGCCGGCCCTGATAATCCACTCGGGCGCTTTGCGATAAGGCTGGGCGTGGGTAATGGCAGTTATCTTATTCATGGCACTCACAAGCCTTTTGGTATTGGGATGCGGGTCTCAGCTGGATGTGTGCGTATGTATCCCGAAGATATTGAAACGATGTTCGCTCAAGTCCCGATAGGTACACAGGTGCACATTATCAATGAACCAATAAAACTTGGGTGGTTAGGTGACTCGCTTTTTGTGGAACTGCATCCGCCGCTTGAAGAAGATGCCGACAAATACACCAACTATGACCAGATTGTGTTTGAAGCGGTTAATGACTTTATCGTGAAAAAAGTCGGTAATCCAGATGATGATTTTGTGACAGATGTCAGGATTGACTATCAGGCATTGCAAGACGCGATAGCCAGTAAGGATGGAATACCGACGTTAATATCCAAATAATGCACACTTAGAAGCCCCTCTTGAATGAGGGGCTTCTAAAAAAACCTATTTATGCATTGCTTTTTTAAACATGCGGTCAATCTTCGTTTCAGTATCCATTGACCGTCTGTTTGCTTCGTTCGCTACGTTAACTGCTGAATTTGCCGCACCCAGTGCTTCGTCCGCTCTGGCATTAGCCGCAGAAGCTTCTGCTTTTGCTGCGTCTACATCAGCAGAAAGCGTATTGAGTTGCGCCTGCAGATCATCGGCTCGTCCCGATGTTGCGCAACCGGATAACCCAGCCACTGCACCGATTACAGCAATAAGTGTGAAGATGCGTAATTGATGTTTGATTTTTACGTTCATTCCAATCTCCTCAGCGTTTATTTTTCATATGATTTATGAACTGCCAACATCTACCATTTTCTGCCACTAAATTTTTAATGCTTCAGCCTCAGTGACATACACATTTCATGTTATCTGATTTTATCCATGAAATAAACGAGTCCTATTAAATTATTGCGTTGATAAGAAAGTATCAACCAGACACGCTTTGTTTTGATAGCTGATAATTCCTTATCTTTCAAACAGCTGTGCAAAAATTTACGGTCCTGGAAATTTTTCGTGATTTTAGCAACTCAGGGGTTCCAGGCAAGCAGATAGCTGTTCGTTAGTGAATTTCAACCATAACGCCTGGTTTGATCCATTCGCCAAGCTGATCTATCTGCTCATTCGTCAGTGCAACGCAACCGTTGGTCCAGTTAAACTGGTTGTGAACTTCCTGGTCACCGTTGCCAATGCCATGAATACCGATATAACCACCCAGTGGCGTATCCTGTGGTGGCGTCTTTTCATTATTGATCGCATGAATTATAGACAACCAAGTTTCATGGGTAATTCGGTTTTCGTTCCATGCACGGTCAGCGGTCTCACGGTTTGGATAGTCAAGACCAAAAAAACGATAATAACGGCTATTTTCATTTATCCAGCCGATTCTAAATCTGCCTAGCGGTGTCTTATCATCTTTTGTTTTTTTATACCAGGTGGTGCCAAAGCGCCCAATCGCGACATTCTCAAAAACGGCTTGCACAACGTCGCCCTGCATGACAGTTAGTGTATGCTCGGACGTGTCAACATCTATCCAGATTTCACTCGCTCGAGCAGAATAGCTAATCAACAGCAAACCGGTGAGTGCGGCCAGCAATATCAAATAACGCATATAAAAGGATTGTATTAGCACGTTTCAGATTATAAATTAATCAAATGATATATTATGTCATAATCCAGCTATCTGGAAACCTGATATAAAAGCTTAAATGTGCCTTGCAATTCCCGTTTGTGTCGAACAACTTGTTACTGAAGGTATTGCTGTTGTCAGTTTAGGCGGTGTACGCAAGGAAATTTCACTTGCACTGGTTGACGACATTGAGCCGGGGGATTATGTTATCGTACATGTTGGTTTTGCGCTGCAAAAACTTGACCCGGCAGAGGCTGAACGCACATTGGCCCTGTTTGCTGAGATGACTGCCAATTCGGTGGGTAACGATGACGCTATTCGCTAATCATTGATGAAATATATTGATGAATTTCGTGATAGTGCACTTGCACGGCATATTGCTGACAATATTGCATCTGAAGCCGAGCCGCATCGTGCTTATCATCTTATGGAATTTTGTGGCGGTCACACGCATGCGATTTCACGCTACGGCATTGTTGATTTGTTACCCGCTAACGTGCGCATGATTCATGGTCCCGGCTGCCCGGTATGTATTTTGCCTGTGGGAAGAATAGAAGCGGCCATCCGGCTGGCACAAATTCCCAGGCTGATTTTGTGTTGTTACGGCGATATGATGCGAGTACCAACGGCAAAAGGCGTAAATTTGTTAAAAATAAAAGCATCGGGTGCTGATGTGCGCATGATTTATTCCAGCGCCGATGCAGTAAAAATTGCTCAGCAAAACCCCGCGCGGCAAGTGGTATTTTTTGCAATTGGTTTTGAGACGACGACGCCACCAACCGCGGTAGCGATCCAGCAGGCACAGGTACTTGGTCTGAAAAATTTCAGCGTTTTCTGTAATCATGTGCTGACACCCTCCGCAATTTCGCATATCCTGCAATCCCCAGAAGTACGAGAACTTGGCTTGGTGTCGCTAGATGGTTTTATCGGTCCGGCGCATGTGTCAACGATCATTGGCAGTCGGCCTTATGAATATTTTGCGGAAGAATTTCAGAAACCTGTAGTAATTGCAGGTTTTGAACCGCTGGATGTGATGCAGGCAATATTGATGCTGATACGGCAATTGAACCAGGGCCGCGCAGTAGTGGAAAACGAATTTACCCGTGCCGTAACCCGGAATGGTAACGTCAAGGCACAATTTCTGGTAGCAGAAGTGTTTGAATTGCGGCGTGCATTTGAATGGCGCGGCCTGGGATTGGTACCCTACAGCGCACTCAAGATCAAATCATGTTACGCGGAATTTGATGCGGAATGCCGGTTTCAAGTACCCGTGTTATCGATTGCGGATAATAAAGCTTGCGACTGCGGCGCAATCTTGCGCGGTGTAAAAAGGCCACAAGATTGCAAAATTTTTGGCATAGTCTGCACGCCAGACAATCCAATCGGTTCATGCATGGTTTCATCCGAAGGCGCTTGTGCCGCGCATTATAGCTATGGCCGTTTTCGGGAAGCTTGCTGATGCAAACACGCGGAAAAATTAAGCCTGGCTATACGCGTTCGCTTGATCTGAAGCATGGGTGTGTCGAAATGGCGCATGGCGGTGGTGGACTTGCCATGGCACAACTGATTGACCAATTGTTCATGGCCGCGTTTGATAATAAATATTTACGTCAGATGAATGACCAGGCGTGCTTCCCGGTTTCCAGCGGGCGAATGGTAATGTCCACTGATAGTCATGTAATCACGCCGCTTTTCTTTCCGGGTGGAGATATCGGCAGCCTATCGATTAATGGCACTATTAACGATGTCGTCATGTCTGGTGCAGAGCCATGCTATGTTGCTGCCAGCTTTATTTTAGAAGAAGGTTTGCTGCTGGCTGATCTTAAATGTATCGTTGAATCCATGGCGAAGGCTTCACAAAATGCCGGCGTTACAATCGTTACCGGTGATACAAAAGTGGTGGAGCAGGGGAGTGGAGATGGCATATTTATCACGACGACGGGTGTTGGCATGGTGCCGGCAGGGATTAACATCTCGGTTGAACGCGCCCGTCCTGGCGATAAAGTCCTCGTTTCCGGTACGTTGGGTGATCACGGAATCGCCATTATGTCATTGCGCGAACATTTGTCTTTTCATGCCAGTATTCAATCGGATACCGCGTCAATGCATAATCTGGTCTCGGCGATGACTGCAGCCGTTCCTGATATCCACGTGCTGCGTGATCCTACGCGTGGCGGTGTTGCGACCACACTTAACGAAATTGCTCGCCAGTCTGCTGTTGGCATGATGCTGTATGAAAATAAGCTGCCGATTCATGAACAAGTCAGTGCCGCGTGTGAATTTCTTGGTTTTGATCCGTTGTACGTTGCCAATGAAGGCATACTAGTGGCAATTTGTGCGCCGGAAGACGCTGAGCAGTTGCTATCCGTCATGCAATCACATGCATTGGGTATTCATGCTGAAATGATTGGTGAGGTCATAGAAGACAGTCATTGTTTTGTGCAGATGGAGACCCGTTTTGGCGGCAGACGTGTGGTTGACTGGCTTAGTGGAGAACAACTGCCGCGCATCTGCTAGCAGCATGAAAATCCTGTTCCTCACACACAGTTTTAACAGTCTGGCGCAGCGTCTGTTTGTTGAACTGACGCGTGGTGGTCACGAAGTATCTGTCGAGTTTGATATCAATGATGCGGTGACCATTCAGGCGGTTGAAATATATCAGCCAGCGCTTATCATTGCGCCTTTTCTTAAACGCGCCATCCCAGAAACAATATGGCGCAGACAGCTTTGTTTTATCGTTCATCCGGGTATTGTTGGTGATCGTGGGCCTTCGGCACTTGATTGGGCAGTGATGCGTGATTATCAACAATGGGGCGTTACGGTACTGCAAGCCAACGGCGAAATGGATGCGGGTGATATTTGGGCCAGTGAGTTGTTTTTGATGCGATTGACCAAAAAAAGCAGTTTGTATCGGCATGAGGTTGTCGAGGCAGCGGTTGAATCAGTCCTGGTGGCAGTGACACATTTTCAATCTGGCAATTTTAAACCAATGCCATTGGATTATACCCGGCCCGATGTGCTTGGCAGACGCCATGAACAGATCCGGCAAAAAGACCGTGCTATTGATTGGCGGAAAGATAATACCCGCACTATCTTGAGAAAGATTCATGCCGCTGACGGATTTCCAGGAGTGCTCGATATCTTGTATGGAGAACAGTATTATTTATTTGATGCCTGTGTCGAGGAGGCGTTGCGTGGTGATCCGCCGGGTGAAATTATCGCTAAACGCAATGGCGCTATTTGCCGCGCTACAGTCGATGGCGCTATTTGGATCGGCCAATTGAAACGAAAAACCGTGGATAACACGTCCTTTAAAATATCTGCCGCACTCGCCTTAAGAGATCGCTTGACTGAGGTGCCGGAAATACCGTTTGATCCTTTTTCATCATGTCGTGGTGAAACGTACCGTGACGTTTGGTACGAGCGGAGGCAAGATGTTGGTTACTTGTATTTTGAATTTTATAACGGTGCAATGGATACCGCGCAGTGTGAACGCCTGCGAGAAGTCTATCTGACCGTCGCTCGCAGCAGTGTGCGGGTGATTGTACTGATGGGCGGCACGGATTTCTGGTCAAACGGCGTACATCTCAATCATATTGAGAATGCTACCAGCCCAGCTGACGAATCCTGGCGGAATATTAACGCCATGAACGATTTGACACGCGCCATACTGACCACTCGTGACCAGCTTACCATAGCGGCTTTACAAGGAAATGCCGGGGCCGGCGGGGTGTTTTTATCCTTGGCGGCAGATTATATCTACGCGCGCGCAAGCATCATTCTGAATCCACACTATAAAGGTATGGGTAATCTGTATGGTTCGGAATACTGGACTTACCTGTTGCCACGGCGCGTCGGTGAAAACATGGCGAACACAATAACTCAAAAGCGCTTACCTATTGGCGCGCCTGAAGCATATAATCTAGGTTTGATTGACGCGTGTTTTGCATTGACTCAATTGAAATTTCAGAAAAAAATTGAGCAATTGGCGAAAATATTGGCGGCCAGTCCAAACTATGTTGCATTGCTGCAAAACAAAGCTCGTCAGCGTGAAAAAGATGAACAGAAGAAACCATTGGCAGCTTATCGCGCTGATGAACTCCGTCATATGCAACTTAATTTCTACGGTTTTGATCCCAGCTACCATGTCGCACGCTATCATTTCGTGCACAAAATTCCCCATGCCTGGACACCGTTATACCTTGCCAGGCATCGGCATAATCGAAGAAGCTAAAGCAATGTGCATCGGAAATGTTCATATCGCGTCACTGAGCGTTTCTCAGTAATACGTGACTGCTTTGGCATTTGTTTGTTATTGACGTGTAAACTTTTTCAGGTGTTTTGTCGGATCTTTTTGTTTCTTTTTGCATTACGCCTAAGAGACTTGCCAGTGGTTTGTTGCTGGGTATGTTTGTCGACGCCTGAAAATTTCTCACTATCTAATTTCTGTGTGAATTCTTTTTTATTAGCTGGTGAAATTAAAATAACTTTATCGTCTTCATATGTTATTTCCAGGCGGTCAAAAGACAATGCCGGGCTGGTTATCGCGTTTTGAGTTTCCTGTACGGATTTTATCGATTCTATTGGAATATTCCATGAAAAAGGTCCGCTTATTATTTTAAGATTATCATTTTCAACAATGTACTTGGTTGAGGCCAGTAGCCATAGCGGAAAGCCTGTGCCAACAATTAATATGATAGTTGCTATCGAATAATTGATAGTTCCACCTTCCATTAGCATCACGGATGCGCCGAGTGGGCATGCAATTATTGATAAAATAAAGCAAATTAATATTCCTTTGTCGATTTTAGATTTGAATACGTCCATGGTGTCATCTTTTTGAATTTTATTGTCAGGGAAATCGGGCGAATTCGTGAAGCGCTATCCGCTCCTTCAATTATGCCACGCTATACACTGAAATTTGCAAATCGTACGCCGAATATAAAAGCTGTTAATTTGATTTTTGATGGGGCTGGGCAACACCATTCCCGCTGCAACCAGCAACCGGTGCAGCGCGGATTAACCACGCGCTGGTCATTGCATCTGATCAATATTTACAAGGCTTGTGATTGGTTGCCAGCTTCTCGATCGATAATACGGATTTGTTGCTGACTGGTAGACTTTTATGAAGCACTACTCGCCGTCTATGCTGTAATAGAAGCGGAGCCTGTATTCCCGGAAGTTAGCAATCGTTTCACTCGTTCAAAATAAAACCCTTCAGGTTACATTCTGAGTTGTCATGACATGCCATTAATCCTGCAATTCGCTTAATTTGAAATTAATGTTGCTTCGATTTCCGCAAAAGTTTTGGCGACTTCGGTGAGCGGGATGATTTCTCCCATCTGTTTCTCGATTTGTGTCAAAGAGAAAATTCCACATATCAATAAATCACCATTAATATTCTTTTCTGTTACTAGGGTATGTTGCCGTCCGGCATCGCGAAGACTGGTAACTATATGACCAACTTTGGCACGCCGTATTTCATCAATGGAAATTGCTTCCAGGCTGTTAAGCGGCGTCATAATATCTGAAACTAAAATTTCGTGGTGTTTTATTTTCCGCTCTTGATTGAAGCGCAATGGTTTTTCGCCGAGGATATCCGTTGCAGTGATTACGCCTTGTAGAATTTGTTTCATATTTAATACAAATAACGAGCGTACACCCCTTTGTTTCATATATGAGTTAGCAGATTCAATGGTTGCTTCTGGTTCGATGACAGCGGCATGCGTAAGTCTTAAATCAGTCATGGCATCAAGCGCCGGTGATTCAAGTGTAATCGATTTGGGCTGATCTGGTTGAAAAATACGGATAACGCCTGACAAGCGCTGTACAGGAAGCGCATGATATTCAGTCATAATTCCTCCTTTATGGGATAAGGCAAGAAATTAACAGCGACTATAAGCTTTGGACTTTTTTTGCATGCTACGCTTAATAATAGAATGGGTCAATATATGTTGAATTCAAATCGGGGTGTTTTGCATTAAGGAGCTTCAATGAAACCCAGATCAGGCTGCCAATAAAGCATTAATTGAAAAACTCTGACGTAAAGGAATGGACGTTCGCTACCAAAAAGATATAAAGTGAAAACAATGAAGAATGCGGTGCCACATATCAGCGTAGCGCAAGGTCAACTCTTACAATATTATGGGTGGCTAGTTAGCTGTCGCTGCCCTTCATATTATTGATGCCGCGTAATAATAAAGGGATAAATGCCAATAGGCCCGAGAGCAGTCCCAGGGTCACATCCATGGCGTCACTGGCGACATAAAGAAGTACGCCGGTCAGACAGAACAGAATTATAAACAATGGGATTTTTAACTGTGACCAGACACTCTTACGTGCTTCGGTTTCCCAGATCATTGGATTTTCTATCAATTCAGCGGTACCGACAAACTTTTTAAAAGTCTCATTTGCGATCCTGAAATAAGGGGCTCGTTTAATATAACCGCGTCGATAAAGGTGCTCAATAACCACATCATTG
>BQJA01000088.1 GCA_021604405.1 Nitrosomonas sp. | reverse complement strand
GGGTTGGAAAGCAATTTGACCTTGGCGAGTTAACTTTGTTACAATGCTCTGCTCAGACGCGGGGTGGAGCAGTCTGGCAGCTCGTCGGGCTCATAACCCGAAGGTCGTAGGTTCAAATCCTGCCCCCGCAACCAATAAAATTAAACGCTTAGCTTGTAATTGGCTAGGCGTTTTTCATTTGGCGGGCAGCTATATAAGGCTGGTGTAAGAAAATTCGTTCAACACCAAGTAATAAAAAGCTCGTCAACTGATCTTGTAATTTTTCCGGCAGGCTTGCAAAGCTTGGCTATTGTGATCTATAGCACAACAGCTGGTGCATCATTTTCCCTGGCGGCGTAAACATTTTTCACAACCAATTTTCCATCAATTCAAACGGCATTTGGTAGTAAAACTTGGAAATATGATTTGGAAAGATGCCATGTTATGGGGCAAGTGAAGCATCTGGTAGAAATTAGGCGATGAAATTGGTGCGCAGCCATTCTTCCAGCTTTCTTGTTGCAATCACATCGTCGCGGTTATAGTTCAAAATATCAGCCTTCAGATTTCCTTTATTTTTTGGATTGGTTTCAACAAGAAACCGATTGAATTGCACCACCGACCATTGCGAGCCGGAATCTTTGTCTTCCCACTGGAAATTCACCAAGTCCTTATGCTTGCAGATATCTTTCAAGCCGTAGCCTTGCAGCGGTAAAACAAGATTATCCAGTACGGGCTTTTGCATATCGAATAACGGGCTTTCTTCACTCAGCAGATAGCGCACAGTGGTATTGTTTTCCATACCGTAGCGTTTGGCGTAGGTATTAATGGTGGTGCGCTCGTGGCTGGAATAATGTGCCAGGATTAAATCTGGATATTGCTGTCTGTATTGTTCAATTTTCGCAAGAAATTGAAGCCAGCCTTGTTTGTCTTCTGCACCATGATTTGTCCAGACATATTCAAAATTATCCTGGTTGTAATCCGGCACCAGAAAACCCCATAGATAAACATGTTTTTCACCATTCCCCGTCAAGGGATTATCTTCAATATCGAAATGTACCCACTGACCTTTCGGTAGCAGTACAGGGCTGAGCTGAAAAACTTCGCCAGTCAGATAAGCCTTTGCCTGTAAAACAGCACGTTGTTTTTTCTCGCTGCCCTTTAGATACGGAATATCGGAAATGCTATT
Organism: Nitrosomonas sp.; assembly: GCA_021604405.1. GTDB lineage: Bacteria > Pseudomonadota > Gammaproteobacteria > Burkholderiales > Nitrosomonadaceae > Nitrosomonas. Next base: position 11,983 of record BQJA01000088.1, on the reverse strand, counting down.
AGGATCAGTGACGGACAGTTGGGTGATTGTATTGATACCCTCATTCTCAAGTCCCATCGCTGCTCGTCCTTGTACGCCGTACAGCAAAGAGAGCTCTTCTTTTGCTTCAAATGCTGGTTTGCAATGCATGTAGTATGGGCAATCGCGGCACTTGCTATGGCTATAGCGAACCGTTGGTTCTTCGTCGCTGGCCAACAATTTCCGCATTTCTGTCACGAACTGGTTGACAACAGGAGTGGCTTCATCACCAATTAAGGCTTGCTCGCCATCACCGAGGAATACGATAGCAGGCAATTTACTGCCCAGCATTCGGCGATAAAAGCCAAGCTGGACTTGTATTTCTTTCTTCTCTTCGCTTAGCGAAAGCTTGGCATCAGCAGGCTGATATTCGCCACTTTCGTGCCGGATCAGAAAATCAGGGTAGCCAACAAATCCGTTTATTTCATCAAGAAGTTTGGCCTGATAAATCGCGGACACACCTTCAGCCATCAGACGTTGCGTGTTTTCTGGGGAGGTTGTGGTATGTACGGTCATTGTGCTGGAAAGGCGCTGTAATACGGTCTGTTCATGTGCAACACCGAGTTCAATGATCAATTGCTCAAACTCGTCCTCAATCAAGGATAGTTCAAAATCGCGTTTGTTGTCTAGCCAGACGCGCCGTGCGCATAAAGACCACGCTTTGGCATCGCTTGGTTTAATTAGCGGCGCATTTCTATTGTTTTTCATTCGTTATTTATAGGCATCATTGGTTTATTTTGGTTAATCCAAACGGTAAGCAATTGATACCAATGTAGCTTTTGTGGTTGTTGATTCACCAATTTTCTCTTATTCTCTCACGCATTGCCTGAATAGATAAGGGTGTGAACGATGAAGTACTGTCTTTAAAAAGGTTGCTGCGTATCTGAAACTGGCTGATCAAACTCAGGCAGACTGATAAAAAAACGCTTTAAACAAGGGTAATGAGTGGCTGGAATAAATCAGAATCCTGAGCAAAAAACTCGAGACAACATTGATAAAATGCTGGTACAGGCTGGCTGGCGGGTTCAGAACAAAAACAGGATTGATTTTACCGCGGGATTGGGCATCGCAGTGCGTGAATATCAAACCGATGTTGGTCCGGCAGATTACGTGCTATTCGTGGACAAGCAGCCTGTGGGGGTGATTGAAGCCAAGCGTGCAGAAGAAGCGCAGAACATCACGGTTGTTGAACAGCAATCCGGCATTTACGCCGCGGCCAAACTGAAATGGCTGCGTAACAGCGCGCCGTTACCATTCGTCTATGAAAGCACGGGGATTATCACCCGTTTCACCAACGGCAAAGATCCCAAGCCACGGTCACAGGAAATCTTCACCTTTCACAGACCGGAAACGCTTAAAGAGTGGCATGAACAGCCAAAGTCATTACGGAGCCGTTTGCAAGACATGCCTTTGCTTAATCCTGAAGGACTGCGGAATTGTCAGATCACAGCAATCGAGAATCTTGAACAGTCTTTCAAAGAAAATCGCCCCCGCGCTTTGGTGCAAATGGCCACGGGCTCTGGGAAGACTTTCACCGCCATTACTTCAGCTTACCGCCTGTTAAAACATGCCGACGCCAAGCGTATTTTGTTTCTGGTGGATACCAAGAATCTTGGGGAGCAGGCCGAACAGGAATTCATGAAATTCGTGCCGAATGACGATAACCGTAAATTTACCGAGCTCTACAATGCAAGACGGCTTTCATCCCGGTATGTGCCAAAAGACGCGCAGGTTTGTATCAGTACCATCCAGCGCATGTATTCGATCCTGAAGGATGAAGAACTGGACGAAGCAGCAGAGGAAATTTCGCTGGCAGAGCAGTTAACCAAACCAAAAGAACCCGTGCCTGTAGGCTATAACGAAAAAGTCCCCCCCGAGTTTTTTGATTTCATCATCATCGACGAATGCCACCGCTCTATCTATAACCTGTGGCGGCAAGTGCTGGAGTATTTCGATGCTTACCTGATCGGCCTGACCGCCACACCGGATAACCGTACCTATGGTTTTTTTGAAAAGAACGTGGTCAGCGAATACGACCATGAAAAAGCCGTGGCCGATGGCGTGAATGTCGGTAATGAAATCTATGTAATCGAAACCGAAAAAACTAACAGCGGCGGCACAATCAAGGCCAACCGGCAAGTCGAACGCCGTGAAAAGCTCACCCGGAAAAAACGCTGGGAAACACAAGATGAAGATGAGGCCTATGCAGCAACCCAGCTTGATAAGGATATCGTTCTTCCGGATCAAATCCGCACAGTCATTCGCACCTTCAAAGAACAGCTGCCCAATATCTTCCCCGGACGCAACGAAGTGCCAAAGACACTCATCTTCGCTAAAACCGATAGTCACGCCGACGATATCATCCAGACGGTACGTCAAGAGTTTGGTGAAAGTAACGAGTTTTGCAAGAAGATTACATATAAAATTACGGAAGATCCCAAATCCGTACTGGCACAATTTCGCAATGACTATAATCCGCGCATTGCTGTAACGGTGGACATGATTGCCACGGGTACAGATGTCAAACCGCTGGAATGTTTGCTGTTCATGCGCGACGTCAAAAGCCGCAATTACTTTGAGCAAATGAAGGGGCGCGGCACAAGAACGCTGGGTTATGACGATTTGAAAAAAGTCACACCCTCGGCAACCAGTGCCAAGACCCACTATGTGATTGTCGACGCGATCGGTGTCACTAAATCCCTGAAAACCGCCAGTCAGCCGCTGATCACGAAACCCACTGTGCCGCTCAAAGACCTTGCCATGGGTGTCATGATGGGGGCTACGGATGAAGATACGGTCAGCTCCCTTGCTGGTCGTCTCTCTCGCCTGAATAAACAGCTGGATGATAAAGACCTTGAACGCATCAAGGAAAAATCCGGCGGTCTGGAACTGACCGATATTGTCGGCAGTCTGCTTGCCGCCATTGACCCAGACAATATCGACAGACAAGCGCGGGAGATCGAGAGCACTCCAGCAGGACAGGAACCAAAGGCCGAGACGCGTTCAAAAGCGCAAAGCGAATTGGTTGGCAATGCCGCAAACGTCTTTAACGGCGAGTTTATTGAGTTGCTCGATAGTATCCGTCGAGACAAGGAGCAAACTATCGATCATGACAGTATTGATAACGTACTCCGGGCCGAATGGGATGGGGATGCGATAGAGAACGCCAAAGCCATGGTGCAGGACTTTGAAGCTTACTTGCAAGAAAACCGGGATAAAATCGAAGCCCTAACCATCTTCTATCAAACGCCGCAAAGGCGGCAGGACGTGACATACATCATGATTAAAGCGGTCTTGAATAAAATCCGCGAAGATAAACCCAAGCTTGCCCCGCTTCGCGTTTGGCGTGCTTATGCGCAGCTTGATGATTATAAGGGTGAAAACCCAGTCAGCGAACTCACCGCGCTAATAGCGCTCATCCGCCGGGCGTGCGGCATTCATAAAACCGTGTCCCGTCACAGCGAGACGGTGCGGAAGAACTTCCAGGACTGGATCATGAAACACCACAGCGGCGGCAGCGCGAAATTCAACAAGGAGCAAATGGAATGGCTACATATGATCCGTGATCATATCGTTAATTCATTCCATATCGACCGCGATGATCTGGAATCAAATCCATTCGATGCTAAAGGCGGTATGGGCAAAATGTATAAGCTATTCGGGGATGATATGGACACCCTGATTAATGAATTAAATGAGGCATTGGCAGCGTGATGAATAAATTTGTTGAAAATACAGCCGCTTGGATAGAGTGTACGTTTGATGATTTATTGGATTATATTCAGCCTACAAATTATATTGTTGATAGTACTGAATATGACGATAATTTCCAAACTCCCGTACTTACAGCAGGCAAGTCGTTTATTAAAGGCTATACAAATGAAAAGCACGGCATCTTTGAAAACCTTCCGGCAATAATTTTTGATGATTTTACTACTGCCTCAAAATACGTGAACTTTTCTTTTAAAGTAAAATCATCTGCAATGAAAATTTTGGCTCCGTGTTGCGAACTAGTAAATTTAAAATTTCTCTATTATTTCATGCAAGCTAATCCTATCCGTAGTGATACGCATAAAAGGTATTGGATTTCAGTTTATGCAAAGAAGTCTCTTCTGCTTCCTCCCCTCAACGAACAAAAGCGGATTGTGGGCAAGATTGAAGAACTGTTTTCCGAACTGGATAAGGGGATAGAGAGCCTCAAAACAGCCCGTGAACAGCTCAAAGTCTACCGCCAAGCCGTCCTCAAACACGCCTTCGAAGGCAAACTCACCGTCGACTGGCGCGAGGAAAACAAAGACAAACTCGAAACCGCCGATGAATTGATGAAACGCATCAAACAAGAGCGCGAAGCTGCCTACCAACAACAACTCGATGATTGGAAAGTCGTTGTCAAACAATGGGAACAAAACGACAAGGAAGGCAAGAAACCTAAAAAACCAAGGCCTCTTGATGTTTCCGTAAAATACAATGACTTTGGCATTCCTACACTGCCGCAATTATGGATGCAAAGCCAACTGACTGATTTAATTGCAGACTTAACGGATTATCATGCAAATGGTTCGTATGAAGTTTTAAAAGAGAATGTAGAGCTGCAAGATACAGATGATTATGCCTTAATGATAAGGGCAACCTGTTTTGAGAAAAACAATTTTACTGAAAACCAAAAATATATCTCAGAGAAAGCTTATAACTTCCTTTCAAAAAGTAAGTTGTATGGAGGAGAGATACTAATAGGAAAAATAGGTAATGCTGGTAAGGTATATTTCATGCCAGAACTTAATAGGCCGACATCTTTAGCCATGAATCTATTTTGTTTAAGATTCAAGAGCGTTTCTTCCAAATATATTTACTTGCATTTGTTAAGTTCCTATTCTTCAAAAGATATAGCAAAATTCGTCAAAGGTGTGGGCAACCCAACTATTGATAAAATTTCTATAAGAAGTTTGAATATTGCTCTACCTCCTATAGAAGAGCAAAACCAAATTCTTAGAAAAATTGAAACTACATTTTCAATTATTGATCAGCTTGAAGCTGATATTGAAAACAATTTACAAAAATCAGAAGCCCTGCGCCAATCCATCCTGAAACAAGCTTTCTCTGGCAAGCTGGTTGTACAAGACCCGAAGGATGAACCTGCCTCTGTCTTGCTTCAACGCATCAAGGATGAAAAAGACAACAGTAAGAAGAAAAGGAACGCGGCATGATGCCTGAGAAAAAAGGACGCTCTATTGAATTGTTTTTTGTGAATGGTGATCCTGATGGAATGCTGACAGCTACAATTCCATTCCAATGGACGGGGCATGTTCTTGTTACCAGCCGAACACAGCTTAAAGACGCCCTTAAACGTGAAGAAGCCAGCAGACCGGGAGTCTATCTTCTGCTCGGTGAAAATGATGACGGGCCGTTATTGTACATTGGTGAAAGTGATGATATTGGCAAACGCATCAAGAATCACGATGCGCTGAAAGATTGGTGGTCTATCGCAATTTTTATCACATCAGGCGGTGAACAACTTAACAAAGCCCACATACGATACCTTGAAAGCCGATTGGTTGAGAAAGCAAGACAGGCGAATAAAATACCGCTGGATAATGGAAACAGCCCTTCTATATCTGCGCTGAGTGAAGCTGCCGAGGCGCATATGGCAGATTTTCTAGATAATATTTACCTTGTCTTACCTGCGCTGAAATTTGATTTCTTTATCCAGAACACGAGAGCTACAGAACGGTTGGAAGCTGCCAGCACCAACAGTGACAAACCAATTTTTGTATTGAATACACCAAAGCACGGACTGACAGCACGCGCAACGATTAAAGACAGTCACTTCATTGTCGAAGCCGGATCAAAAGCAAAAATGGAATGGACGAGTGCTACAGCTATAAACAGCAGTTACGGCAAGCTTTTTGATGAACTGGTCGATCAAGGTGTTTTGGCCGTAGATGGGAAGAACCGTGTTTTCACTCAAAATTATGCATTCAACAGTCCCAGTGCTGCAGCGGCAGTCGTCAATGGAAGGCCTGCGTCCGGGCCTATGGAGTGGAAAGTTGAAGGCACTCGCAAAAATTATAAAGAATGGGAAGCCGAAGAAATCATGAAAGAAGGTCACGCATAACATGAACACAGCATCAATCGTATCGAAAATTTGGAGTTTCTGCACCACCCTACGGGATGATGGCGTGGGCTATGGCGATTATCTGGAGCAACTGACCTACCTTTTTCTCGTTCCCGCGCAGGAGCGTGAAAACGAGGATTCTGCGATTTGTGGAGATTCATAGCTTGATGTTGTTTCTGATTTTATCATCACAGAGATTATGAAATGACAATACCTGCACATCCCAAGATTTATCATATCGTGCATATTGACCGCTTGCCGTCAATTGTCGCAGATGGCTTTCTATGGTGCGATGCTCAAGTGTTTGAACGGGCATCAGCAGGAACTACCATTGGTATGAGTAATATCAAACATCGTCGGCTTACAGAGTTAACACTTACTAGCTACCCTGATCTGCATGTGGGTGACTGCGTTCCGTTTTATTTTTGCCCGCGTTCAATCATGTTGTATCTGATCTGTCAGGAAAATCATCCCGAACTGGGTTATCGCGGTGGACAAGCACCTATTCTTCATCTGCAGGCTGATCTTCACGATTGTGTGTCCTGGGCCGAACAGAACCAAAAAAAATGGGCTTTTACCTTATCCAATGCTGGCGCTTATTACTTTGAGGATCGTTGCGACTTGAGTCAGTTACATGATATAAATTGGCAGGCGATCCAAGCCAGAGACTGGCGATCCTGTAAGGAAGGTAAGCAGGCCGAGTTTTTGCTGGAAGACCATTTTCCCTGGCATCTGATTGAGACTATTGGCGTACAAACACGGGGGATTTATCAACAAGTGATCAATGTATTGCCTGCTGGCGGTCATCGGCCACAAGTCACCATCAATACAGATTGGTATTACTGAGGAGTCAATCGAAGATGATTGAATACAAACAAGGCGATATTTTGAGCGAAAATGCCGAGGCCATTATCAATACCGTGAATTGTGTCGGTGTGATGGGTCGTGGCATTGCACTGCAATTCAAGAAGGCCTTTCCACAGAACTTCTTGGCTTATGCTGCGGCATGTAAGAAGAAAGAAATTCAGCCCGGCAAGCTATTTGTGTTTGAAACCGGGCAGTTGGCTAATCCGCGATATATCATTAATTTCCCTACCAAACGCCATTGGCGTGGTGCAAGCCGCGTGGAGGATATTGATGCAGGACTCGAGTCTCTCGTGGAGACCATACGGCAATACGGAATTCAGTCCATCGCTATTCCGCCTCTGGGCAGCGGGCTGGGCGGTCTTGATTGGGCCGAAGTTAAACCGCGTATTGAGTCTGTACTGCAATCACTGGCTGACTTACGAGTAACAATCTATGAACCACAAGGTGCGCCAGCGGCTGAGAAGATGGTGCGCAATCGGGAAATACCGAAAATGACTGCTGGGAGAGCTGCTTTAGTTGAGTTGATGAGCCGTTACCTCGAGGGGCTACTGGATCCTCATGTTACCTTGCTGGAGATCCACAAGCTGATGTATTTTATGCAAGCAGCGGGTGAACCACTAAAGCTGAGGTATCAGAAAGCACCTTATGGCCCATATGCCGAAAACTTGCGTCATGTGTTTAATGCTATCGAGGGGCATCTTGTGTCAGGTTATGCAGACGGTGGCGATGCACCAGATAAAACATTGCAATTGGTACCCGGCGCCGTGGAAGATGCTATCGCATTTCTTCAACAACACCCCGATACTCGCAAGCGTTTCGACAAGGTATCATCTCTGGTCGAGGGCTTTGAGTCGCCTTTTGGTTTGGAGTTGCTGTCGACAGTTCATTGGGTTATGAAAAATGACACTAACAGTTCTGTAGATGATGTGGTGGGGCTTACCTATGCCTGGAATGAGCGTAAACGACAATTTACTCCACGTCAGATCGATCTCGCGATGCAGGTGCTGGTCAGCAAGGGTTGGGTGGAACCACGCCAATCGCTTGCAAAATAAAAAACTGATGTCTCAATCGCAGTTGAGCTTGCAAGATTACGCGACAACGCTCGCCGCGCCTTTTCGGTGTCGCGGAGGTGCCGATTGCATTGCATGAGCGTTTGTTTGTCCATAACCCTTATTATGTAACGGATAACTGCCTATGAACACCGCATCCACCGTATCGAAAGTCTGGAGTTTCTGTACTGTTCTGAAAGATGATGGAGTCAGTTATGGCGATTATCTGGAACAGCTGACCTATCTGATTTTTCTGAAAATGGCCGATGAATATTCCAAGCCACCCTATAACCGTGATGTGGGTATTCCTGCCGAATATAACTGGCAAAGCCTTAAATCCAGGAAAGGTGCTGAACTGGAGGGCCATTACATTACTTTGTTGCGTGAACTCAGTACCAAGAAAGGTATGCTCGGCCAGATATTCACCAAGTCACAAAATAAAATCCAAGACCCTGCCAAGCTGTTCCGCTTGACTGACATGATTGATGGCACGGAATGGGTAACAATGGATGCCGATACCAAGGGCGATATATACGAAGGTTTGCTTGAGAAAAATGCCGAGGATACCAAGTCCGGCGCTGGTCAGTACTTTACACCGCGCGCGCTTATCAAGGCGATGGTGGAGTGTGTGCAGCCCGAACCCGGCAAGACGATTGCTGACCCTGCTTGCGGCACCGGTGGATTTTTTCTGACCGCTTATGATTTCATCACGAACCCGAGTAACTATGCGCTCGATAAAGATCAGAAAGCCTTCTTGAAACATGAAACCTTTTCTGGGAATGAGATTGTAGCCAACACTCGCCGCCTGTGCCTTATGAATATGTTTCTTCATAACATTGGTGAGATTGATGGGGAAAGCATGGTTTCGTCCAATGATGCGCTTGTTGCCGATGAAGGGAAACGTTTTGATTATGTGTTGGCCAATCCTCCCTTTGGCAAGAAAAGCTCGATGAGTTTTACCAACGAGGAAGGCGAACAGGACAGAGAAGATCTTACCTACAATAGGCAAGATTTCTGGGCAACGACCTCGAACAAACAGCTTAATTTTGTGCAGCATATTCGTACTATGCTCAAAACCACAGGCCGCGCCGCTGTGGTGGTACCCGATAACGTTTTGTTTGAAGGGGGCGCAGGAGAAACAATCCGGCGTAAACTGCTGGAGAACACTGATCTGCACACGATCCTGCGACTCCCTACCGGCATCTTTTATGCACATGGCGTAAAAGCGAATGTGCTCTTTTTTGATAACCGGGAGGCCAGCCCCAACCCGTGGACGAAAGAAGTCTGGTACTACGATTACCGCACGAATATTCACCATACACTGAAAAAGAAACCGTTGCGGTTCGAAGATTTGTCGGAATTCATTGAATGTTATAACCCGAAGAACCGTCACGAACGCAAAGCAACATGGGATGAGGAAAAGAACCCGGAAGGACGTTGGCGAAAATTCACTTACGAAGAGTTGATCGCACGAGACAAAACCAGTCTTGATTTGTTTTGGTTGAAGGACAAGAGCCTTACAGACCTCGAAAACCTGCCCGAACCGGATGAGCTGGCAGAAGAAATCATCGAAAACCTGGAAGCAGGATTGAACAGTTTTCGTGAGGTCTTGTCCGGTTTAGAAAAGGCATCTTGAGGCACGTTATTGTTGGGTAATGTGGAATATTGTGAAATACAGTCGGTTAACGAACCAATACGGATGCTCATGAGAATGTTAGTGTTAACTGAAGGGCGTTTTGTGGTAATGAACAATCTACTTTTCTAACTGGAGTGCGTAATGTTTCATACATCGTTATGGGTCAGATGGGCGGAACATGAGCGGAAATCCTAACGCGATTGCTGCTGCATGCCGTGAAATCAGCAATGGTACTGTAGATCGGGCTAGAAAAATCATCTCCTCTAAATATCCGTTCGTCCCATTAGATAACGCAGGTCGAAAGTACACGTATTCCCAGAGAGTTACGGTCTACCTCCGGGACGGATTCATTGACCGGTACTCTGGAGATCGTTTAGTATTTCCGGGCGCATTACGGCTTCTTTCATGCTTGATGCCAGAGGAGTTTCCCTTTTATCGCAACTGGAAAACATCAGAGTGCCATTTGGCATACTGGCAATTGCTACCGACTATTGACCACATTGTTCCCGTATCAAGAGGCGGATTGGATGAGGAAGCGAACTGGGTATGTACATCGCAACTTCGTAATGGGGCTAAATCCAACTGGCTATTGGAAGAACTGGGTTGGGTGTTGCACGATCCGGGTCGACTCGACGATTGGGACGGTATGATTAGTTGGTATATTACCTACATTGATCAGAATCGGACGTTTCTAGAGGACGCTTACTTATCTGCATGGTACCGGGCGGCGAGAAGTGCGCTATGTTGTCGAATAGATTCAAGATCGATCCACATTAGCGATTAATTTTGACTGTCTTAACTCAAACTTAATCTGACGGGTACATTGTTTATACAGCTGAATTTATCAAAATAGTCGGGACATTTTTTGCATGATCTTTACAATAATAGGTATAGCATAATCAATATGGCGGAACGGATATTAAGAGTTAAACTTGAAGCAACTTTCGGCTTGCTTGATGAGGTAGCAAAAAAACAGATTGATATTATCAAAGATAAAAATGGTGCATATCATTCTAAGTGCACCAGTATGGATGCAAAAAATAAAAGAATATCATCAAAGAAGAGACAAGTATCTAGTGATATTGAAAAAACAATAAAATTATTATCAACAATACAAATTCCAGCCTTTCCAAAACATCAAATGGATTGTGATGGAGAATTCACCGAATTAGAAATAGGTGGGTATGCTGGTAAATCCAGTTTCCGTTGGTGGAGTGTTCCGCCAGAGGGATGGGAAGTCCTTGATGAAATTGTAAAAAAAATAAATGACTATGCTGGAATCTATGATGATGATGAACCCCCACTTTCTTCACTCTGAAAATTTTGGTGGAAGTTGTATATTTGATTAGTTTTTCGATAGAGGGTCAACGCTACATGGTATTTTAATATTATAAATAATAACTTATAAATACCTTTATAGCGAATTTGTAGAATTATGGAATAACTGAAGGTTAACTTCGTAAAAGGGTGTGGGTCTTGCACCATTATTCAGTCTTTTTAGCTCCGGGGAAAGAACGTTCCAGTCAAATAAACGCTGGGCGGCGGACCTTGAGTTTTTCAACTGTACGAAAACGGCCTTCCAATGATTTCTGTGCAAAACTTCGATCAAATTGGGGTAGGTTATTTGATTGTATCCACCGCAATAGATGCAGTGCATCGGCCTCCACCTCATCCGCACCAAGCAAACGGAATGCCGCTTTTGCATGGGCAATCAATTTCTCACGCAATGTAATTGCGCGATTCACTGCGTCAATTCCCACGCGCTTGGAAGATCGGCCGGTTATAACAAGCTGCATCAATCCGGCAATTATGCGCTGGGTTGTGCATTCTGCTTATGTTTGATCCTAAATTAGTGCTGCTTTATCCAATCCCTTAATGCATCATTAATGCGCGTTTGCCAGCCACTGCCGGTTGCTCTGAATTGCTCCAATATATCAGTATCTAATCGTAGCGTTACCTGTTCCTTTTTTCCGCTTCCCTGTGGTCTCCCGGGTGTTCGCTTGAATTGTCGCAATTCTGCATGTGTTAAAGGTGGATTGTCAGGATCGGTAAGCGCGGCGGCTGTAATCTGCATATCTTCGGTAACAGTTGGTCTAATTAATTTCTTGCTCATAAAAGTCAAATTCTCTGTGGTTAGCTTTGCGCAAGCTTATTATTCGCCCAGCAATTCCCGCTAACATCCCGACACAAGGCAAATAAAGCCACTGAGCGGTCTTTAAAGATAGATTTTCGTAAACTTTTACCTAAATTACATTATGATGGGAGCATAAACTAAAGTTACAGGTGAGTATTATGCCGAAA
>BQJA01000087.1 GCA_021604405.1 Nitrosomonas sp. | reverse complement strand
TGCAACAACAAAAATTGCGCATACTTTGCCATCCATTCAAGTTAATCGCCATGCCGACAATCCGGTAGAAAAGCTTGCTGCATTTGTTGGTGAGTTTGCCGCATCTGGCGGACGCATATTGCTGCTGGCGGAAAGTATGGGTAGAAGAGAGTTAATTGCCGAGTACCTGAGTCGATATCATCTGCATCCGGAAAACTGCGAGGATTATGCACAGTTTCTGGCCAGTACAAGTTCTTTTATGTTGGGTGTTTCATCGCTGCAGAATGGTTTTATCCTTGCCAGTAAATCGCTTGCTTTTATTACTGAGAGCGAACTCTATGCGATGCATATTCATGGTCGGCGTGAGCGCGAATCCCGTAAGACAATTTCGTCCGAAGCCATATTGCGTGATTTGTCAGAAATTAAACCGGGTGATCCCGTCGTCCATGAGCAGCATGGTATCGGCCGCTACCGGGGTCTGATCAGCATGGATCTGGGTGAAGGAGACCCTGATCAGCTCAGTGAGTTTTTATCACTGGAGTACCAGGATGGCGATAAACTGTATGTGCCGGTTACGCAACTGCATCTTATCGGACACTATTCCGGTGCTGCGCCGGAGGACGCGCCGCTGCATAAACTTGGCAGCGGTCAATGGGATAAAGCCCGGCGCAAAGCGATGCAACAGGTTCGCGACACCGCAGCAGAACTGCTCAATCTTTATGCCCAGCGCGCTACTCGTCAGGGTCATCCATTCAAACTACAGCAACATGATTACGATGCGTTCGCCGAAGGTTTTGGTTTTGAAGAAACTGCGGACCAGGCTGCCGCTATACAAGCGGTCATCGAAGATATGACTTCGGGCAGACCAATGGACCGGCTTATTTGCGGTGATGTGGGATTTGGTAAAACGGAAGTGGCGCTGCGCGCTGCTTTTGTTGCTGTTTCCGATGGAAAACAGGTTGCCGTTCTGGTGCCAACGACTTTATTGGCGGAGCAGCACTTTCAAAATTTCTCGGATCGTTTTGGCTTAATTGCTGATCAATGGCCGGTAACCATTGCGGAATTGTCACGCTTTCGCTCGGCCAAGGAGCAGAAAGCGGCGCTAACAGGGCTCGCCAACGGAGAAATAGATATTGTCATTGGCACCCATAAACTGATTCAGAAAAGCGTCAAATTTAAAAATCTGGGCCTGGTAATTATCGATGAAGAACACCGGTTTGGCGTACGTCAAAAAGAACAGTTAAAAAGGCTGCGTGCTGAAGTGGACGTGTTGACATTAACAGCCACACCCATTCCCCGTACACTTGCCATGTCGATGGAAGGCCTGCGCGATTTCTCGATTATTGCGACAGCACCACAGCGACGTCTCGCTATTAAAACTTTTGTTAACCGCTTCTCAGATGGAACCATCCGAGAAGCTTGCCTGCGTGAATTAAAACGTGGCGGACAGATATATTTTCTCCATAATGAAGTCAATACTATCCAGCACATGTTCAGCAAGCTTGCGCGTTTGTTGCCGGAAGCGCGCATTAACATCGCACATGGACAAATGCGTGAACGGGAACTGGAGTATGTCATGCGTGATTTTTGCCAACAGCGCTTCAATGTTCTGCTTTGTACCACGATCATTGAAACCGGTATCGATATCCCTACCGTTAACACGATCATTATCAATCAGGCAAATAAATTTGGCCTCGCGCAATTACACCAGTTACGAGGACGGGTGGGCCGTTCTCATCATCAGGCATACGCTTATTTGCTGACGCCCGAAGAAGAGGCGTTGGGATCGCAGGCTAAAAAGCGCCTGGAAGCAATTCAGACTATGGAAGAACTGGGGGCTGGCTTTTATTTGGCCATGCATGATTTGGAAATTCGTGGTGCGGGTGCTGTATTGGGTGAATCGCAAAGTGGCGAAATGCATGAAATCGGCTTTAGCCTCTACAGTGCCATGCTGGATAATGCGATCACGTCATTGAAACAAGGCCGCGAGCCGGATATGCAGCAGCCGTTGGGTGTTGCCACTGAAATAAATCTTCATGTGCCCGCCTTGCTGCCGGAAAGCTACTGTAACGACATACACGAACGCCTGATTCTTTATAAACGGATGGCAAGTTGCGACGACAGTGAACAACTGGATGACATGCATCGGGAATTAATCGATCGCTTTGGTCTTTTGCCGGATCCTGCTCAGACGCTATTGGACAGTCATCGTCTGCGCATTGCGGCTAAACACCTGGGGATGAAGCGTATTGATGCCAGTGCGAGTAGCATTCATATTAATTTTGCGCCTAACCCGCCTATTGATTCAGCTAGAATCATTCAATTAATCCAAAACAACCGTGAGTATTCGCTTTCCGGACCTGATCGCCTGAAAATTCAGGTGGCGATACCGGAAACTAAAAAACGGGTACAGCGGATAAGTGAATTGATTAGCGCGCTTAGTGAATAAGCGCCTGTCGAGTAATTAACCCTTGTTTCTGTTTTTAGCGCTCGTATCCGTGCCTTCCATGGAGTGTGGCCAGAAACGCTGCATGACCATGAAGGTAAACGAGGCGGACCATGTGATCAATGCCAGCCCCGCCAACCCTTCAGCGGCACTTAACATCCGCATCGCGCCAACCGGCAATAAGTCGCCGAAACCAATGGTCGTATACACCACCGAAGAATAATATACATAATCCATGAAGTCGCCCTTTTCCATTCCATCGATATGACCAAAGCCGACGCCGTGTTGCAGAACCATATACCCGAATGCAAAAAACCAGATTTCCAATACATGCGCCATTAGCAGTCCAAGCATCGCCAATAACATGCCAATACGCTTGTGTACATGTTTTCCCAGCGTTCGTCCGAGAAAGCGCAGTGCTTCGTAGTGCAACACGAAAGACAGTATTACAACGATGCCGGAGATAAAAAGTGCAACCAAATGCTGGCTATGTTCATTCATAATCTTAAGAATGTCGCGGTTTGATAGCGCTTTTCATATATTGCGCCTTGTTTTTGGCAAGATACAATGTTCGTTAAACGCATGATTGCGGAACATTAAAAAACTGACAGAGACGTAAAACAGCGCACTATAAGAGAATCATAACGGAAAAGCGGGAAGTGATTAAGAAAATTTCTTAATCAAATGATTGGAAGTTAAATTGATCTTATATATAAATTACCATGTTAGCCCAATAATGTGCACCGCTCCCCGGCAGAAATGTGCGAGATCCTGTAAATTAATAATAATCGCATTTTCATTGAGAGTGCATTCATATTTCCTGTTTCCTATTTATATACGCTTCCCTTATGGTTAATAGCTTCGATTTTATAATAGTTGGTGGAGGAATTGTTGGTATAGCAACAGCATATAAGCTGCAACAAAAATTCCCAAGCCTGAAAATACTGGTCCTTGAAAAAGAAAAACAACTGGCTGCACACCAAACCGGTAATAATTCAGGAGTTATCCACTCGGGTATTTATTATAAGCCTGGCTCTCGTAAAGCCAGAAATTGTGTCGACGGAAGAAAAGAGCTGGTCGCTTTTGTTAAAACACACAATATTGCACATGACATATGTGGAAAAATTATTGTTGCAACCGATGAAAGTGAGTTATCACATTTAGATAAAATATATCAAAATGGTATACAGAACGGCGTAGAAGAAACAGAATATATTACCGCTAGCCAAATTAAGGAAATTGAACCCTACTGCAGCGGAATAAAAGGGGTAAGAGTGGGCTGTACTGGGATTGTTGACTTTGTGGCTTTTACCAATAAACTGGCTGAGTTAATAAGTCGTATTAACCCGGACTCAAAAATCTTAACGCAGCACGAGGTGATATCGATAAACAGTCAAAACAATACGACTACGTTAAAAACCTCGAGAGGAGAATTTGTAGCGAAAGGAATCATATTTTGCGCAGGCTTACAGGCTGACAGGATGGCTAGAATGGATGGTATCAACCTTAGTGAACAGGTGGTTGGTTTTAGAGGCGATTATTATGAACTTACTGAGAAAGGCAAGCATAAGGTAAAGCATCTTGTTTACCCAGTCCCGAATCCTGATTTTCCGTTTCTAGGCGTGCATTTCACTAGAATGACCAATGGTGAGATAGAGTGTGGCCCAAATGCAGTTTTCACCTTCAAACGTGAAGGGTATGGAAAAACTGATTTTGATTGGAAAGACACTTATGATGCCCTGAGTTATGGTGGAACCTGGAAGCTGTTGCTGGGCAATATGAAATTTGCCGTCAATGAATATAGACGCGCTTTCTCAAAACGTTTGTTTCTTGAAACATTGCAAAAATTGATTCCAAGTCTCACCATGGAAGACATTAAGCAAGGAAGAGCGGGTGTCAGAGCGATATTGCTTTCATCGGATGGTGATACCAGAGATGATTTCAGGTTTGAATGTAAAGATAACAGTATTCATGTACTCAATGCACCTTCACCCGCAGCAACCGCTTGTTTGGCGATTGCTGAAGAAATCGTGAAAAATGTAATGAAGCAATTTAAAATTTAAGTGCATGTTTAAGTTGCAATAATGATCCTGATTGCGTCCAGTCTTAAATTGGCTGAGTCGAGTCTTGTTGACAGGTTTTCTAATTGCCATTTAAAAAAATGAATCTCGTCCTTGCGTACATTTGGGTTGATCTTATGTAAAGCGCTAAGCCGATCAATTTCCTGCGTGAACGTTTTTTTTATTTGATGCTGGGCCAGCTTAATAATAGCCGGTACCTGTGCACGGGCAAGGTGTTCACTGACTGACACCAGTTCTTTAATGTTTGTTTTTTTCAGTCCGACGACCTGTTTTGCAATTTCTGCGGATACCGGTGACAGATATTTGTTAATCGTCCCATGATTCAAGTCCGGATGATCGCTATTACCATGTTCGTCGAGAAAAATACGGATCATCGTGGGCGGCAGGAAGCGGTTGCTTTGCTGAATATTATCGCTGTATGTGTCAAGGATATATAAACTTTCCAGATATAGAGTACCGGGAACATTTGCCTGCTCGCACTTTATCGTACTTACTGCTGTATTGCCGAATTCACTGTTGACTACACGGTCGATCGCATTGATCACAATGGGATGCGCCCAGGTAATAAAATGAACATCTTCATTGGTTAATGCGGTATTTCGGTCGTAGGTAATAATGATGCCTTCATCGGTTAAGCCAGGAAATGGCGCGGTCATCCGTTCACTGGGCTGAACTTTATAACTTCCGGCACGGTGTTCTTCAATATCTACACCAAAATTATCAAAAACAGCATCCATAAAAAGCGCTAAGGTGGGATCTGCATCTTGCTGTTCGGCTTGTTGGATTAATTTCTCGGCGACGGCGGGTTTGAACGAATTATATTCCAGTAATTGATCCCGCCCTTGATGCAGTTTTTCGTTCAGTGTCTGATTGGTAGATTGTGTTGTCTGGATCAATACTGATAGTTCATCCTTACTAATGTTGCGTTCCAGCGCTTGTTTGAGCGACGCGCTCATTTGTTGAAATACTGCTTGCCCAGCATGACAGGGCTGTTTGAACGCATTGAGTCCTTGGTGATACCAGTGAAACATGACGGCCTGTGCAGTATTTTCAATATAGGGCACATGAATTTGAATGGTTTCAGTCTGGCCAATTCGATCCAATCTGCCAATCCGTTGTTCGAGCAAATCCGGATTTAACGGCAGGTCGAACAAAATAAGGTGATGAGCGAATTGAAAATTTCGACCTTCACTGCCGATTTCAGAACAGACGAGCAACTGACTTCCCTGATCCTGGCTGGCGAAAAATGCCGCGGCACGGTCGCGCGCGACCAAGCTCATGTGTTCATGAAATACAGGTACATAAGCGCCTGTCAGGGTTTTTAGCGTGTGAGCAATATCGCGGGCCGTTTGTGTGCTGGCGGTTATGACCAGCGCCTTTTCGGGCTTGAGTTGCTTTAAACATTGGTTTAACCAGCCGATGCGTGGATCAATTTGTGTCCAGTGGGGCTCCCCTGTTGTTACATTTTCTTGGTACATTAATTCCGGACAAAGCAGTAATTGCGGTTCTTCAGCGCTGCTATTTTTAAAAGACGCCAGACAGTCCCGATACGGTTGAGGTATTGCCAGCGGTGCGGCAACTACTTTTCTGACCGGAAATCCTTTGATGGTTGCACGGGTGTTGCGAAATAAAATGCGGCCTGTTCCGTGCCGATCCAGTAACAGATCTGTTAATACATTTCGTGCCTTTTTGTTTTCTTCCGAGTGAATAGGCTTGTTTCTCAGGCAAGTGAGTAAACCTTGTGCATCTTCTTCCTGGATAATTGACGACAGAATTTGAAAGATGGCGTCGGTAAGTTTATTTTCGCTTCGTAGCGCTTCGACTACGCTGGCAAGTGGCTGGTAGGACTTTTCTTCTGTAATAAATTGGTCAAAATCAGCAAACCGGTCTGGGTCAAGCAGGCGCAGCCGCGCAAAATGGCTGGCTTTTCCAAGTTGTTCGGGGGTGGCGGTCAGCAGAATCACACCTTTGGTGCGTGCCGCCAATTGTTCGATGATTGAATATTCCAGACTCACTTTACTTTCGGACCATTGCAAGTGGTGGGCTTCATCAACGACCAGCAAGTCCCAGTCACCCGCCAGCGCTGCTTGCAAGTATTGCGGACTTTGTTTCATAAAATCAAGGCTGCAGAGGATCAGTTGTTCACTATGAAATGGATTTTCTTGGTTGTCGCTTTGTATTAGGGCGGCATAGCGTGCTTCATCCAGTATAGTAAAATGCAGATTAAAGCGCCGCAGCATTTCTACCAGCCACTGATGTATCAGCGGTTCCGGAACGACAATCAGTATCCGCTTGGCATGCTCAGTGAGTAATTGATGATGCAGAATTAATCCAGCTTCAATGGTTTTCCCCAAACCAACTTCGTCGGCTAGAAGTACGCGAGGCGCATATCGATTTGCAACTTCATGCGCAATATAAAGTTGGTGCGGGATCAGGCTGGTGCGGCAACCGGTTAATCCATGGATCGTTGTTTTGGCAAGGCGGCTGCTTTCAAGCAAGGCCTGGTAGCGGATTTGAAACCATTGGTTGTGATCGATATGGCCGTTGAGCAAGCGGGACATCGGACGGCTGAGTTGGGTAGAATGGGCTAACTGCTGTTCCGTGAGTTCCAGCTGGTTGCCGTCTTTATCGACGCCAATATATGTTAATAAACCATCGCACTGCTTAACGGATTCGATCTTTAGCTTCCAGCCCTCATGGCTGGTCACGAAATCACCGACAGTAAAAGTTACGCGCGTTAGTGGCGCGGATTGTTTTGCATAAGTGCGTATTTCCCCTGCTACGGTAAAAGAAATGCTGACCATTCGCTCTTTGACCGCAGTGACCGTACCCAATCCTAACTGTAAGTCCGCATCACAAATCCAGCGTTGGCCTACTTTAAAGTCATTCATACACGTTGGTAAATGTGAAAAAGAGCGACATGGTAATGGAAGTGTATAAAAAAGTCTGATATTAGTTGATCTGGTCTGTCTGTCTGCAAGTTATCAGAACAACTCATCACCTGCTTGCTGATCACTATAAGAAGAAAAACATTCGTAAAAAGAGCATTGCAGGCATTGAAGGAAAAATATTTTAAGCGTTAGCGTTAACGCGTATATCGGCGAACAAATCGTCGCAGAATCTTCTGTGCGTAAGGCGTGTTTTTCTGGCTAACCGCTTTGATAAGACTGTCGGTTTCATGTGGTTGAAAATAGCCATGATATTTATAGGTATGAATTCTCAGGGTGAATCCTTCGCTATCGCCTTCCGGGTGAAATTGTGTGGCATACACGTTCTTTCCTGTGCGGAACATTTGAACCGGACAGGTGTTGTTCGTCATTAACAGCGTAGCGCGAGCAGGTGTATTGTCACAAGCTTCTTTATGTCCAAGCAGGACTGAAATCCGATCCGGAAAACCGGCAAGCAGTGTATCCTTTTTGCCCGCTTCCGTGATGAAAACAGTCGCGCAGTCCACGGCTTCACCGTACCGGGTGGATACCGGGGTGCCCAGGTACGAACCTAACAGGCCGCTGCCGGAACAGGCACCCAGGAATGGGAAATCATTCGCAACGATTGCATCAAATAGACGATGAAAATCCTGTTCAATTTTTTTCTGGATTGCAGGCTTATCAGATTCCGGTGTGCTGATATCAAATGGACTACCGCCGACAATCACAGCCGAATAATTCTCTAATGGCAGGTTTTCAGGAATGCCGCTTTTTTCGATACGCAGGCGATGAGTATTCTTATCTTCAAGGCCGCCATATTTGAGTATTGCGGCAAATTCACTGTCAGCGGTATCGTCTTCGGGACGTAATTGCAAAATAAGGAACGGCCTGGGTATTTTCATCGTATGTTAAATAACTGGAAAATCACTAGGGTCTGTTGACGTTTTGATATAAGCATTTCATAGATAGAAGCAAACTCGTAACATTGGGGTTCCCACACCACCAACAAAACGAGTTTGCGATGCCCCGATTGATGCTCAGTGATGAGTTCTGGTCGAAGCTAGAGAAGATTTTGCTTCAAGAAGCGATTGTTAACAAGCGTAATTTGCGGATGACCGTAGAAGGTATGCTGTGCCGAATGCGAGTTGGTTGCTCATGGCGAGATTTAGCCAAGGCGTTCGGATGCTGGAATTCCATCTACAAAAGATTCAATGCATGGCTGTTATGCAACAATTGGTTAAGGATTTTCATGGTGTTGGTTCATGATCCGGATTGGGAATGGGAATTTATTGATGGCAGCTATGTGAAAGCGCATCAGCATAGCGCTGGTGCATCAGGTCAAGAAACGCAGGCCATTGGTAAAAGCCGTGTGGGCAATACCACAAAGATCCATTTGGCTGTTGAAGGTTATGGTTTGCCCGTTGAGTTTGAAGTGACCGGTGGAGAAGTCAATGATTGTTCTGTAGCACCTGATTTGATTGCCAGGCTACCTGGCGTGAAAGCGATTGTAGCGGACAAGGGCTGTGATAGCGAAAGTATACGGGAACAGATAACGAAGAAGGGGGCACAGGCTGTGATACCGAGAAAGCGCAATTCGTTGAAGGGTAACGCAGATATGGATTGGGGTTTGTATAGATACCGGCATTTGGTGGAAATGCTTTTGCCAGGCTAAAGCAGTATCGAGCTGTAGCGACACGATACGACAAATTGAAGAGGAATTACGAAAGCATGGTAGCCATGGCGTGCGGATATCTGTGGCGACCTATGTGAAATGTCAACAGACCCTAGCTAAATCTTTGGCATTCCAAAACAGCATTGACGAGTCCAAATCAAATTATCCTATTCCTTTGGCATGCTTTTGGTATATTGATCATCACTGCTGTCCCGTTAACTTTCAAAACAAAGTCAGTTGATTATCACACTTGAATTTATTTTTAGCAGTAAGCTTGAAATGGTTGGTCAAAAAAACATACTGCTTGCCGTTTCCCAGATCCCGGTAGTCAATACGGCGAGGTTGAATCGGACAGTCTTTAGCAGCGCCGATACCTGTGAGTATAATAAATAGTCTGATCGCTGGTCAAGCCTTTGTTCTTTAGGACAGGATGGCACTTGACTACTTTGTAGCTGGCATTAGACTTAAGACGAGTTACAAAAAAGATGCCGTTGTTGCTCAGTTGTTATACCACTGATAATCGGTATACCCTCTGTCAATGGCTATGATACTACCAGCCGGAAATGACAACATGCGGCCTATTTCAATGTCACTTGTTCTTCCTTCTGTGATAGTAACAAACTCTGGTAGATAACCGCTGTGATTCAATCCGATATGGAGTTTGATGGCGCCTTTTGTTGAGCGAAAATCTGCCCATGGAAAAACAGACAAACACAGATCAACGGTAGAAGCATTCAACGAATAGAGTTTGCTTTTGAAACGAAAAGAATGGCCTGGCGTCAATCGCTGGCAGCGACCTAACAGTTTTCCAAACAAGGCTTCATACAGCGTATGAGGCTTGTTCTCATTAATACGGGAAAGGTTGGCGCACGTCATTATTGCGCTACCCAGGTGGTATAGACGATGCGCTTGCGTACTCACACTATCAACGATATCGCGCAAGCTATTACGGCCTGACAATTGTGCCATTACAATGGTTACAAACTGCGACCACCTGGATGCAGTACGAAAAGCCCGGCCTGAATGATGGCGATCTACCAGGGCCTAGAATTCATGTCTCGGAACAAATTTTAGGATTTGTGAGAAGATCGTATTACAATGGGTCATGCTCTGATTCCTTTAGTTGGTTCAACAAGTTATGTGTAAACTTATATACCAACCATGGTCGAATCAGACCGCCATATTTGAGGGTTAACGGGACAGCAGTGATTGATCATGCAAGTTCTTATTACCCGATACATTGGCCATTGGCGACGTTGTTAAGTTCGTTGGTCTCCGTTACCTCGGAGTTGACGTCGACCGTGATCGTGAAGGTGCAATCAGTGGTACATGACGGCGGAATAGCGATTGGCTCAAGCTCCCCAATAAAGTTAGCGGGAATCGGCGGCGTTTCCACGTCGACCGCAGCACCGCCCATGAACTCGACTCGCGTGGCTGAAGCTAGCGCGTCATCTGCACCATTGTTGGCCACCGAAACCAAGAGACGTCCCAGCGGGTCTTTGTTGCAGAATTGCGTTGCCGACTCATGGGGCACTAAATCAGCCGGTTCGCGGCCGTTCAGGCCCAAAATGGTAACCTTGTGACGGGAAACATGGCCCGGAAAAGTGTCGTCATCACGTAGTTCGGATATTACCGTGTAGCGCAAGGTTCCTGTAGTTTCGGTGGGGTCCTTTTCATATGCGATATCTTCGAGACGGATTCCAATTAACTTTACATGCTCATCGTCACAACCATAAGCCAACTCCCAGCCAGTGAGCATCGGAATCGCATAATCAAATGGTACATCTTGGATCACCACTTCCTCAGTCTTTGTCACCGGCCCACCGATGCAACCTGTGAACAGGCCAATGTCCTCTCGCGGCAGGATAGTGAAGGGTGGCTCAATCACACTGATGTCGTTGCCCCCTAAGGCGGAGAAGGATTCTTCAAACCAGTAATCGTTCTGCGTATCATTATCCTTCATAATCGAGTGAGATTCCCAGCTTCGAATTGCCGGATCGACGCGGCTTGCATCCTCAGATCCGGCAAGCGGCGGAAGCGAATCGTAATCTTCTCCTTGTTGTACATATGCTTCTGAGTGACCCCTGTTGGCACCGATCTGCAGTAAGTGTCGATCAACCGGGCAGTCAAAACAGGCTGGAGGCCACCTGAAGTCAAAAGGGAATGCCCATGACTCATTGGCCCAAGCAAACGCGAAACCGCGAGGCAGAATTGCCACGGACTTCTTGCCCGCGAATTCCGCGTTCTCGACGTAGGACGACAGCGCCCCAAGTGCCGTTGTATCATCGTCAAAAAATGAGACGCGCACATTTGAATTGTCGTTGTCGTGGTCGACGCGCGCGTCGACCAAGCCGTCATTCCAGGCCAGAAGCGTGTAGTAGTAACAGAATTCGTAGCCATCATGGAAATCCTCATCTGCCATATGGCCACGCGCCACCCAAGAGAGCTCCCCGCCGCTTAGCTCGATTTCGGCAATGGAGGCCGAGAGTGACCTGAGGTGTTCGTCTCCTCCGAGGTAGCGGAGCTGCCAACCATTCAGCAAGACCGTCGCAGCGTTCGCATAAGCGGGCAGGGCGAAATTGCCGGCAAGCTCGACGACCGCTTCTTCACCGGACAGATCCGACTCCCCACAGGCCGAGCCGTGCGTCACAATAATTTTGCCTGGGTCTTCAATGTCCATGGCAATACTGGCCGAGCTTGGCGCAACACGCGCAACCTGCGGAAGGACAGGCTTTGTCAAATCCCTTGTCGTGGTCGTGCAGGAAGCGAGAAACATGATAAAAAATAATATTGCCAGCCTGTTTAGCAGCAGCTCATGCTGAATGTGTCTAGTGGTTAGCATAATTCCTCCTCTCATGAACCGGGGCGTTTAACGGACTGCGAGTAAGTAACAATCCCTGAAGCAAGCCTGCTTGTTAAAGTGTTGACTGCTTGATCCACTTGTGAGTTGGTTTTTTGTTCCTCGCCACAACGAATTTTATTTGTAGCTAATTGTTTTTTGTGGACCTTTGCTTCCATGACAACAAGAACAAATGTTCGTGTATAACTATCATATGTAAGAGCATGTAGCAATAAATTTGTGATTTTAGTCCGAATTGCTAATTGTGTATACTCTTGTCGATTAAGAAAGCACTAGTGGTTCCTCCCGTGCGATTGACTAGTTTGTTTCGCTGAACTATGCACTTCCTTCGCTTTACTTCCATTACAGCACCTGATTGCCCCTATAAAGCCTCCTGTTCTTACGTATAATACATTCTATTAAAACAAACAAAAACAGAAGATTAGATATGTGCAAAACTTAACCACTATGCACTAAAAGTGCATAGGTTAGCGCAGACAATGTGCAGACGATTAAAAATCGTCAAGTCGCGCACATTATCTATCACGTGCATAAGTCAAAAACTAAGAGTATTGTGCTACACACTAAAGTCTTGCAATAAAATTGCATAGTTTTTACTAGGGTCTGTTGACATTTCACATAGGTCGCCACAGATATCCGCACGCCATGGCTACCATGCTTTCGTAATTCCTCTTCAATTTGTCGTATCGTGTCGCGACTGCTCGATACTGCTTTAGCTTGGCAAAAGCATTTCCACCAAATGCCGGTATCTATACAAACCCCAATCCATATCTGCGTTACCCTTCAACGAGTTGCGCTTTCTCGGTATCACAGCCTATACCCCTTTCTTCGTTATCTGTTCCCGTATACATTCGCTATCATAGCCTTTGTCCGCAACAATCGCTTTCGCGTCAGGTAGCCTGGCAATCAAATCAGGTGCTACAGAACAATCATTGACTTCTCCACCGGTGATTTCAAACTCAACCGGCAAACCATAACCATCAACCGCTAAATGGATCTTTGTGGTATTGCCTGCACGGCTTTTACCAATGGCCTGCGTTTCTTGACCTGCCGCACCAGCGCTATGCTGATGTGCTTTAACATAGCTGCCGTCAATAAATTCCCATTCCCAATCCGGATCAAGAACCAACGCCTTGAAAATCCTAAACCATTTGTTGCTTAACGACCAAGCATTGAATCTTTTGTAGATGGAA
>BQJA01000086.1 GCA_021604405.1 Nitrosomonas sp. | reverse complement strand
AAATCCGCTGACCACAAAAAATTGATGAAATTAGATCGCCACTTCCAAAAAAGCGTGAAACTTTAGGAGTCAAGATTGCGTGAGTAAGCGGCGGTTAATTGCTGGCTTCATCAACGAGATGATGCTTCATTCTTGTTCAACGAAACTTTCGTAACTTTGTTTTAATTCTGGCATGACTGCTTGCGTGGTGTTGTATCCGATTTCAAATAATTCGATGCCATGCGTGAAATCTTCGAATGTGCATGAGGAAGTATCGGGTGCAATCAGAAAATTACTTTCCGACATGTGCAACTTGGCCAATTCCCGCGCACTCACATCTAGAACCCGGTTAAGTGTGGAAATATAGCCGACCGATTTCATGTCAGCTGCGCGTGTTCGGTCTGAATTCGGTCCAAAAGTTGGAGACAGTTTCGTGCTGACATCAACAGCGATGATAAAGTCGGTGTGCTGTTTCCGTAATACAGAACTGGGTACATTAATTAATACACCGCCATCCACCAAGGCGAGACCATCGCGGAATATCGGTTTCCCAAACAGCGGGTAGTTAATACTTTCCAGAATACAACTGACGACATCACCCGTTGAGCGAATTATTTCCTTGCCCTTGATCAGATCCACGGAAACCATATGAACCGGGATCAATAATTGCTCGATTGTCACGTCTTTCAGGTATTTTCTGAATCGCTGTTCAACTAAACCGAAGCGAAAAAGCCACATCAGGTACCATTTTGCGCTCCATGGCACAAACTGCATAAAGCCTGGCGGTTTCATTTCCTTGCTAATGAATTTGAGCAGATGTTGTGGGTCATATCCGGCGCCTAGTCCGCCGGCGATAATAGCGCCAGCACTGGTGCCTGCAATCCGGTCAAAAAAGAGACCGTTTTTTTCCAGTGCGGCGATGACTCCCAGATGAGCCAAGCCATGTGCGCCGCCACCGCCTAATGCCAGACCAATATGAACACCCCGGGCACTGTGATAAAAGCGGGCCAGATCCGCCAGCCGCAGGTTTTTCGTTTTCAAGTCATAGGCGCAGCGCATATCTTCGAATTTCGTAATCGCTCGATGCTGGACAGGTTTTGCCAGCCGGTTCAACTTCGGTTGAATCCAGACAATCTGTATACGATTTGCGAGTTCAGCTTGCTGTTTAAGAAACTTGTTGATTTGATCTAAAAAGGACGTGTCTTTTCTGGATTTGATTTGATCCAGGAACCACCAGACACGTTCACACTGCATCAATAACTCCGGAAACGCTTTTCCACACGTGATATCGATGAATACGTGATCGCAGCGTTCAGCTGCATTGGTCAGTTCAAGTTGTAATAATGTAGAATCTGCACCCGGTGTTGACTTGGGAAGTTCATGTAATTGGTGACGTTCCAGGCAATCCCAGTATGGCATGCGATCTGAGAAAATATTAACGATCTTTTTTTTGTAAATAAAAAATTGCACAATCTGCTTTGCAAAAACAGAAGTTTTCTCTGATGTACGTATGAGTCCGATAATCCTGGGCTTGTGGCGAGTGATCTTTCTAGCCAGTTCACATTGCAGCCAGCTGCCTATGGTGCGGCTGAGATTCGTTGACAGTTGCGGTACCTGCTTGACCAAATCATAGAAATTCTGTTTATAGATCTCCAGGACTGTCGTATCCATGAGTGCGGTTGCAGTAGCAGTTCGCGGGCTGCCCGTCAACAAGGACAGTTCGCCGAAATGATCGCCATGCTGGATAATGTCGAGGGTTTGTTCGTTTTCATTATTTCGGTGCACGCTTAAACGCACCCGGCCCACCAGAATTATGAACATACTCTCGCCGATTTCATACTGTAAACAGAGTTTCTCGCCACTCTTAAATAATCGTCGGGTTGCTGCGCTAGTTATTTTTTGAATATCGCTATCACTTAATCCATGCAACAACGGCCAGTTTTTATTTAAAATGCTCATGGGCTTTGTTTTGTTTGGTTTGCTGAGAAAAGACGCCAAACTAATTTTTGCGTCTCAACTCCTGTTGATTTCCCATATTTATGTAGATTGATGCGCCCAGCCTGTGAAACACGCTCGTTTAATCAGATTACTATCTTAATGCCTGATTCCGGCTTCACAAGAAACTAATAAAGGGAGTTAAATGAGTCTAACGATTTAAATAAGGTCTGTTTGCCGGCTGCATAAATACGTGGATACTGGCATTAACCTGCCTTTCCATGCTTAGCCTGATACTGCCAAAAACCGCTGCTCATGCGGTTTATTTATTTGGGCAATATCAATGCGTCCAAAGTATGAAACAAACCTTGGACGACTTTGGTCATTGCCGGATAATTTAGCTTTTCCGGGGTATCTTGCGCTGTGTGATATGCTTCATAGCGATAAAAAGCTGTATCGGTGATCATTAACGCGGGATAACCTTCTCGCCAGAAAGATCGATGATCGCTCCATGCCACGCCGGGGATAAACTCAAAAGTAGCCAGAGACTCTACAGGGAAATCTGAATGCGCTTTGAAGGTCTTCACCAACTGATACAATTCCTTGCGTGATGCCCGGTTGGAAACCATTGCGATGAAATTGCCGCGATCTGGGTAGAAGTACTTGAAGAATGTCGGATAACGCTGACTGCCTGGCTTATCGCTATATGAGCCCAGCATTTCCAGGGAGATCATAAGGCGAATATTTTCATTACGTGCCTTTGAACGCTTCGCATACACGATGCTGCCCATCTGGTTCCAGGAAAAAAATGGTGACTCCTCGTTGGTAAAAGCAACGAAACGCAGCGTGTATCTGGTTTCTATCGTAGTGAAAAACCGGCTAAGCTCAAGAAGCGCTGCAACGCCACTGGCATTGTCATTCGCGCCTGGCGAGCCCGCTACCGTGTCATAGTGCGCACCAATAAGAATAATTTGGTGGGGATTTGTCCTGCCTGTCTGATTGATTTCCAGGTTTTCACATGTCACGCCTTGGGTTCGGTAATATTGCATTGTCACTTCATAACCCTGGGCTGTCCATGTATCCCGGATATACGCCGCAGCAGCATTGAGCGTATGCGGATGAAAAATATTGCGCTGTCCGATCTTTTGCGCAAGATGATAAACATGGCCGCGCAGACGGTCAGTGAGAGTGGGCGATGAAGTGTTCAGTGTTTGGTCCACGGTCGTACATTTCCTGGAAAAGCCGTCTTGCTTGATGTCAAAATTACGCAGATGCGGATAAAGCCGGTAAGCTCATGACCTGAGTATTTTCTTTCTACCGCTAAGATTAGTGTCTCTTGTGCCGGATCAGCTTGCCGTTTTTGTAATTGTAAACTTCTTTGGCCCGGTGATGAGAAATTTCCATAAGAATATTCGTCCGGATTTGTGACTTGAAAGAAAAAATCATTGTTTGAGAGAAAACGGACCTGCCGAAACGGAATCCGGATAATTTTTTGATCGTTTGGGTCATTATTGTATTTGCTGTTCCATGATTTCCATTTTCGTGTTGGCTCGGCATGCTTGCAACCGTCCTCGCGCAATCCGGAAGGTTTTTGATAATTTTTGTTGCTTATTTACCGCGCCAGTGAACAGAATATAAATCATGACGCCGATCTTTCAGATTTTGCACCGTGCCCGTGTTTCGTGCCAGGCGGAGTGTCTCAGGACGCAGATCGGCAAACGCGACTGTTTCCACGTTGGGTGTTGTGTCTGCCGCGACGCCATCGCGCGCAAATGAAAAATCGCAGGGGGTAAGAATACAACTCTGGGCGTATTGGATATCCATATTAGAGACATTCGGCAAATTCCCGACGTTACCAGACATAACGACATATAATTGGTTTTCCACTGCCCGTGCTTGACTGCAGTAACGCACACGTAAATAGCTTTGTCGTTCGTCTGTGCAAAACGGCACGAAAATAATAGAAACCCCCTGATCAGCAAGGTGACGTGCGAGTTCCGGAAACTCTGCGTCGTAACAAACCAATATACCAATGGAACCGCAGTCGGTTTCTATCGCGTTAAGTGTGAGTCCACCTTCAATATTCCACCAGTATACTTCGTTAGGTGTTGGATGAATCTTGGCCTGTTCATGAATGGAACCATCCCGCAGAAACACATATGAAATATTCTCAACCCGGCCGGAGGGCATGCGGGTTGGATGTGAACCACCAATAATGTTGATGTTATAACGTAGAGCCATATCACGCATGGCTTCAGTAAATTGTGGGGTGTATTTGGTCAGGGCTTCGATTGACTCGACAGGTGAAAGTTCCTGGTCTTCGATAGAAAGTAGCTGCAGGGTGAATAGCTCGGGGAATACAACAAAATCACCTCGGTAATCTGCCACCACATCGACAAAATACTCGACAAATTTGATAAATTCTTTAAAAGAATGAACCCTGCGCAACATGTATTGCACCGTTCCAACGCGCACTGTTTCCTGCAAACGGCCGCCATAGACTTTGTGACGCTTTATTTCGCGCTCTTCCGGCACCTGAGGGTTATGCCAGATGAGATGGACGCCATAACCAAGCGAAGCGCGATCTGACGGCAAATAATTTTCGATCACGCCCAATACATCAAAACCATTATGCAATTGAAAAGAAAGTACCTGGTCGCGTTGTTTTTTCTCTACAACCTGTTGTACATAGTCTTTTATATCCGGGAAGCGGCGTGCTTTTTTTGCGTAGCTGGGTAATCTTCCGGCGAAGATGATGCCTTTCAAGGCATGTTTCTGGCACAATTGTTTGCGAGCATTATAAAAGCGTTGGCCAATCCGATAGCCACGAAAATCAGGATCAACGCAAACTTCCATACCGTATAAATAATCGCCATGCGGATCATGCCGTGAGGCATAACCGTTACCCGTGATTTCAACCCAGGTATGAGGCCTGAGTGCCAGTTGCCCGGAAATAATAAAAGAAACGCAGTAACCAACCAATTTATCGTCGTAAGTTGCAACATACTGGCCCTCAGAAAAATTGTTAATCTGCCCGGTCAATTCGCCGGCTGTGTACCCATCTATTCCCGTGCCTGCATACGTCCGGCTAGTCAGGGCTGTCAGCGCAGGGATATCTTTTAGTGTTGCATTACGTACGGCAAGACACCCTTTTTTTTTACCGGCAACCGGTTTCGAACGTTCAGAGCGCATAGGATTAACCTCTCAATGTTTACGATATGTTATGTAAATTCCGCACGCGCATGTTTTGATTTTATTTGCCTATCTGAATGCTTGTGCGGGCAGCCGATAGTAATATTGACATGAAAATCAGAAAAATCGTTGGGATCGGCCTGGGCAACACGATACTTGTGTGGCGTTATTCTAAATCAAAGGGATTGCGGCGCAGAGAAATTTCAGTAAATCATACACAGTTACCTGGCTGTCAGGAAGCTTCAGCCAATGTGAACCGTTGTTCTGGCATGCCGTGTTGTCTTGATTGACGCACAGGCCAAACCGGGTGCTTGCGTTGCGTTTAACTGCTGATAAAAAACGATATTCGAGGCTGCAAGTCAGATTCATCGCGCCGTAAATTGGATTTTGTTGCGGCGCATCATCCTTCTCCCGATGTATTCGGTTAGTTTTACCATTTATTTTGTCGTCAAGGCGAGGCAGAAGGCGTTGTGTCATTGTGTCAATCAATCGGTCTAACTGGAACGATAAAATGTGTCTCATTTTTTTTATAACAATCATATCTTTTTGACGGTATGGCCGCATGCTTTTTGTTGCTTGGATAAAGCAGAGTCACCAAAAACTGCCTGCACATGCTTTCGTAAAAATTAACCGTTCTTTGTGCTTTATTTAACGCATCAAAACTTTTTTTTTGTGCATGGGTTGCGATTGATTTGCACTTGCTAGTACACTATAGGACATGTTCTGGCGATTCCCGAACACTACATGTAGTGGTTTCGCGGAATATGCTAGATTGTACTTTAATATCAATATGTCAGCGAATACGTCAGCGTTTTCTTGTATTCAATTGGATAAGGACAGGTCGACTATGCAACTTGCAACAGACAAAACCAATCTCAATACTTTTTCTGAAAATATGATTTCTTCCGATCAGCATCATCAGGATTCACGTTACTCCCACTATAAAATCATTCGCCGTAATGGTGCTGTGGTTGCTTTCGAACCCAGTAAAATTTCGGTTGCAATGACTAAGGCGTTTATTGCTGTGGATGGTGGTCAGGGTGCAGCATCAACCCGAGTACGCGAGGTCGTGGCGCGTTTGACAGGCGATGTGGTCAATGCACTATTGCGTCGCCAACCTGAAAGTGGAACTTTTCATATTGAGGATATTCAGGATCAGGTCGAACTCGCGCTAATGCGTTCCGGTGAGCATGATGTTGCGCGTGCCTATGTACTCTATCGTGAGGAGCGGGCGCGTGAACGGGCGCGATTGAAAGCGCAGGCCGGGACTGGGACACCCGCTGATGTATTGCATGTATTGGCTGATGGC
The DNA here is from genome assembly GCA_021604405.1 of Nitrosomonas sp. Lineage (GTDB taxonomy): Bacteria > Pseudomonadota > Gammaproteobacteria > Burkholderiales > Nitrosomonadaceae > Nitrosomonas. Next base: position 7,428 of record BQJA01000086.1, on the reverse strand, counting down.
CAGAAAGTTCCATTGGATACTGCGCGGTTGTCAGCGTTGATAGAGTCTGCTTGCACAGGTCTGGGTGATGCAGTTGATGCCTTACTCGTGCAGAAGGCGACGTTAAAAGATCTGTATGATGGTGTACCGCTGGAAGAAGTCAGAAAATCAGCCATTCTGTCGGCCCGTGCGTTGATAGAAAAAGACCCGGCCTATAGTTATGTCACTGCACGGTTATTATTGCATAACATTTGTCTTGAAGTGCTGGGAGAAGAAGTGACGCAGCAGGCGATGAAATCGCGGTATCAGGATTACTTCCCTAATTTTATTAAGCGTGGCATTGAAGCGGGTCTGCTGGACGAACGGTTGGCGCAATTTGATTTGTCGCGTCTCGCCGGAACGCTGGTTGCCGAGCGGGATCTGCAGTTTGATTACTTGGGACTGCAGACGCTATATGATCGATATTTCCTGCATGTGGAAGAGCAGCGGATTGAATTACCTCAGGCATTTTTTATGCGCGTGGCAATGGGGCTGGCATTGAATGAGATTGATCGTGAAGCGCGTGCCATTGAGTTTTATCATGTGTTATCCAGCTTCGATTTTATGAGTTCCACGCCAACGTTGTTTAATTCCGGTACCTGCCGTTCACAGTTGTCTTCTTGTTATCTCACCACCGTCTCGGATGACCTGGATGGCATTTATGAAGCAATCAAAGAAAATGCACTGCTGGCCAAGTACGCCGGCGGGCTGGGTAACGACTGGACCGCAGTACGGGCAATGGGTTCACGTATCAAGGGTACCAATGGCAAATCGCAGGGCGTGGTGCCGTTTCTGAAAGTCGTGTCCGATACTGCTGTAGCCGTCAATCAGGGTGGAAAACGCAAAGGTGCTGTTTGCGCTTACCTGGAATGCTGGCATCTCGACATTGAGGAGTTTTTAGAACTGCGTAAAAATACCGGCGATGACCGCCGCCGTACTCATGATATGAACACCGCCACCTGGGTGCCCGATTTGTTTATGAAACGGGTGATGGACGAGGGTGACTGGACCTTGTTTTCGCCATCCGATGTTCCAGATCTGCATGAAAAATTCGGGCAGGCATTTGAACACGCTTATCTTGCTTATGAAGAGAAAGCCGCACGTGGTGAATTGGCGCTGTATAAAAAAATTCCGGCAGTGCAGTTATGGCGCAAAATGCTCAGTATGTTGTTTGAAACCGGCCATCCCTGGATTACTTTTAAAGATCCATGCAATATCCGTTCGCCACAGAATCATGTCGGTGTCGTACACAGCTCCAATCTGTGCACGGAAATCACGCTGAACACCAGTGAAGAAGAAATTGCCGTATGTAATCTGGGTTCTGTTAACTTAATTGCACACCTTAAAGATGGCAAGCTGGATACGGATAAACTCAAGCGCACCATCAGTACTGCCATGCGTATGCTGGATAATGTTGTCGATATTAATTTCTACGCGGTGGCGAAAGCGCGTAACGCCAACCTGAAGCATCGGCCCGTAGGGTTAGGCGTCATGGGTTTTCAAGATAGCCTCCACCTGCAGGGTATTCCCTATGCATCCGCTGAGGCCGTGGTATTTGCTGATCATTCAATGGAAGCTGTGGCTTATTATGCGTATTGGGCTTCCACCGAATTAGCGGAAGAGCGGGGCCGCTACAGTTCTTATCGCGGCAGTCTATGGGATCGGGGAATATTGCCGCATGATTCGCTCGCCGTATTGCGCGAAGAGCGGGGTGGTTTTGTTGAAGCAGACACATCAATAACAATGGACTGGGATGCGTTACGCAAACGTATCAAAAAGCATGGCATGCGTAACTCTAACTGCCTGGCGATTGCGCCTACTGCAACGATTTCCAATATTGTTGGCGTTTCGGCCAGTATCGAGCCGACCTATCAGAATCTTTACGTTAAATCCAATTTATCGGGCGAATTCACGATTGCGAATAAATCCCTGGTGAATGACCTGAAAAAGCGCAATCTTTGGGATGAAGTCATGATTGCGGATCTTAAGTATTTTGATGGCGCGATCAGCAAAATCGACCGAGTGCCTGACGACATCCGCATGCTATACGCCACGGCATTCGAAATGGAACCGCGCTGGCTGGTTGAGGCGGCGGCAAGACGACAGAAATGGATAGATCAGTCGCAATCTCTGAATATTTATATGGCCGGCGTTTCGGGCAAGAAACTGGACGAAACCTATAAACTGGCGTGGTTGCGTGGCCTGAAAACAACTTATTATCTGCGCTCCCTGGGTGCTACGGCAGCGGAAAAATCAACGGTTCAAACGGGTGCTTTGAACGCAGTGCCTGCTGGTGGCGGGGCTGCGGCGGGGAATGCTGAAACCTCAGCAGAAATTAAATATTGCGCCATTGATGAGCCTGATTGCGAATCTTGTCAATAATGGCACGAGTTGACTTTATTTATGCGCCCCAATTAAACAGCTTTTCAGCAACAGCTTTCTTGGGATAAACAGATATTCGAATTAGTAATTTAAAGGAGTGAAGTATGTTGACTTTTGAAGACGAACCGACCCAGCCAAAGACACCATTACAAAAAAATAAATTGATTCAACGTGACAATCAAGATGCTGACATGTGCGCGCAGGCAATAAGTGATCCGGATGGCAATAATTCTGTTGTTGCAGATGATAATGCGGGCGAACAATATACCGCCGGGAATGCCGAACGTCGTTTGTCGGCAGAAGATAAGCAAATTATTAATTGCAAGGCAGACGTGAACCAGTTGGTGCCATTTAAATACAAATGGGCCTGGGAGAAATATCTGGCCGCTTGCGCCAACCATTGGATGCCGCAAGAGATCAACATGAGCCGCGATATTTCGTTATGGAAAGATCCGAACGGTCTGACCGAGGACGAACGCCGCCTGGTCAAGCGTAACCTGGGATTTTTTGTAACGGCGGATTCATTGGCTGCGAATAACATCGTACTAGGTACCTATCGTCATATTACCAACCCGGAGTGTCGTCAATATCTGTTACGTCAGGCATTTGAAGAAGCCATTCATACACATGCCTATCAGTATATTGTTGAATCGCTGGGATTGGACGAGGGTGAAATATTTAATGCGTATCATGAGGTCGCATGTATTCGAGACAAGGACGAATTCCTGATTCCATTTATTGATATCCTGACCAATCCACATTTTAAAACCGGTACGCAGGAAACAGACCAACAACTGCTAAAAAGCTTGATTGTTTTTGCCTGTATTATGGAAGGTTTGTTTTTTTATGTCGGTTTTACTCAGATTCTGGCACTGGGCCGGCAAAATAAAATGACGGGTTCAGCGGAACAATATCAGTATATTCTGCGTGATGAATCGATGCACTGTAATTTTGGGATTGATGTCATTAATCAGATTAAAATGGAAAATCCGCAACTGTGGACCAAGGCTTTTCGTGAGGAAATCAGTGAATTAATGCACAAGGCCGTTGCGTTGGAATATCGCTATGCGGAAGATACCATGCCGCGTGGCGTGCTGGGAATGAACGCGCCGATGTTTAAGGAATATTTGCGTTATATCGCTAATCGTCGCTGTCAGCAGATTGGTCTTGATACGCTTTATGCCGATGCCAATAATCCATTTCCATGGATGTCGGAAATGATGGACCTGAAAAAAGAGAAGAATTTTTTTGAAACTCGGGTGACCGAGTATCAGACCGGTGGTGCGCTTAGCTGGGATTGATTTTCGTAATTTCATACGGGTTGTCAAATTTTCGGAAAGGAGGTTATATGGAATATCGTGAAGAGCGAGACGCCATGGGTTTGATAAAAGTGCCTGTAACCGCGTTGTGGGGAGCGCAGACGCAGCGTTCCTTGCAGAATTTCAAAATTTCCGGTGAGCAGATGCCGTTTGCTTTGCTGCATGCCTTGGCGCAAGTGAAGCGGGCGGCTGCCAGTGTCAATCATGACCTGGGCTTGCTCGACGCAGCCAGTACGGCCGCAATCATAAGAGCAGCGGACGAAGTTATTGAAGGCCATCATAACAACGAATTTCCGCTGGTGGTCTGGCAGACTGGCTCAGGTACGCAAACCAATATGAATATGAACGAAGTATTGGCCAATCGTGCTTCAGAGTTGCTCGGGGGTGGGCGAGGTGCTGATCGTAAAGTTCACCCCAACGATGATGTCAATAAAGGACAATCCTCCAACGATGTTTTTCCAACCGCCATGCATGTTGCGGCCGTACAGACAGTCAATCAACAATTGATACCAGCCCTTCGCCTGTTGCGCCAAACGCTGACAGACAAGGCAGAAGCGTTTTCCGGTATTGTCAAAATTGGCCGAACCCATTTACAGGATGCCACGCCACTGACATTGGGACAGGAATTCTCTGGGTATGTATCGCAACTCGATCATGGTTTGAAACATATTGAAGCTGCTTTGCCACATTTGCATGAGCTCGCACTCGGTGGCACAGCGGTCGGCACCGGTCTCAACGCGCATCCTGAGTTTGCTATTCGGGTAGCGACGGAACTGGCCAGATTGGCCGATCAACCGTTTGTCACAGCGCCAAACAAATTTGAGGCACTCGCCAGCAATGATGCGCTGGTGCATGCTCATGGCGCTTTGAAAACACTGGCCGCGTCCCTCATGAAAATTGCCAATGACATTCGTTGGCTGGCATCTGGCCCACGTTGCGGCATTGGCGAACTCAAGTTACCAGAAAATGAGCCTGGCAGCTCAATTATGCCCGGTAAGGTTAATCCCACTCAGTCAGAAGCCATGACTATGTTATGTTGTCAAGTAATGGGAAATGACGTGGCGATTAATATCGGCGGGGCGATGGGCAATTTCGAATTGAATGTCATGAAGCCAATGATTATTCATAATTTTCTGCAAAGTATCCGCTTGTTGGCGGATGGGATGTCCAGTTTTAATAACAATTGTGCAGTTGGTATTACGCCGAATACCGAACGCATTGAATCGTTAATGCATAATTCTCTGATGCTGGTGACCGCGTTAAACCCACATATCGGTTACGATAAAGCTGCTGAAATCGCCAAACGGGCACACCGGGAAGACACGACCTTAAGGGCGGCAGCAATTGCTTCAGGGTACGTTACGGCTGAACAGTTTGAAGAATGGGTGGCGCCGGAGAAGATGGTAGGGAAGTAGCGCTACAATTAATTAATTCCGATGAAGCCAGAAAAGTCTGGCAGGCATGACATAGGCAGCATAAGCAGCTCAATTTTCTACCGACAGGGCACGATACATGCGCTCACCGGAATCCAGTCTAGAAATATTCTCTAGTAATTCATTTCATTTGTTCGTGGAAAAAAATTCTTGACGCCGTTTTTTCTTATTAAGGTTTGTTTCTGTGTCAGTTCTAAAACAATATAAGGCGGTTGTGAACTGATAATGTCAGGCTGTTTGCCTTTCAATACTGTAAAAGGAAAAAGATGAGAAAATCTATTTTATTGTTATTCCTTATAGTCCCGGTAGGGGCTTTCGCTCAGAAAGGGATGAGTGAGGCTGATATGCAGCGTATGATGCAACAGGCAAAGAAAATGGAAGCGTGTATGGCGGATATCGATCAAGCTGCGCTGACATCAATGGCGGATGAGTCCCGGATGATGGAACAGGAAGTGAAAAACTTGTGTCAGACAAACAAGCGGGACGAAGCACAAAAGCGCGCGATTGAATTTGGACAAGAAATAGCCGCAAACGATGAGATGAAAAAGGTACGCCAGTGTGGTGAAATGATGCAAGGCATGATGCCGGCGATTGGATTGCCGACGGTCGAAGAGATGAAAGAACGGCATATCTGCGATGATTATTGATTGTCAATTTTTGCTGCCCCGCATGTGTCACATGAGGTCGCATGAAAAATTGATTCAGGCGGCAGGTTAATTGGTGGTCAGGATCGTGCCAATTGGGTATTTGTCTTAAAGATTCATCGTCCGCAACACAGCTGAATCCTGCTAGTTAATGCTAATGATCGAATCAGCACTTTCAGGCTATCATTTACTATTGCAACAAACGGGCGGGCAGTCTTCGTTCTGATGCCGTGCCGACATTACCGCCAAGGCGAATGCGAATATAACAAGGCTACTGTTAGGTTGTTCAAACAGTTTAACATTTGAACCAGGCCATAGCCGACCGTGGTGAAATATATCCAACGATGCATTGTTCGCCGTGATTGTTGCTATGCTTTTTTCATGTCCTGAGTCTGCTTCAGTTGGTTGAACATTGGCTTAATCGGCAGTGCGGACTATATAATTTTCAATGGCTTGTTCTGCCGTTAGCTTGTGGTATCGGAACTCAGCAATAAGCTGGCTGTTAATCCGCAGGTCCCAGGTTGCACGCCGCTACCGGCAATTTATCTAACGGGAATCTTACCTGGCAGCGGTTAGTGCGCTGGCGAAGTACTATCGGCGCTCGCCTGATTTACTGACGCCAGAAGAAACACAAGCCTACCTCTTGCATCTGATTGTCGAGCGCCAGCTTGCCTATACCAGTGTGAACCAAGCAGCCTGTGCCTGTCGCTTTCTTTTCGGTACGGTGCTGCGACGACCGCAAAGCAGATTCGATATACCGATGGCGAAGGTGCCCAAATCACTGCCGCGTATGTTATCGCGGGATGAAGTGTCCCGTCTGTTTGCGGTAGCAGCAAACTTCCGCGCACGTACGTTTGATTGGTCCAGCGCGCAAGGCTGCCAATCTAGCCGCCGCGCGGGCTGCGTAGAGTGCGCCAACTCCCCATCCAGCAACAGTGGAATCTGTGGAAGCGTTTATGCAGCGGGTGACACAACTTGAATGGATGAGTTGTCCGATGCCGCTAGGGACGCTTCATGGTGGTAGAGATAATCACACCTACTTCAAAGCAGCGATGCCCGTCACTCCGGGGGCCGCCATGAGACATTCTACTCTTAAATTTCGTTCTTCTTGGCGGCCAAGTGTTTGGGCCCGCGGGGGAGGTATTTGCTTATCCAGGTTGAATGACTCTGCAATGGGCCGATTTAAAAGAAAATCGATGAACGAACGAACGAACGAGCCAGTCCAGCTACAATGGATCTCTGTTTTTTAGCTCACCAGATACTCGTTCACCACAACTGTTGGTTCTATCGGTTGACTTTCCCGTCCACAGACTTACAATCCCCATAAGCGCCGTTTTCCCGGCAGGTTTAGTTCAACAAGGTTTATCCGCCGCCGATAGGCAGGGCTATTACAAACTTGGGCAAGGCGGCGGATAAACGCTATTCATTAACTGTCTATATAAACGGAAAATGTACAGCATGAAAGAAATTACTAGAATCAACCATCTTGGTTTAAGAGTTAGAGACCTAAATACCTCCAGAGCTTTTTACGAGAAACTAGGGTTTATCTTTATAGCAGGTCCGGTCGGACCGGAGCCAGTGGCAATTATGGAACACCCATCAGGTGTTAATATAAATTTTATTCTTAACGCG
>BQJA01000085.1 GCA_021604405.1 Nitrosomonas sp. | reverse complement strand
CCTATATATTATTGGAAACAAATGACAAAGATCCTGCATTTATCTGACCTGCATTTCGGAAAGCATTTTTTGCCCACTGTTGGCGAAGTCATACACGCGCAAGTTGAAGCGCTGTCTCCAGATATTATTGTAATTAGCGGCGACTTTACGCATCGTGCCAAGCCAGCAGAATTTGAAGCTGCGCGAGAATTTTTACACCGCTTGCCGCCACTTCCTCGAATAATTGTTCCTGGAAACCATGATGTGCCGCTCTATCGCGTATGGGAGCGCTTACTGCATCCGCATGCACTTTATCAGACTTATTTGGCTGATACGCTCGATTCCGCGCTTCACGTCGATGATGCGGTTTTTGTAGGTTTGGATTCCACGGCACCCTTCCGGGCAATCAAGAATGGTCGTTTGAGCCGCAAACAACTCGCATTCTGCGAGCATACCTTTGCCGCTGTGCCTGAAGATAAATTAAGAGTAGTCGTCATGCATCACCACTTGGTGCCAGCGCCAACCTTCGAGCGAACCAGGCCGATGCCCGGTGCTAAACGCGTGCTGGAAGCGTTTACGCGCATGCGGGTCGATGTGGTGTTAGCAGGCCATTTACACCGCGCCTATGTTGGTCATTCTCTCGACGTATATGCAGGCGAGAATCGTGATCACGGCATCATTATCGTGCAATGCGGCACGACAACATCTCGTCGCGGCCGTGGTCTCGAACGTGAAAAAAATTCTTTTAATCTGATCACGCTTTCGGACACCAATATTCTGGTCGCGCATTATCATTATCATGAACATATTGCCATTTTTGAACCCGTGAGCCGACATGAGTTCAAACGCAGGCCGCGCCGCGATAAACAGCCGGCCTGAACGACATGATGCTGTTTGTCAATGCGCTACGATCAGGTATTGAAATGCGCCTGGCTGGGACGTGTCGCGTTTCCTGACAAATGATGGTTTCCACAGATGTGATAATAATCATCAAGGAATTGAATATAGCCAAAACCACATGCCCTATTCAATAATTTCCATTTTCCAGACCAGCGATTTAATATTGTTTCCATAATAACCTCGCTGGGACAACCGGTCCACATAATGGAGTCTCACATTGACGCCCATTTTTAAACTTTCGATGGCAAAATCATAAATATCATGGTCATAAATTACAAAATGACGGAATTGGCTGCCGCTGCCGCCCACTTGTATTGTCATGAAATAGTTTCTGCTAAATTGCCTGCTTTTTATCACATTGGTGATTTTCCCGGATTCTACCCCCGATGAAATTTCAGGACCCAGCGTCATTTTGCTGCCTTCCGCAAATGTTATATCTAAAGGGTGATATTCATTGACGGGATATATATCCACCAGTTCATTAGTACCGGAACAGGAAAGCAATGTCGATCGTTTGGGTCGCTTATGGATCAGTACCACGTAACTGCCAATAAGCTGTTCAAGCTCTTCGTAACGGTCTTCATCGAAGCAAAAAAGCCATGGATTAGTGACTAAACCAGGCGGTTGGTTGCCGAAGCTGGTAAACGCATTACTTCCGCCGCGACCTAGTAACACTTCGCCCAGAATAGCATCGTTAAAAGATTGTTCGCGACTGATTTTATTCAATTGACCAAAAGTATAGCCTTTCATATCAATGATTACCGGTCCGCTCGGTGTTGATGGAACCCAAGTAGACTGTGCATAAGGATGATCAGAAATTAATAGCAGGAATAACAGCAAAAACAAATGGCTGACGCTGAATATAAATTGCTTTGTTTGAAATATCATGCGGATAAGGTTCTCATACGTAAGTATCGGGTTCTTGCTGCGGTCTGTTAACGGTTGGTTGGTGTCAGAGGGCAGGGCTGGACGGGATTTCTTTAAAACCACAATATTATTAATAGTTGTTAAATGCAAGTGAAATAAGTCTGATATTCTTGGAAGGTGGTCTTATAAGTGATAGACTTATTTTTTTCGACTTAGTTTTTATTGATAGTTAAATATTGCAAGTTTGACGCTGCGCTGCTTTTTGTTGGCTGGCTGGTTAGACTCAGCGATAAAAAGTGATGCCGGTCACTAAACTTGCGATTCAACAAATCAATTATAAACATTACATTTGTATGGTTCGGGTAAAATCAAAATATTTTCTCCTTATTGGTCTGTTTGTTTCAGTATTTGCCAATGCTTCAGAACAGTTAGATATTCGGTCATACGAGGCCGCTGATCCATGTGACGTTGATAACAAGCAGATCAAGGTAACGGTGAATGGCGTGGGTGCGGGTGGGATACTCAGTGTCGAGCTTTATCATGATCCGGACAATTTTCTGAATAAAAAAGGGCGTACGCGGCGTATCCGGATTCCCGCTACGGATGAACAGCATATCGTTTGTTTCAATCTGCCGTCGCCGGGCACCTATGCAATCGCCACCTATCATGATATAGACGGCAATCGCAAATTGAATAAACGCTGGAATATGATGCCGAAAGAACCTTTTGGCTTATCAAATAATCCTGAACAGCATTTTGGTTTTCCAAAATTCAATGATTCAGCGTTCAACGTCGATCATTCGAGCGTAGACATCACCATAAATTTACAAAAGCCATAATCATTTTGTTATCTGAATAGCTGTCAATTATGAAACTTGGCTGGCTGGAGGGGTAATGAACGAAAGAAGCTGGGAACGGCTATTAAAGTCGATCGATGATGGGCTGGTTGTGCCGGTTATTGGTGCGCAGGTTCTGAAAAACGAGCGCGGTGATGTGTTGCAAAAGCTTATTGCTCAGCGATTGCTTTCTTTTTACGACGAACCGGATGATTGCCCGCTTACGCCTTCTTATGAATTATGCGAGGTTGTTTCACGGCTTAAGGCCAAGCATAATTTGCAGGATCTTTACGCCGATGTCCATGACGCGATTGAACAACTCACTTCAGGGGAAGACTTTACCATCCCGGAGCCGGTCCGGAAAATTGCCGCGATATCGTCTTTCCGTTTATTAGTCACCCTGACACCCGACGATCTCCTCGCCCGATGTCTGCGGGCGCGGTGTGCTGCAAACGAAATTGTTTACTCTCCCTATTTGCCCACCAGTGAAGGTTCAGACCTGCCTAAAGACTGGCTGTCACGTCAGGGAGAAGCGCAGCTTCTTTATTTATTCGGCAAGTCGAGACCGGCGCCGATGTTCGCGATTCACGATGAAGACTATCTGGAATATGTGCATAATATTATCGCCCGTGGCAGCCATGTACCGCTGAAGTTTCTGGAAGAACTGCAACAGCGCAGTTTGTTATTGATCGGTTGTAGTTTCCCAGAGTGGATGTGTCGTTTCTTTTTACGGCTGACAAATCAGGGCCGGCTTTCAGAAGCGCAAAGAAAGCGCGAATGGCTGATTGGCGAACAGGCTTTAGATAAAAGTCTGATCTATTTTCTGCAAAGCTTTAGTGGCGGAACGGAAATATTGTCGGATATTTCCCCGGAATCATTTATTGATGAGCTTCATCGACGTTGGCTGGCACGTTATAGCGATCAAGAAAAAGTCTCTCTTGCCAATAACGAGAGTGTTCCACGCGGCGTGATGTTTTTTATAAGCTATTGCCGGGCCACCGACCTGCCTGCCGCTGAAAAACTATTTGAATCGCTGAAGTCGCTTGGCGTGGCGCCCACTGAAATCTGGTTTGACCGGACAGCCATCGAGCCAGGACAGGATTTTCATGATCGAATTCTTGAAGGCATCCGAAGCTGCCGTTATTTTATTCCGTTAATTTCTCAATCTGCGGACAATCTGGATGAAAAATACTTTCGGCGGGAATGGAACGAAGCGATTGACCGGGGGAAATCCATTCACGGGCGCATGTTTGTCGTGCCAATCATCGTCGATCAGGCTTATGAGCCGCTAGGATATCAGCGCGTACCGCGTGAATGGATCGATAACCTTGATTTTGGCCATGCGCCGATTGGATTACCGGACGAACGGACCAATTTTCTGTTTAAAAAACTCATCCGTGCTGAACGGCAACAAAGTGCCTGATAACATTCTGTTTCTTTGTGCTGATGACTGTCTTTACCGGTTCAGCACGTAATATGATTAACAATCAGCAGACTGATCGTGCAATGCTGACGTCTCAGGAGCCATGGCCCGGACTTGCCGCCTACGATGAATCGGCGAGTGAATTTTTTTTCGGACGTGTGGAAGAAGCGGCGGAGTTGTTGCGTATGGTGCGTTTAGCGCCACTTACCGTCTTGTATGGTAAATCCGGTCTTGGCAAAACGTCATTATTGCAAGCGGGTTTTTTTCCACTGTTGCGCGCAGAACACTATTTTCCCATTCTTTTGCGGCTTGATTTCAGTCCGGCAGCCGCCTTATCACCCCTTGACCAAGCCACCAACAAATTAACAGCAGCGCTAAGTGACGCTGCTGCGGAATATCCGGCATGGCAGGAAAAGGAAAGTTTGTGGCGGTATCTTCATCGGCGTGATTTGGAGATCTGGAGCAAGGACAATTATTTATTAACGCCAGTGTTGGTTTTTGATCAGTTTGAAGAAATATTCTCTCAGGGAAAGCAGAATGCGGCGTATATTCAGTCCACATTCAATACGCTGGCTGACTTGATCGAAAACCGTATTCCGGTCGAATTGGCAGACAGTCATGCAAACCGGGATAGTTTTTCAAAACTGGATCTGATGAGTCAGCGGTATCGCGTGGTGCTTTCTTTCCGCGAAGATTTTTTACCCGAGATTGAAGGTTGGAAAGAACAAGTGCCATCTTTATTGCGTAATCGCTTGCGTTTGTTGCCCATGTCCCGGGAACGCGCAGTCGAAGCCGTTACGCAGGCCGGCGCATCGGTCCTGGCGCCCGGCGTGGCACAAATGCTGGTTGATTTTGTCGGAAATCTGGATGCATCTTCTTCCGGTTCGGCCTCGGTCATCGAGCCGGTGTTGTTAAGCTTATGTTGTTATCAGCTTAATCAGCGGCGTGCATCAGACGGGAAAATAGATGCCGCGTTGTTACGTCACGCGGGGCAAGATATTCTGCAGGATTTTTACGATGAAGCGCTGGGCGGCATGCCTGAGAAGGTTTCTCAGTTTATTGAAACATATTTGATTCAAGGCAATCAATACCGCAGCAGTTATCCAGTCGATCAGGCGCTGCAAGACGGCTTCTTGACGAGAGAACAGCTTTCAATTCTGGCGGATAAATATCGGCTTTTACGTATTGATCAGCAATTGGGTGCCAACCGTATCGAGTTGATTCATGATCGTCTGGTGGGTGTCGTGAGTAAGGCCCGAGATGAGCGCCTGCAGCAACAGGAACAGGCGCGTTTATTGGCAAAAGAGCAAGAACATCAGCGTCAACTGGATTTTGAAAGAGCAGAAGCCGATGCTGCATTTCTCCGTAAACAGGCGCGAAAACTCCATGCGGCATTATTCCTGGTCATTACACTGGCAGGCGTTGCCGTTTATGGCTGGTTTGTCGCTGACAGCGAAAAGGAGAAAGCAATATTGGCGCAGCGGGAAGCGCGCAGTCTCCGCTTGGTATCTGAAAGCATGGATATGGCGGCTGGCACGCGTCAGGGCGGGGATGAGCGTGCCTTTCTTCAGTTGCTCGCGATGCATCGAACTGCGCCCAGCGAAGCGGTCGACACCGCGCTTTTAACGATGATCCTCAGTAAGAATGCCACACAAAAAATCTGGTCTGCCAATAATCAGGTTCAATCGATCGCTTTTAATCACGATGGATCGCGTATTATTTCCAGCAGCCGGGAAAATACACTGCAGCTATGGAACGCCAGCACCGGGATGATGCTGGCTCAACGACTCAATGCGCATCAGTGTGACACACCCAAGGATTGCGTCATAACAAGTGTCGTGTTTAGTCCGGACAATGCGCGCGTTATTTCGGGCGGTCATGATCGCACGTTACGTATCTGGGACGCGGAAACGCTGCAACCCATCCGTGACCCTTTACGAGGCCACGAGGATATCGTGACCAGTGTCGCGGTGAGCCCAGACGGGGTATATCTGGTTTCCGGAAGTTACGATAAGACATTGTTTTTGTGGAATGCAAAAACTCTGGCGGCTATCGGCAAACCGATGCGGGGGCACCAGGATGGCGTAACCAGTGTTGCGTTCAGTACCGACAGCACGCGCATCGTTTCAGGCAGTCATGACAAAATGCTGCGTGTCTGGGATCCCAAGGCGCAAATGGCCGTTGGTAAACCACTCAGCGGGCATGAAGATAGTGTAACCAGTGTTGTTTTTAGTCATGACGGCAGTCGCATCGTTTCGGGAAGTCATGATAAAACGTTACGTATCTGGGACGCGCAAAAATTATCGCCAGTGGGATTGCCGCTGCATGGTCATGAAGATTTGGTATGGAGTGTCGATATCAGTCATGATGATGCAACGATTGTTTCAGGCAGTCATGACAGAACATTGCGTCTGTGGGACGCGTTAAGCGGAGAACCGATTGGCGGTGCCATTCGTGGTCATGAAGAACTGGTGCGCAGCGTTGCTTTTAAACCAGGTGACAAAATTGTTGCCTCAGGAAGTCGCGATACGACGTTGCGATTATGGGATGCGCAAAACAGTCAGCCAATTCCGCCTCAGTTACAGGGCGGTCATAAGAACTTTGTCGCCAGCGTCGCCTATAGCCCGAATGGAGACTATATCGTCTCAGGTAGCGACGATACGACGTTGCAGTTATGGGACGCGAGAAGTGGCAAGCCAGTTGGCAAACCGATGTTGGGGCATACGGGCTCGCTTAATGGCGTGGCCTTTAGCCCTGACAATACACTGATTGTTTCGGGCAGTAGTGATCAAACCTTGCGTTTGTGGGATACCAAAACGCAACAGCCCATTGGAGAACCGATGATCAGGCATACGGATGGCGTAGAGAGCGTGGCGTTCAGTCCGGATGGAAAATATATCGTCTCAGGCAGTAAAGATAATACCGCACAGTTATGGGATGTTAACAGCCGTCGGCCGGTCGGTGCGCCCATGAACGGGCATGACGGCATGGTACGGGGCGTGGCTTTTAATGCCAAAGGCACCTTGGTTGCGACAGCCAGTTATGATAATACGGTCGGTTTGTGGCAGACAAAAAACCAGAAATTGGTGGACAAATTGCATGGCCACGAGAAAGCGGTAACCAGTGTGGCTTTTAGCCCGGATGATCAAATGATTGTCTCTGCCAGTAAGGATATGACGTTGCGCAGATGGGACGCAAATAGCCGGCAACCGGTGGGTGATGCAATGCACGGGCATGAGGCGAGGGTTAATAGTGTGGCGTTCAGTCCTGAGGGTAATCATATTGTTTCAGGGAGTAGCGATACAACCTTACGATTATGGAATGCGGCCACGGGACAGGCAGTGGGTGGGCCCATGCGCGGTCATGATGCGCGGGTAAACAGCGCTATTTTCAGTCCTGATGGCGAGAAAATTGTTTCTGGCAGTGACGATATGACATTGCGTATCTGGCCGGGGTCTAATAACTGGGCCGCAGAACTGTGTGACAAGTTGACGCGCAATATGAGCCGTGAAGAATGGCACGATTGGGTTTCAGCAGAGATTCAGTATAAAGTCCAATGTCCCGGCTTGCCTGTTCCATCCGCAGACTGACCCGGCAAGCGCACATTTTGTGCCGAGAACAGACGAGTTTTGGGGCAATCTGCACAGTTATTGCGATATACTGAATAATGCACTGTTT
Source organism: Nitrosomonas sp. (assembly GCA_021604405.1). GTDB lineage: Bacteria > Pseudomonadota > Gammaproteobacteria > Burkholderiales > Nitrosomonadaceae > Nitrosomonas. The sequence continues at coordinate 6,259 of BQJA01000085.1, read as the reverse complement.
AGTTGTCGGTTTTGCTCGCTAATTCTGTTTTTGTACGGTCTTGTTGTTACCTTCCGGTTTTTCTTTCTGATGTATGTATTGCGACCATTTTGAATTTTCTTGTGCGATTAAATTTTCCACCGTTTCAACCAACACATGGTAAGCATTTTCTGTATGATAAGGATAGGATTTAGTAAGGAATAGATACTTCTGATGTTTGAGGGATTCTGACACCGTGCGATATTGAATCCAGTTTTCCTGGAATTTGTATAGAGAAAGTATCCCGCTGATAATGGCAATCAAAGCGCCAATACTGGCGACCACATGTTTCATGTCTGTCGTTTCTGGAGTAATAAATCCGGCAAAAATAGGAATGCTGGCGGCTGCGACGATTTGCAAAATCTGTAATCGTTTATACAGTCGTTGATTCCAGCTGCTTTTTTTGTCGTACCAGTCAATCTGGTTATCTACCCGATCCGTTAGATAATCATTTGTTGTCATAATCATGTCTGCTATCGGTCGTTATTAATGAAAAGTTTTTGTGAAACATTAAACGCCGGTTTTGTTGTATAAAATCAGATCGGGTATATTTATAACAGAAAAAGACAGTAAACAGCAGCGAGTTCAAAATTTATATGCTTACTGATTCTGGTATATTGCGTATCATAATGCTCACTGTAACGTATGATTAGGTTGGTAGGATAGAGATTATGCCTCGAAATTTTCAAAAAGAACAAGAAACTGAAATGCTGCGCGCCGAAATGGAAATTTTAATGAATGAGCGTCAAAGCCTATTGAGTGTCGTGGGTGCGGCGGCGGTATTTGTTGCCGAACTGGATAGTACGGTATTGCCGGATGATGTTTGTGAAGACGCAAAATCGCTGTCAAATGCGCTGAATAATTTGCCCGAAGAGACTTTGCGTGACGCATTGGAAAAAGTGAGGGCAGAGCTGGCTGTCAGTGAGTGAGCAAGAAAGTTATCTGAACATACCGAAAGTCGGGCTTGTTCTAACAGGGGGTGGCGCACGCGCCGCCTATCAGGTCGGTGTGTTGCGGGCAATTGTTGATATGCTGCCAGATGCAGCCCATAACCCTTTTCCTGTTATTTGTGGCACGTCAGCCGGCGCAATCAATGCGACCGGTATCGCTGTTTCCGCTAATTGTTTTTATGAAGGCGTGCGACAACTGGAAGCGGTGTGGACGAATTTTCATGTTGACCAAGTGCATCGCGCCGATTTTTTGGGGGTATTGAATAATACCGGACGATGCGTGGGTTCCATGTTTTCTAGTGAGGTCGGTAAGCAGAAAGCCGTTTCGCTGTTGGATAACGCGCCGCTGAAAAAATTAATCGGGCATCGTTTTCCATTTCGCGCTATTCAAAAATGCATCAGAAAGGGCAAGCTGCAGGCATTGGGTTTAACGGCATGGGGTTATTCTTCCGGGCAGTCGGTTACATTTTATCAGGCATCGGAAGATGTGAAGCCCTGGAAAAGAGCGCAGCGAGTTGGTGTTGCATCACGTATTGGCGTCCATCACTTGATGGCCTCTTCCGCTATCCCATTTATATTTCCTGCGGTAAAAATTAATCGTGAATATTTTGGCGATGGCTCGATGCGCCAGTTGGCGCCCATCAGTCCGGCATTACACCTGGGCGCGGAAAAAATACTGATTATTGGGGTGCAGAAAATACGCGATGCTACGCCGGAGCGGGTTAAGGTGACGGGCTATCCGCCTTTTGCGCAGATTGCTGGGCACGCAATTAATAGCATTTTTGTCGACAGTCTGGAGGTTGATTTAGAACGGTTGTATCGTATTAATGCGACGCTCAAGCTGATTCCGCCAGAAACATTCAGGAAAAACAATATTACTTTGCGCCCCATCGAAGCAATGATGATTTCTCCCAGTGAGGAAATTAATCAAATTGCCCTGCAGTATGCGCAAGCGTTGCCGACTTTGATGCGTTCTTTGTACCGTTTGGTCGGCGCTATGGGGCCGAATGGATCGACGATGCTGAGTTATGTGCTTTTTGAAGCGCCATTTTGTCAGGCATTAATCGGACTCGGTTACCGAGATGCTATGCGACAGAAGTATGAAATTTTGCAGTTTATCGGGATTGAGTGAAAAATTTGCGGTTGAGGCACGCACTGATGGATTTTGTTGATCCGTTATTGTTATTTTGGCTCGCGACAGATGCCAGCCCATTGCTGATCGAGCGGTCAAAACAGTCATTTTTGCTGACGTTGTCATGAACTTAGACAATGTAGCAGCAATTGCCGGGGCCGCTAAAGCTAGGATTGCCCTGGTAATTTTTAGCTTAGTGGCAAGTGTGCTGACTATCGTGCGGCGTAGTAAATGGTGATAACGATGATGAACCTTTTTCATTTTCGATTGGTGTAGGTGTTGGATTACCGGCGGTATAGCCGTAACGGATGCGAGCGTGACGGGATGGACTAACACGAATGCAGGTTTCTTACATTGGCTAATGCCAGTTTGTGCAATGCTGATGATGCTGATGGATGGTAAATGGCTGACGGCAAGGGTGTGTGCGCCACGCATTGATCTGCTCAATGACACAGATAATAAGGCGACGTAATGATGACCGTGTAGTTGACTGCAGCCGAAAAATAATAAAAGAGAAGATTCATGGTAAAAATTTTGCTGCCCGTCGATGGTTCCGCGGCTTCAAACAAAGCGGTAGCGGATTTTATTCAAATAATTGATTGGTATAAGGAAGTACCGGAAATACATTTACTGAATGTTCAATTATCCTTACATGGCGATATTTCCATGTTTATTGACAAGGATACGATTCAACAGCACCACCATGAAGGTGGTGTGAAAAAGCTGCAACAGGCTCGTGAGTTACTGCATCAGGCCGGGTTGACCTGTGAGGAGCACATAATCGTGGGTGATCCGGCGGAAACAATTGCCCTGTTTGCAGTTGAGCAGTCATTTGACCAGATTGTTATTGGTCCACGTGGCTTAGGGGCGGTTAAAAGCATATTGTTAGAATCGGTGGCCAGTAAGTTGATAAAGCTTTCAAGCATTCCGGTCCTGGTTCTTAAATAAGAAAAATTTGCTCGGCGGTAAAAATGAAACTGAAAATACTGGGGTGCAGTGGTGGCATCGGAAGCGGCGCTCACACATCGTCCATGTTGCTTGACGAAGATATTTTGATTGACGCCGGGACGGGTGTGGGTGAACTGGATTTAGACAATCTCAAGCTTATCGACCATATTTTTGTCACCCATTCTCATCTCGATCATGTGGTGTCGATCCCTTTTTTGGTCGATACGGTCGGGTGCATGCGCGAAAAACCGATCACCATATATGCGAATCAGCAAACGCTGGAAATATTAAAACAGCATTTGTTTAACTGGGCAATATGGCCGGATTTTACACGAATTCCAAATAGCCGTGAACCATATATGCGTTACCAGCCAATATCGGTTGGAGAAACGGTAAACCTGCAGGGGCGCAAAATTACCGCATTGCCGGCAAATCATACCGTCCCGGCGACTGGTTTTCAGCTTGATTCCGGTCAGGCAAGTCTCGTATTTACTGGTGATACCACAACGAATGACGAGATATGGAAAGTCCTTAATAAAATTGAAAACCTGCGTTATTTAATTATAGAAACCGCTTTTTGTAATCAGAAAAAAGATATCGCGGTCCGGTCAAAGCATTTGTGTCCCAGCATGCTGGCGGCGGAATTGGAGAAGCTGGAACAAGCGGTTGAGATTTATATCACGCATTTGAAGCAAGGCGAAGCGGCGCATACCATGCGCGAGATAAAAGCATGTGCCGGTAAATACAATCCGCGCAGGCTGATGAATAATCAGATATTTAAATTTTAGTGACCCTGGATAAGGAGTTGCCATGAGCACAGTAATCGCGACAAATTCAATACCAAAAGATCTTTCTGATATGAGTCACGAGCTGGATTTTTCTAAAAATCTGCAAACTGTAACCAATAAAATACATGCCGCCAGCGATATTGATGAAATTATACTGGAGGTGAGTAAAGACATCTGCGCGTTGTTTAATGCAGATCGCTTGACGATTTATTCGCTCAGCGAAGATAAAACAAGTATCACCTCAAGAGTAAAAACCGGGCTTGATTCATTTCAGGATTTAAAACTGCCGATTACTGAACATAGTGTTGCCGGCTATGTGGGACTGAATAAGGAAATTGTCAACCTCAAGGATGTGTACGATAAAAACGAATTAAAAAAATTAAGCGCACAATTGAGTTTTTTGCAGGAAGTCGATAAACGAACCGGTTACCGCACGAAACAGATGCTGGTTGCGCCGATACTAGATGTGGAAAATACTGAATTGATGGGCGTGGTTCAGGTTATTAATAACAAGGAAGACCGGCCGTTCTCGGAAATTACGGTAGCGGGTGTTCGTGAAATTTGTCAAACCCTGGCGATTGCGTTTAAGCAGCGGCAAAAACAACCGCGTGTGCTGAAGTCCAAATATGACTATCTGGTTTCTGATGCCGTTTTGTCAACCGCGGAATTTGAATTGGCGACGCGTTCAGCACGAAAAAAAGGGTGTGATCTGGAAGAAGTGTTAATGGAAGAATTTCAGATTAAACCGGCAGTGCTTGGCAAAGCATTGGCTTCTTTTTTTGACGTCAAATATGAGCCTTTCAAAGCCGACAGAATTAAACCGGCGGATCTGCTCAGAAATCTGAAACGTGAATATGTTGAGAGCAATGGCTGGATTCCGATTGATGATACCAGAGATGGGCTGATCGTACTCGCGCTCGATCCAGAGCGGGTGAAGTCACAGCGGATCGTTAACAATATTTTTCCCAAACATAAAATTATCTACGCCGTTTGCACGCTTGGTGAATTCAAAGAAACATTAAATCTTTTTTATGGCGGGGACTTGGGGGACAGCGGCAATATCGATGAGATGTTGTCCGGTCTGACGGATGTGACTGAAGAGTCCATGGATGAAGTGGATGAAGCATCCGCCGCAGCTGACAATGAACTGGTTAAGCTGGTGAATAAAATAATTATCGACGCCTACAAGATGGGGGTTTCCGATATTCATGTCGAGCCGTATCCCGGTAAAGAAAAAACCAAAATCCGTTTTCGCAAAGACGGTTCACTCATGCCGTATATCGAGATCCCCGCCAGTTACCGTAATCCACTGGTGACCCGGATCAAAATCATGTGTGACCTGGATATATCGGAAAAACGCCGGCCCCAGGATGGCAAAATCAAATTCAGAAAATTTGCGCCGCTTGATATTGAACTGCGGGTGGCAACCATTCCTTCCGCGGGCGGTATGGAAGATGTGGTGATGCGTATTCTGGCCGCTGGTGAACCGATTCCGCTCGATAAGATGGGTTTCACGCCCCATAACCTGCAGGCTTTAAAAAGTATTATCAGTAAACCCTATGGCTTGTTTTTTGTTTGCGGTCCGACGGGTTCGGGAAAGACCACGACATTGCACTCGGTACTGAAACATATTAACCGTCCGGAGACAAAAATCTGGACCGCCGAGGATCCAGTTGAGATAACGCAAAAAGGACTGCGCCAGGTGCAAATGAATGTCAAGGCAGGACTGACCTTTCCGGTCGTGATGAAGTCTTTTCTGCGCGCGGATCCCGATATCATCATGGTCGGCGAGATGCGCGATAAAGAAACCACCAGTATCGGTATCGAGGCATCGCTGACCGGCCATCTGGTATTTGCAACGCTGCACACCAATAGCGCGCCGGAATCGGTGATCCGTTTGCTGGATATGGGCATGGATCCTTTTAATTTTGCCGATGCCTTGTTGGGCATACTGGCGCAGCGGCTGGCGAAACGACTGTGTAAATGTAAAAAACCCTATGCGCCCGGTGAGGCGGAAATCAAATCGTTGTTGACCGAATACTGTGAAGAATTGCGCCATATTGATCGTTTTAAAGATAACCCGGAAGCGGCTTACCAGGAAATTCATGCTGACTGGATCAAGCTATATGGCAATGAACGCGGAGAATTCACGCTGTATAAACCGGCCGGTTGTGATGAATGCGCCGGCAGTGGTTTTTCCGGGCGGGTGGCTTTACATGAGTTGTTAACCGCGAGTGACGAAATAAAAAAGAATATTCAGGAGCATGCCCGCGTTGCGGAAATGCTGGTCACCGCGCTGGGTGACGGGATGCGTACGCTGAAGCAGGATGGGATAGAAAAAGTGTTACAGGGAATCACCGACATTCATCAGGTGAAAATTGTGTGTATCAAGTAAATTTTCCATAATGGTCATGTGACGAAAA
>BQJA01000084.1 GCA_021604405.1 Nitrosomonas sp. | reverse complement strand
CACTTCCATTATGTTCTCGTGTCGGGCGCGTTATTTGCGTTGTTTGCCGGTGCGTACTACTGGTTGCCTAAGTGGACCGGCAAGATGTACGACGAAACGTTAGGCAAGTGGCATTTCTGGTTATCCATGACCTTCTTCAACCTGACATTCTTTGTTCAGCATTTCCTGGGTCTGGCTGGCATGCCGCGGAGAATTCCTGATTATGCGTTGCAATTTGCGGACTTCAATAAGATCTCAAGCCTAGGTTCGTTTGGATTTGGTTTGACACAACTGTTGTTCGTCTACATTGTAATCAAATGCATCCGCAGTAAGGAACCGGCTCCTGAGATGCCATGGGAAGGCGCGACCACGTTGGAGTGGACACATTTGCCAACACCGGCGCCCTATCATAGCTTTGAAACACCGCCTGTCGTTAAGTTTTAATTAGGCGGGAAGGGGAACGTATGTCACAAGAAACGGATCCGAAGCGCAGTACGCGTGGCAGTAAATATAAGACTGCGATCGTTCTGTTGATACTGGTTGTTGCGATTTATTCAATAGTTATTTTAAAACAATGGTAAATAGCCGCTTAAACGCCAATGCAACAATGCTGAAAAAGTTGTTGATTTTCACGCTGGTTATGTTTGCATTTGGTTATGCGTTGGTGCCATTTTATGAGAAATTCTGTGAAGTAACGGGAATTAATAACTTGTTACAGCCGGATGTGATGGTTCAAGAAGACCGGGTGGACACGGCGCGCTGGGTAAATGTGGAATTTGATGCCAATACAAGGGGGTTGCCCTGGCATTTCAAACCGCTGCAATTCAGCACACGGGTTCATCCGGGCGAACCGGTGGACGTGATGTATGAAATAACCAATAACTCGGACCGTGAAATAAACGGACAGGCAATACCGAGTTATAGTCCACGGAGTTTAGAAAAATATTTGAAGAAATTTGAATGTTTCTGTTTTACACAGCAGACATTAAAGCCGCATGAAACCCGGCAAATGCCGGTTCAGTTTGTCATTGAGCCAGGATTGCCGGAAGATCTGCATACGGTGACAATTTCGTATACTTTCTTCGAATTGCCCGGCGGTGTCAGCGCTATTAAAGATGAATAACGAAATCAGTAGAAAGCAGGATGATAATAAAAGAGCCAGCGTGCTGCAAGTCGCAAAAGCAGTCATGTGGTCTTTTATGGGAATTCGAAAAAAAAGTGATCTGGAAAATGATGCTGAGATGATTACACCAGTACAAGTTGTTATTGGTGGAATTATCGGCGGTTTAATTTTTGTAATAAGCTTGATGTTATTGGTTAGATTGGTTGTAAGTTAATAATTCAATTATTCGACATAATTAATGTGATTACTTAATGCCACATTAAAATGAATAAATCATTAGAAGGAGGGTTAGAATGAGTCAGGAATCTGGTCACTATTATGTGCCATCCCCGTCACCATATCCAATTATTGGATCCGTAGCACTGTTATTTTTGGGCTATGGTGCAGCGTTGTCAATGAATAAATTGGAGTTAGGCTATGGCTTGTTAGCCATTGGTTTTGCCATTCTTTTTTATATGTGTTTTATCTGGTTTGGCACAGTTGCACGTGAGAGCGAAAGTGGGAAATATGGAATGGATGTTGATAAATCCTTTCGCTGGGGAATGAGCTGGTTTATTTTCTCTGAAGTCATGTTCTTCTGTGCGTTTTTTGGCGCGCTGTTTTATATGCGTGTCTTATCCATTCCATGGTTAGCTGACGAAAGTACGATTTTGGGTAGTCCGGAACAATGGGGTGCCTATGAGGGTATTTGGCCAACAACAGGCCCGGGCGATTATGAAGCATTTACACCAATGGGCGCTTGGGGATTGCCGGCAATCAACACCTTGATACTGTTAACGTCAGGTGTGACGTGTACATTGGCGCATTGGGCGATTAAGGAAAATAGACGGGATGCACTCAAGAAATGGTTGCTAGCCACAATATTTTTAGGTTTTTTATTTATAGGGTTACAAGCTTATGAATATGTTCATGCCTACAATGACCTTAATCTGAAGTTGAGCACAGGTGCATATGGATCAACATTCTTTATGCTTACCGGCTTTCATGGTTTCCATGTGACACTGGGTGCAATTATGTTGACGGTTATTTATTTCCGTTGTGCAGCAGGTCACTTCACGCCAGAAAGACACTTTGGTTTTGAAGGTGTCGCGTGGTATTGGCACTTTGTTGACGTAGTATGGCTGGGACTGTTTATATTTGTTTACTTGATGTAAATAAATAACAGTGATTCTGTTATGTAAGATTCAGGCTTTTACTTAGTCATGAATCAAAGTAAAAGCCTAGAATCTTACAAAACTTTTGATTGAAATTCAGTAACCAATATTTTTCGGTTGCGCTTGAAGACCCCTTACTTGGCTTTTGTTTACCGGGTGTTGAGTGGATGGCAGCAATGATGTGATGAATTGGATACCAAGCGAATAAAACATGATTGTCCTGGGATATAGCTTCACACCAAAGATCTGGTCGATCATTGTAACGGCGGCGTTTGTATTTCTGTTTATATCACTTGGAAATTGGCAACTTTCACGGGCAGACGAAAAAAATGCAAGACAGGAGCAGCTAGATAGGCTTTCTCAGCAGCCGACCATCAAACTGCCCGGTGCACGCGTTAAATTGGAAGAATTTCGATATCGAGAAGTTGAAATTCGTGGCGAATACCTTCCATCGCAGACGATATACCTTGATAATAAAACGTACAACGGTGTGGCAGGATATCATGTAATTACGCCGGTAAAGCTTGCTAATAGTACGTTGCATGTTTTAATTAATCGAGGATGGATAGCTGCTGGATTAAACCGTAAGGATTTGCCCGATGTGCCTCCGCTAGAACAAGGTGAGATAACTGTTACAGGGACTGTTGTGTCGCCGGAGCAAAGAATGCTTCAACTCTCCGGCCAGGAATTAACGGGTGCAGTATGGGCAAATTTGGATATGCAGCGATACCACGAAACTACCGGACTCGAATTGCAGCCTATTCTTGTGCTGCAAGAAGATCAACTTGAAGATGGCTTGGTTCGCCAATGGGACAGACCTGATTCGGGATCCGCCAGAAATATAGGCTATGCAATCCAATGGTTTTCTCTAGCAGCAACAGCGATCATTATTTTTTTTGTATTAAATGTCAAACGAAAACCTTCAGAAAGCAAATAGACGAAAGTTAATAATTCTATTGTTATTATTACTTGCGCCTGTGGTGATTTCATATACGCTTTTTTTTAGCGATTACAGGCCAGAAAGTAGTAACTACGGTGAGTTACTAAATGTTCAGAAATTATCGGGTTCAGGCGTCGATCAATCGGATAACACCATCCTGCGAATGAAGGACTTGCGGGGTAAGTGGGTAATGTTAATGGTTAATTCCGGGCATTGTGATGAAGCGTGTCAATTGAAGCTCTATTATATGCGCCAGGTACGTTTGGTGCAGAATACTGAAAAACATCGAGTAGAGCGGCTTTGGTTGATAGACGACAATGTTCCCGTGGATGCGGATTTAGTTGAAAAATATGAAGGTACACGTTTTGTTAACGCACGTGACAGTGAATTGCTGGAATTGATTGCAACAAGGGAAACACAGCAGAATCATATTTTTCTTGTGGATCCGATGGGAAATTTAATGATGCGCTTTCCAGAAGACCTGGATCCTTCCCTTATGGCAAAGGACATTAAACATCTGTTGCATGTATCTCAAATCGAGCATTGAGTAAATAACATAAGCGTATTCACGTAGTGGATTGATAAACAGGAGATAATTGAAATGACAAGTAATAGCATTGCGTGGCATGAAACACTCGCACGGATTAATCAATTTTATCGGCTGACAAAGCCGCGTGTTGTATCGTTGATTGTTTTTACAGCGGTAATTGGTATGTTTCTAGCGGTGCCGGGGGCGGTGCCGATTGATGTGCTGATTTTGGGAACCATCGGTATTGCCTTAGTGGCAGGGGCGGCAGCTGCGCTGAATTGCCTGGTTGAGCAAAAATTTGATGCGGTAATGGCGCGAACGCAAGGAAGACCGCTTCCTCAAGGTAAAGTCAGCGTTCCTGAAACCCTGTTCTTTTTATCAGTAGTTGGTGGTTTGGGCCTGTTCATTCTGCATCAGTGGGTAAATCCATTAACAATGTGGTTGACGATGGGGACTTTTGTCGGATACGCCATCATTTATACATTGATTCTAAAGCCCTTAACGCCACAAAATATTGTTATTGGCGGTGCATCGGGCGCGATGCCGCCTGTATTGGGTTGGACGGCAGTGACTGGCGAGATTGCTGCTGATTCATTGTTATTATTTCTGATTATTTTTGCCTGGACGCCGCCGCATTTTTGGGCTTTAGCGCTGTATCGAAAAAATGAGTATGCAAAAATAGGCATGCCCATGCTGCCAGTCACACATGGTGATCAGTTTACCCGCCTGCATGTTTTGTTGTATACCGTGATATTATGTATTGTTACCGCTCTTCCGTACATTACGCAAATGAGCGGGTTGATTTATTTAGCGAGCGCTATCGTGTTAAATGGGTTCTTTATGTACTATGCAATAGAAATCTACCGTAATTACAGTGATGCCCTTGCAAGAGCAGCATTCCGTTATTCAATACTTTATCTTGCATTATTATTTGTCGCGTTACTGATTGATCATTATTTCTTTTTCTAAATGACTGTGTATTGAATTACAAAAAACCTCATCAACATGATGAGGTTTTTTTGTCTATTTATGGAAATAACTTGCCAGGATTAAGGATGTTATTGGGGTCAAATAATTCTTTAATATCTTTCATAAGTTTAAGTGTTGTCGAATCAATTTCTTTACTTACATAGGGCCGTTTCTCGCGGCCAATGCCATGTTCCCCTGATAACGTTCCATTTAAATAAATGACAAGATCGAAGATATCATTTAAGCATTGCTCGGCTCTTAGGGACTCATCTTTATTGTCAGGATTGATCAATAGATTGACATGAATATTGCCATTACCTGCATGCCCGAAATTTATATTGGTGATTTTGAAACTGGCGCATAATTGCGCTATTTTGTAAAGAAATTCCGGTAGCGCGTTAACCGGTACGACGACGTCCTCGTTAATTTTTTTGGGTGCAATATCCCGTAATAACGGTGACAGTGCTTTGCGTGTTTTCCATAAGGTTGCTGTATCATTCGTTTGTTCCGCACTGAGCAGGCCATTATTTTTACAAACCGTGAGTATGGCCGCGCTTGACTCGGCAATATCACGCAACGATCCATCCACTTCAATCATCAGCATTGCATCGGAGTCTCGAGGGAGCATATCGGGGAAACGGCCGCGAATCAAATTGAGCGAACCTTGATCTAGAAATTCTACTGCACTCGGTAATTGGGGCAAAGCCATGATGGCAACGATTGCTGCGGCACAACTTGCTGTATCGTGGAAATGCGCGACTACACCGCCGGTTGCCTGGGGTAGCGCGGTCAATTTCAGTGTAGCCTCAGTGATGACCGCCAGCGTTCCTTCAGAGCCGACTAAAAGCCGTGTGAGATCGTAGCCGACGACACCTTTAGTCGTGTAGCAACCCGTTTTTATGATCTCCCCTCTACCTGTGACAGCTTTTAGCCCTAAAACATGATCACGTGTCGTGCCATACTTAACGGCATGTGGACCACCCGCACTGGTGGCAATATTTCCGCCGATACTGCTATACATTGCGCTGGAAGGATCGGGCGGCCAAAAAAAACCATGCGGATGCGCTGCATCCTGGACTGACTGATTAAGTACGCCCGGCTCTGCTACAATGACGCGGTTAGCCGGGTCTATCTTAACAATCCGCAGCATGCGTTCCAATGATAATTCAATACCACCATGTTCCGGCAAGCATCCGCCAGCAGTGCCAGTGCCTCGTCCGCGTGGTGTAAGCGGTGTTTTATACTTGTTGGAGAGTAAGACAATCGCTTGCACTTCTTCTGAGGTTAGTGGAAAGACGACGACATCTGGCGGAAAAATTTTCCGGCTATTGTCATAGGCGTATGCATAGCAATCCGCCGGATCGCTATAAAGGCGTTCACCAGGCAGCAGCTGGTGCAGTTCCTTCAAGAGTTCAGGTGATAACATCAATTTCTTTGCTTCAACAATGTCATGCTTATCTTTCCACTATCAAAAGAGATTGCCAATGTTTTCAGTCCAGATATTCAAACGCCTTAACAACTTTCAACACACCGGATGTTGAGCTGGCGATTTCAGCTGCATTGTCTGCTTCTTCGCGTTTCACCATTCCAAGCAAATATACAGTTCTATCTTCAGTAACAACTTTAATATGATTGATCTGAAACGTTCCACTTGTTAGAAACCGGCCTTTTACCCGGGAGGTAATTAATGCATCTTTACTGCGGGAAGTTAATGAACTTTTCTCGGCAATTGCAATTTCATTAATGATTTCCCGTACATTTTGAATCGTCATAACAAGCCTTTCTGCTTGTTCTTTCATTGCCTCTTCAGGTACTTCTCCGGTAAGCAGTACAATGCGGTTAAAACTCGTCACATTAATGTGAACTTTGTTTCCTAACTGTTCTTTGATACGCCTGCTGCTCCTCGATTCGATGGTTTCATCTTCAATAAACGTACCGCTGGTGCGTCGATCTTCTGCCACCATAGCGCCTGTGCCCGCACCGGTACCGACCCCAGCGGCAACCATTGGCGCGCAACTGGTAAGCATCGGAAGTAAAAAGATGAATAACCCATTGAGAGATAAATTCTTCATATAATTCATTTCCAGAAGTTCATAAATTTGTATCAGATGATACCGTAAATTAAACTGTTAACGAAGATTGGATAATAAAACATCCATAATTGGCAGAATTATATCGCTGGTTTTTTGCGATAATTTAAAGGAACCGCAGTTAGATCGCGTTAATACGCATCGTCCTTTATTGAAGACAAGGTGAATGCGCCGCAATTGTGAGCTGATATGACTGGTGATTAATAAATTGTGACAATTAGAAAAATTCTGATCGTGGATGATTCGCCAACGGATCGACATATTTTATCAAGTATCCTTACCAGAGGCGGCTATCAGGTGGGTGTCGTGGAGTGTGGAGAAGATGGGCTGGCAATAGCGAAAGAAACACATCCAGATTTGGTGTTAATGGATGTTGTGATGCCTGGGCTAAATGGATTCCAGGTGACGCGGATGCTGGCAAAGGATAAGGCGACCATGAATATTCCAGTTATTCTGTGTACAACAAAAGGACAGCCAACGGATAAAATCTGGGGGTTACGGCAAGGCGCCAAGGACTATATTACTAAACCTGTTGTAGCAGAGGAGTTGTTGCAAAAGATTCTGAAACTAAATTAATCCGGGGTAAATGATGAGCGGACATAATAGTATGCAAGCCTATCAGCTAGAACTTTCAGAGCGATTAAAGAATGCAAATGTCAATTCAACAGCTACTGTACTGGGGGTTACTGTCGGAAATGATCGTTGGCTTGTGCACATGAACGAGGTGGGCGAGGTTGTGCCATTATCCAGGCTTACGCCAGTTGCATTGACACAACCGTGGTTTTTAGGGGTGGCTAACGTGCGCGGTGAGCTTTATGGTATTACCGATTTGGCTGCTTTTTTTACTGGTGATGCGACGCCGCGAAGTTCGAAAGCTCGCGTATTACTTGCTTCACCGAAGTTTGGTATAAATAGTGGCCTGTTGGTTAGCAATATGCTGGGTATCAGAAGTTTAGCTGATTTTGAATCTGTTGAAAAAGCAGATAATGAGAAGTGCCCGGGTATCGCCGGGAAATACAGGGATAAAGAGGGCCGGTTTTGGCGAGAACTAAATCTAAGTGAGCTGGTGTGCGTTAAGAAATTTATGCAGATCGCTGTATAGGCTGCCAAAATTTTTTTGTTATACTCTGTGGTTGCTTTTTATAAATTATCGATAGGATATGCTGACATTAGCCGCCGCAAAAGATAAAGCAAAAATTTTAGCCGAAGCATTGCCTTACATTCAGCGCTTTCATGGCAAGGCCATTGTAATCAAGTATGGCGGCAATGCCATGGTTGAAGAAAAACTCAAGCAGGGTTTTGCCCGGGATGTGGTATTAATGAAACTGGTTGGCATGAATCCCGTTATCATTCACGGCGGCGGTCCTCAAATAGATGAGATGCTGAAAAGAGTCGGCAAGCAGGGTGAATTCATTCAGGGAATGCGTGTCACGGATGCCGAGACTATGGATGTCGTGGAAATGGTGTTAGGTGGATTGGTTAACAAAGATATTGTTAACCTGATAAATCGCCAGGGTGGCCATGCGGTCGGTTTGACCGGCAAGGACGGCGCTTTTATACGCGCGAGAAAATTATTAATGCAAGATAATGAAAATCTCGGCGAATGGTTAAATATCGGCCAGGTGGGCGAGATCGCACATATTGATCCCTCATTAATTGCGCTGCTTGACACGCAGGATTTTATTCCTGTCATTGCGCCTATAGGCGTGGGTGATGAAGGTGAGTCCTACAATATAAATGCAGATCTGGTGGCGGGTAAGCTGGCGGAAATTCTGCAAGCGGAAAAACTGATTCTGTTGACCAATACACCGGGCGTGTTGGATAAAAACGGGAATCTGTTAACCGGGCTGGTAGCTGAACAAGTTGATGCGCTGTTTGCGGATGGAACAATTTCGGGCGGCATGATGCCAAAGATTGGTGCAGCGCTGGACGCTGTAAAAAAAGGCGTTAAATCCTGCCATATTATCGATGGCCGGGTAGAGCATGCGCTATTGCTGGAAATATTAACGGACCAAGGGGTCGGCACCTTAATCAAAGGGGCGGGTTACGAATAATCGGTGCATGAAAATTTATTTCATTTTATCCAGAGCGCTTAAAAAACCACGTAAAAACTTAACTTCCCCTTTTTCAAGCCGTGCGCGTGAAAACAGACGTCTGACACGTTGCATTAATCGTTTCGGTTTTTCCGGGTTAAGGAATTTACTGGCAATCATGACCTGTTCCAGATGGCGGAAAAAAAGTTCAACATCGTTAAAGCTGGCAAGGTTGCTGGATTGTTGTGCGTGTTGTTCAATTTCCGGCAGCGCCATGCGCAGCTCGTAGCTCATTACCTGTACGGCGCTTGCCAGGTTGAGAGAAGAATAATCAGGATCGGCCGGGATATGTATCGTTATGTGGCATTTACCTACCTCCATGGTCGTTAGACCGGATGATTCTGCACCAAAAACCAGCGCAACAGGATTTTCACGTGCATAGCCGATTATTTCTTGTGCGCCTTGACGAGAATCATACACGTCGTGGCTAAGGCCGCGTGGACGGGCACTAATTGCAGCTGCCAGGGCAGTGCCGTCTAACGCATCGTTTATATTCGCGCAAACCCTGACATTATCTAATATATCTTTTGCATTTGCTGCGCGTGCTTCCGCTTCTTTATCAGGAAATGACCGGGGATTAATAAGATAGAGCGAGCTCAATCCCATGGTTTTCAGCGCGCGGGCAGCAGCGCCGATGTTGCCTGGATGGCTGGTGTGACTGAGGACAATGCGGACATTGTCAAGAGGGCGGTATCGGTTCATTTTCCGTATGGATTACCGCGCGCTGGCCAAGTAATGTTCATCTGAGCTATCAAAAATTTACTCAGGGCAACAGGGTTGATCCCATCAGGTAACGGTCACATTCGCGCGCCGCGGTGCGTCCTTCGTAGATGGCCCAAACCACCAGACTTTGACCACGCCGTATATCGCCAGCCGCAAACACCCCTTTGACATTGGTTGCGTATAGCCCTTCTTCGGCCTTTGCGTTCGAACGGGCATCGCGCGCGATGGCAAGTTCATCGAGAATGGTATCTTCTGGGCCAAGAAATCCCATGGCCAGTAACACCAGATCGGCAGGCCAGATTTTTTCGCTACCGGGTATCTTTCTGGGGAAAAACCGGCCATTGTCGTCTTTGGCCCATTCGACATTGATTGTATGAAGTGCTTTTACATGGCGGTTATTGTCACCAACGAACTTTTCGGTCATGATTAAATAAGAACGTGGATCGGCGCCGAAACGGGCTGCGGCCTCTTCCTGTCCATAATCAAGCCGGTAGACTTTTGGCCATTCTGGCCAGGGATTGTCAGACTGGCGCTTATCAGGTGGCTGTGGCATGATTTCGAACTGGGTGATGCTTTTACATTGGTGTCGCATTGCAGTGCCAACGCAATCGGTGCCGGTGTCGCCGCCGCCAATAACGATAACATGCTTGCCCTCAGCCGAGATTGGCGAATTTCCCTTAAATTCATGATCTAACAAATGTTTGGTGTTACCGTGAAGGAATTCCATGGCGAAGTGGATGCCATGCAGATTGCGGCCATCAGCGGGTAAATCACGAGGCTTGGTTGCGCCACAACAAAGCACCACCGCGTCATAATCCGCTCGCAGTTTGGTGGCTGGCAAGTCTTTGCCGATGACGGTGTTGGTAATAAAATTCACCCCTTCCTGGGCCAGCAAATCGACGCGCCGCTGCACGATGGATTTGTCGAGTTTCATGTTTGGAATGCCGTACATTAACAGGCCGCCAATGCGGTCGGCGCGCTCATAAACAGTCACCCGATGGCCCGCACGGTTGAGTTGGGCGGCGCATGAAAGCCCTGATGGACCTGAGCCAACGATCGCTACTTTTTTTTCTGTACGCTGTGTGGGCGGTTCCGCAATAATCCAACCTTGCTCAAACCCTTTATCAACAATCGAACATTCAATGTTTTTAATGGTAACCGGTGGATCGGTAATGCCCAACACACAGGAACCTTCACAGGGGGCGGGGCAAACGCGCCCGGTAAAGTCCGGGAAATTATTCGTCTTATGCAGACGCTCCAGGGCCTCTTTCCATAAACCGCGGTAGACCAGATCATTCCATTCTGGAATCAGGTTGTAAATAGGGCAGCCTGATGCCATACCGCTAATCAGGGTCCCGGTGTGACAGAACGGGATGCCGCAATCCATGCAGCGGCTGGCTTGCTCTTCGAGTTGTTTTTTCGGAAGGTGTTCGTGAAATTCTTGCCAGTCGTTTACTCGTGCCAGGGGTGAACGATCTCCAGGCAATTCACGTTGAAATTCAATAAATCCGGTTGGCTTGCCCATTTAACGTGCCTCTCTATGCTGCTAAAAGTATTATCATAATGACCAATTAACGTTAACTGCCGCTGATGCGCGCCAAGTCGTTTTTGTTATCTTCAAAGGCGGCCATGATGGCTTCTTCACCTGACAGGCCGTTTTGTTGCGCGTGCTGGATGGCGTCCAACATGCGTCGGTAGTCCTTTGGCATGACCTTTACAAACTGATGTACTACTTGATCCCACAGTGCCAACAGCCGCCACGCCCGCTCGCTTTTCGTCGCGCTGGCATGATGTTCGATCATCTGCTTAACTTCACCGACTTCCTCATTTTCAAGTGCTTCGAGCGTGACCGTTTCGAGATTGCAAGAATGGCGAAATGTGTTATGTTCATCGAGCACATAAGCAATGCCACCCGACATGCCAGCCGCAAAATTGCGCCCGGTTTCGCCGAGAACCACCACGCGGCCATTGGTCATGTATTCGCAGCCATGATCACCCACGCCTTCAACCACGATCCGTGCACCGCTGTTCCGGACGCCAAAACGTTCGCCCGCCATGCCCCGGATGTAAGCTTCTCCGCTGGTGGCGCCATAAAATGCGACATTGCCAACGATAATATTTTTCTCGCTGGCAAATGTGGATTGTGGCGGCGGATAGAGAATGAGTTTGCCTCCCGATAGTCCCTTGCCAAAATAGTCGTTGGCATCGCCTTCCAGTTCCAGCGTCAGGCCAGATGGAATAAATGCACCGAAACTCTGCCCGGCAGACCCTTGAAAGTGGAAATGAATGGTGTCTTGCGGCAAGCCATGGTGGCCAAAGCGCCGTGTAATCTCACTGCCAAGCATGGTGCCGACCACCCGGTTGATATTTCTAATGGGTAACGTGGCTTTGACTTTTTCACGGCGTTGCAGGGCTGGTTCGGCTAAATCAAGCAGTGTCAGATAATCCAGCGAATTTTCCAGGCCGTGATCCTGTGGTTGCTGGCAGTAACGTCCCACCTGGGCACCAACGTCAGGTTGATAAAGAATGCATGAATAATCCAGCCCTTTAGCTTTCCAGTGTTCGATGGCTTGTTGAACGTCCAGGCGGTCGGTGCGGCCAATCATTTCATTGATGGTGCGAAAACCCATTTGCGCCATGATTTCACGCATTTCCTGTGCAATAAAATGCATAAAATTGACGACGTGCGAGGGATCACCCATAAACTTTTTGCGCAATTCAGGGTTTTGCGTTGCTACGCCAACCGGACAGGTGTCCAGATGGCAGACCCGCATCATAATACAGCCCATCGAGACGAGTGCGGTGGTGGCAAAGCCAAATTCTTCCGCACCCAGCAGCGCGGCAATGATTACGTCGCGCCCGGTTTTCAACTGACCATCGGTTTCAATCACAATGCGGCTGCGCAGGTTATTGATGAGCAGCGTTTGATGGGTTTCCGCCAGACCAAGTTCCCACGGTAAACCCGCGTGTTTGATACTGGTCAGCGGTGACGCACCGGTACCGCCATCATGACCACTGATCAGCACCACATCCGCATGTCCCTTAGCCACGCCGGCGGCGATGGTCCCGACGCCGACTTCCGACACCAGTTTGACGCTGATGCGGGCGTGGTGGTTGGCGTTTTTCAAGTCGTGAATCAATTGAGCCAGATCTTCAATTGAATAAATGTCATGGTGCGGCGGGGGTGAGATTAATCCAACCCCGGGTGTCGAGTGACGCACCTTGGCAATCCACGGATACGCCTTGCGTCCGGGCAATTCACCCCCTTCACCGGGTTTGGCTCCCTGAGCCATCTTGATTTGCAATTCCTTGGCTTGCGTCAGGTAAACACTGGTGACGCCAAAGCGCGCCGAAGCTACCTGTTTGATCGCGCTATTGCGTGAATCTCCATTCGCATCCGGTACATAGCGTGCAGGATCTTCGCCGCCTTCGCCGGTATTGCTTTTCCCGCCGATGCGGTTCATGGCGATGGCAAGCGCTTCGTGTGCTTCCTGGCTGATTGAGCCATAGGACATTGCACCGCTCTTGAAGCGCTTAACGATCGCATCTGCCGGTTCTACCTCCTCGATAGGAATAGGGGTGGCAGCGTGTTTTAACGTAAACAGTCCGCGCAGGGTTGCCAGCCGTTGCGACTGGTCGTCAATGAGCGTACTGTAAGCTTTGAAAGTGGCATAGTCGGCGTTGCGACAGGCTTTTTGTAAAAGATGAATGGTTTTGGGGTTGAAAAGGTGCAGTTCGCCATCCTTGCGATACTGATACTGTCCGTAGACGTCCAGCGTCGGCCGGTTGACTTGCAGCGCTGGAAAGGCGCGCGCATGCCGCTGCTGTGCTTCCAGCGCAATTTCATCCAGACCAATGCCGCCGATGCGCGATGCCGTCCAGGTAAAATACTGGTCAATCAATGCTGCACTGAGGCCCACGGCCTCGAAGATTTGCGCGCCGCAATAAGACTGAATGGTTGAGATACCCATTTTCGACATGACTTTTACCACGCCTTTGACTACTGCCTTGTTATACCTTTCAACAGCATCATCATAGGAGATATCCAGCAACATCTCCTCGCCGATCATATCGCTCAAGGACTCATAAGCCATGTACGGATTAATCGCTTGCGCGCCGTAACCGAGCAACAGGCAGAAATGGTGCACTTCGCGCGGTTCTCCGGATTCCAGTACTAACCCGACACGGGTGCGCGATCCCGCGCGGATTAAATGATGGTGTAAGCCCGCAGATGCCAGTAAAGCCGGGATGGGCGCATATTCACGATCGAACCCTTTATCTGACAGAATCAGAATCGTCGCACCTGCGCTCATGGCCTGATCCGCAACCTGGAACAGCTCGTTCAGTGCCTGCACCAGCGCCGCCTTGCCACCAGCCGCCTTGAACAGCATCGGCAGCGTCGCTGTTGTCAGTCCGGGCTTGTTGAGCTGGCGCAGTTTTTCCATTTCCATATTCTTCAGAACTGGTGTTTGCAGTCTGAGTTGACGGCAGTTTTCCGGCGCCGGTTGCAGCAGATTTCCCTCAGAGCCAAGTGTCAGTGTGGTAGCGGTGATTAACTCTTCCCGGATCGGGTCAATCGGTGGATTGGTCACCTGGGCAAAGAGCTGTTTAAAATAATTGTAGAGCAGTTGCGGCTGATCAGACAGCACGGCCAGT
>BQJA01000083.1 GCA_021604405.1 Nitrosomonas sp. | reverse complement strand
ATAGTATGTTTGATGGATGCAATCGTTGCGACAAAGGGACGGGGATTAATTGGAAATGAATAATACAGATAGTGAGGGGGATTGAGAAATGCACTGGATGTGCGCTCTTTTTTCGAGCAAAGCAAGATAACGTTATTATGGTTTGTTGCCCGCAATTAATCCGACAGCGTCCACTACGGAGCATAATTTTTCTTTTTTGATTGTAACCTATTGTTTTTAATGGTGGCGAATCAGGGATTTGAACCCCGGACCAACGGATTATGATTCCGTGAAATATATAATTTATCAGTGTTGATTAATGTTCATTTGATCGTTTAAACAAACAGTTATATATTATTGTAACAAATGTTGTGTTGATTAATATTCCAATATATACTTAATTTATGGTGACATGCTGGTGACATTAAAATTAAGTGTAGGTAATTGATGTGGCGCAGAGAAAAAAGATTTCACCTGCCGAAAAGGTGACATTTACCAAAGGGAAAATTGACGCATTTCAATGCAGCAAAGGAAAAACCCGGTCTTATCTTTGGGATATTGATATAAAAGGGCTTGGAGTTATCGCAACGGCTGGCGGGACAAAATCTTTCATTTTTCAAGCAAAAATACACGGCAAGTCTGCACGCTTAACAATTGGTAATGTAAACACATGGAGCATTTCCGATGCTAAAGCAGAAGCCCGGCGCTTGCAGGTCCAGATTGATAAGGGTTACGATCCACGCGAAGTTAAAGCCGAAGCAGAAGAATCAAAAAAACGAACAGCCGCCATTCTTAAAGAAAAAGAAACCCGCGAATCTATAAACTTGGCAATGGCGTGGAATGATTACATAGCAGCACGTAAGCCGTACTGGTCAGAACGTCATTATAACGACCATATAAAGGTTATCCATTCAGGGGGTGAGTCACGCGCACGACGCAAAGAGCCGACAATACCCGGCGAACTGGCGTCATTAGCTAACGATAAGCTAGTAGATATAACATCCGCCCGGCTAATTGACTGGGCACATAAAGAAGCATCGACTAGGCCTGCACGCGCAAGACTGGCTTTAAGGTTATTAAGTGCTTTTCTTAACTGGTGCATGAGTCACGACACCTATCAACAGGCAATAACCACTAACGAAGCACAACATAAAACGATCCGGGAAATATTAGGCAGGCCAAAAGTAAAAAATGACGTGTTACAGCGTGAACAGTTACCAGCTTGGTTTAATGCTGTCAGACAGCTATATAACCCGGTTATCAGTGCTTACCTGCAAGCTTTGATGTTAACCGGCGCAAGGCGTGAAGAAATAGCCCGTTTACGCTGGGAAGATATAGATTTTCCATGGAATGGCCTGACAATAAGGGACAAGGTAGAAGGGCTGCGCATTATCCCATTAACGCCTTATGTGGCGCATTTGCTAGTGAACCTACCAAGGCGCAATCAATGGGTATTTAGTAGCCCTACTGCAGCAAGTGGCCGGTTAACAGAACCACGTATTGCCCATAACAGAGCATTATCCATTGCAGGGTTACCACCATTAACGCTTCATGGATTACGTCGCACCTTTGCCAGCCTATGCGAATGGGTAGAAATGCCAGCTGGAATCGCTGCACAGATTCAAGGTCATAAGCCGCAAGGTGTAAGAGAGCAGAACTATGTACGGCGGCCATTGGATTTATTGCGTATGTGGCATGTGAAGATTGAAGCGTGGATATTAGAGCAGGCTAAAGTCGAATTTATACCTGAGAAAATAGGCTTGCATAGTGTAACCTCTACCTGACAGAACTAGGCAAAACGGGATTGCCAAGTGTTAGCGCAACTGACAGAACCTAACCGTAGCATAAACTATACGGAGTTTACATTATGGCTGATAAGGATTATCACACAAGCCCAGACTGTCAACAAATCACAAGCATTATTAAACCGCATGAACTGGCTCCACACGTAGGCGCCCTGTTTCGTATTTTGCCGCCTAGTGACATGCGGCCCGTAAAAATTGCAATGGACGCTGCAATTAAGCTTTTAGTTACAGCAGAGCCAATTGAACTTGATATTACCAATCCTGATTACGGCATTCCTTATGCCTTAGAAGTTTCGAGAAAACATGAGAAAGAAGAAATCAAAGCGGCGTGTGAACTGTTACGCATGTGCCTACATGCTATCGAACGTGGAGAAACAGCGGAGGCTGAAAGACATTCCATTCCAGTTTTACTCAGTTCGCTTGTTGGTTTTGTTCCTGATAGAAATGCCAGAGCAGCCAAACGCCCACGCTCCAAGAAGGAGGATGCTTTAGACCGTGGCATAAAGGATGCTCTAAAAGCTCTACCTTGTGATGCAAATTGGACGCATATTGAGGACTGGCTATTTAGTGAAGGTGTAATTGAAAAATGCAGCGATGAGAAAAAGGGAAATAGGGAAATAGTATTCACTGATGGCGAAAATTCCACGAGTATCCGACTAAGCACTTTTCGCAACCGCATAACAAATCTTAAAAAAAAATTAAAAATTTTTCCTGATTAACCAGCTAATCGGGAAAGCCGATTGTTCAATGAAATCATCTCAACAAAGAAGGATGATTATAAATGGAAACAATCGCAAATCAAATTCTCGCTATCGAAGAAAAGTCCCTTTTGCAGGATTTGATAAATCGCTCACTTTTTGAACAAATTATTCACTCCAACCCACATCTTGAGCCTAAAGATGCCCTTCAAAATTTTTTAGATTTACTTAAGAAGAAAACACAATCTTCAGACGAAAATTCAACACCTAGTGCACTTGTTGTTTTAAATGGCTTAAGACCAATCCCGCCGCCTATCGAGCAAGTCTCGCGAACGCATATTCCAACGGACGCAGCCGCGCATTACCTCAACAGAAAGCCGCAGACTTTAAGGGCGTGGGCGTGCCTAGAAAATGGCCCAGTCCGCCCCATCCGTATCAATGGGAGACTCGCTTGGCCTGTAGCTGAAATAAAGAAAGTATTAGGCTTAGGAGAATAATCATGCAGACAAAAGAAACCCGCCTCTGGAAAGGCGGCTTTGAAGGTGCGCGGGCTAATTATATCAAACAATTCGCTGACTGCGGCAATAAGCATAAATTTGTCAGTGGTTACGGTCAATTTCACACTAACGAGCCGACCGCAAAAAATCCAAAGCCATACACGCAAATTGACTTTGAAGGAATTCGTCAGTTAGTTGATAAGCCGCAAGAAGTAGACAAGTCTGAAGCACAATGGTTAATTCCATCCACCCTGCCAAGCCGTGTGTTTAAAGAGCAGGAAGAAAACGGTGAGTATCATTTGTTATGGGCGGATATTGATAAAGATTCACCGGATTTTGACAGGCTTGTTGAAGTTGTAAAGTCAATTATTGCTGACCATGACTTTGAAGCTTACACAACATCAAGCGCAACAGTACAGAATCAGAAAGCGCGTGTACTCATTCCATTCAGTAAGCCACTGTCATTTGCTGATTGGACGCTCTGCCAATCTGTTTTAAACGATTTACTTGAATCTGAAGGCATAACGCCTGATCGTGCTAATGAACGCGCCGCACAGCTTTGTTATTTGCCGAATCGGGGCGAGTTTTACAAAAGCGCCCATAGCCGCACAGGAAAACTGTTTGATCCACAACAACAATGGCTGTCACATATTCAACAAAAGCGAGACACCGTGGCGGCCGAAGCTGCAAGGCTCAATGCTGAAAAACAAGCCGCTAAGACTCGTAGGAAGGTGCTTAAAACTTCTGACGCACCCGATACCATTGGGGCATTCAAGCAAGCGTTCACAGTGCAGGAAATCCTGTTGCAAGCGAACTATGACCAACGCGGCAACACTTTCAGACATCCTCAATCCGAGAGTGGCAGTTTTTCCGCCAGTGTAAAAAATGGCCGGGTACATTCATTATCGAGTAACGATCCGCTCTTTACTGAAGGCGGAGGCGTTGGCGCGCATGACGCTTTTTCTGCGTTTACTGTTCTGTTTCACGGCGGTGATCGTAATGCAGCATTAAGAGACGCGGGTGACAATTGGCTAATGATCGGCCATGAATCGTGGAATCAAGTTAAGGGATATCAACCTACGTCCACTGTGTTGCAGTTCGATAATTTAGACGACTTGCCAAACTTGAGCACAAAAAAAGAAAAGTCAGATTTTGACATTGACTTTCCGCCGGGGTTAGCTGGGGAAGTGGCGCAATATATTTTTCTCAGCAGTCGCATGCCAGTCAAATCTTTCGCAATTGCCGGGGCGCTTTCTGCTCTATCTCACTTCAATGCAAATCATTCTTTCGTACAGGGTAGCAACACCAGCTTGAATTTATATCAATGCTTAGTTGGTGACACTGGCAAAGGGAAAGAAGACCCGAGAAAAGCAATCAAAAGATTGAACGATGCAATCGCGCCTACGTCTTCGCTTCACGAAATACTGGCTAGTGGTGCAGCGCTTTTACGATCATTGGAAAAGAAACCAAAAACATTAATCTTGGTGGATGAATTTGGTTTATATCTTCAAAACGCTTTATCGGATCGCGGTTCAATCCATCAAAAGGAGTTTATTAAAGATTTGATGGTTCTGTATGGATTGGGGCGGTCTTATTTTGCCGGTAAGAGCTACGCTGATATGAAGCAGAATATTGGCAAGATTAATACCCCATATGTGAATGTACTTGGTACTACTACGCCCGTGGAATTAATGGAGGGAATAACTTCCAAAATCATTGACAACGGCTTTCTAAACAGAATCTTAATTATCCCCGCCAGTAAAGAAAACCCGATCAACCGCAAACCAGATATTGAGATTGATAAGGATTTATTACTCAAAATAAACGAAGCTACCGACGGTATGTTTAACGACTTTGATCCAGTGCTTTGTTATGAAGACGGCGCAGATGACTTACTTATCCAATTGGTTGAACAGATCGACGAAAAAGGCCAATTCGCAAATTTATGGAGCCGTGTCGAAGAACAAACTATTCGCGTTGCCGGATTGTTGGCTGTTGGTGATGGTAAAACCATCAAACGTGAACATGTTATTTGGGCGTGGCGGTATGTCAATTTGGCTATTTCAATATTTGCAAAATCTCTTGGGCGTGATCTTGCGGAAACCCCTTTCCAAAAGCAGGTAGCAAAAGCGCTGAAAATAATTACCGACGCTTTCGAGTATTCATCAGACAAGCAGTTCAGCAAGTATTGCAAACGTGGATATATGCCCCGAGGAAAGCTTACTAAATTATTGAAATTAAAATCAAAAGAGGTTGATGAAATTACTGGCTATTTAGTCGAGACTAAACAGGTCAGCCATTGTGAGTTAGATGGGGCTAAATGCTATGCGACTCGTTAGTTCTCAGTTCTCCTCCCAATTCTTCATGGTGAGAGAACCTGAAAAGCGTTATGTGGTAAGGGTTTTAATAATAATTCTCTATTCTCTCTCTTTCTCTCTATATATAACTATTACTTTTCAACTCAAATTTTCACAGTTAGTTATAGAGAAGTGGAGAATTGGAGAATTATGCTTGACACCCTATAGGACAATGCTTTTCAGATTCTCGCCCCCTGAGAACTGGGAGAAAAACGAAACTGACAATGGCTAACCTACCAGTGATACCGCATTCTTTAAAAAAGATTTTTATTATAAAACGAGAATTATTTAAAAACATACTCACCACATTACGTGAGAAAAATGGCGATGACTGCCCAAGACATTACGAAGTTTGACTCGACACTTTTCAATTACACACCACTATCTATTGGTCGGTTAGTTCGCAGTAGGTCAACTAGGTAGGTTGCGCAGGGTTGCGGTGATAAACAGTACAAGCTTGTGGCGAGTTGAAAGAATCTTGGTTGAAATTTTTGGGACTTTCTCTTAAGGAGTAGAGAAAATGACTGAATACGAATTGATGAATGAAATACACCGTGAATTGCAAAACCATTTTGCATGCAGGGAATTCACTACCGACGATGTGATAGACGTAATGAAAAACGATCCAAATCTGGAATGGCTTTTTTGTGAGCTGGAATTTAAACAAATCATGGTAAGAAAATGAAAGAACTAGACAAAGTTAGAGAGTTGGTTGTCGAAGCGACAATTCAGAAATTAGAGAAGGGCAGCCCGGATTTAAAAGCGGCGGTTGCGTTTCTTGCCAGACTAACAATGGCTCGATTAGAAGCGATTTAAAGCCGTCAAAATATTTTCTTAATGAGAAATAATCGAAATTTGGTACTGTTTCGTGCGAATAACACACTATAGGCGACTAATATGACCACAAAGAAGAAAGACGCGAGAACACTTAACGTTCACCCTGAAAAAGGAAAAAGGAAAAAGGAAAAAGGAAAAAGGAAAAAGTGAAGAACGTAAGATGGCAGAAGTGCAGCTATCGCCAAATACATTAAATGCCGTAACGGTCCATTCTTTTATCGGTTCATACGCGGGTGAGTTAGACATTACTGAAGCAGTTGCGATCATAAAAGAAAAACCAGAAAAGATTAATGGCGGGGACTTAAGTGAGCTTGAATCAACGCTTGCGGCACAAACTGTTTCGCTAAATTCAATCTTTAATGCATTGGCGAATCGGGCAGCCATTAATATGGGGCACGATCTCAAAATATTCGAAGCCTATATGCGCCTGGCACTGAAAGCCCAGGCACAATGCATCCGAACTGCTGAAGTATTGTCGGCAATCAAAAATCCACCTGTCGTGTTTGCAAATCAGACTAATATCGCTCACGGACATCAGCAAGTGAATAATGGTAATCAATCTACGCGCGCAGGAAAAGCAAATCCATCAAACAAACTATTAAACGAGGATAACTATGCGACACTGGACACCCGAGGAAAGACAGAGACAGGCAGAACTGATAAAGAAATGGCAACCATGGAAATATTCGACGGGAGTAAAAACACTAGAAGGTAAAGTCAGGTCAAGCCAGAATGCGTACAAGCATGGATTGAGTTAGCTACAAAAGGAAATGCGGGAATTGTTGAAGCAGCATAAGCGGGCTATTGAGATAATTAATTAGTAAGTTAGTTGTACTGGTTCAGAACGTGCCGGCCACGTGCCGCAGCTGTTCAAACTTTATTCGGAACAGCGCAACTCAATGGACTGAATCCTTCTGCTTGGCTCAAAGATACGCTCATAAAACTACCTATATGGCCTAATAGTCGTATTGACGAACTGCTACCGTTGCAACTTCTATTTCATAGAGACGTTAAAACAAAAGAATTGATAGGTGGTGGCGCTGGACGCTTACTATCTATTGAATAAGCTCATCATTTCTCAGAAGGTAATCATCAGTATAATAGCTAATAACACGCCCAACATTTGTATCAAGCATGAGATATTCAACGAAAATAGGATGAATGACGTAGCTCAAATCTTGTTTCTTTGACTCACTAAGAGATAGAAATTTTTTGTCGCCATCCGAAAATATAAATGAGTCTCGACATAGAATTGAATCTCGAACTTGGCTGCTATCCAGCACTAACCCAAGAAAGCCAACTTTGAAAAGGTATTCAATTTTCTCGAGTGTGCTTTTCAGTCTTTCCGTACCACCATTGGTCTGAAAATCATGTCCTCTCATAATCGAGGCGATTTCTGAATAATTAAGGATAATGCTTTTGGCTTCAAATTGATGAAGTATCTGTCTGATATTTACCAAGGAGTTTTGATACTCCTTAATAAATTCGGTCTCAATGACATCGTAAGTTGTTCGAGATACTATGGCTTTGATTATCGCTTCATCAATTTGGCCATTTCGCTTCTTAGCAGTCCTCTGGTTCGCCAAAATTGCCGCCACATAGAACATCAGGTCTCGTGGCCTCCAGAACGTGTGTCGCAAAAGATACTTGAATATCGAAATTGTATTAACATTGCCTTGCAGGTTCATTTGAATGCGAAGGGGTATCTTCAATTCAGGGCAATCCATAATTTCATCAAGGCGATCGAGAGGGAGCAAACCGGGATCTGTTTGATATTTATTTACGAGACCTTCGAGGCGTTTTCGAATTAGAATGGACAGCTCAATCGCCGTCCATTGCAGGTTCGAGGTTATTGATCTAAATCGGTAATCTTCCCTCTCATGATCGCGAACTTCTAGGAATCTGTCTTGCGGGATTGTTATACAAAAGTCACACTGATCTTGCATGACGTCATCGGCAGATCTAAAAGTCAAAACCGTCCGTAGAAGCCCTTTAAGCCACGCCACTTCAAACTCGATTTTCTTTTGCTTCTCGTTATCCCTCGCGCTGGATTGTAGGCTAACGGAACGATTATCTTCAAACCGTTGGTCAAAACCATCAAGAGCAAATATAAACTTACGTTCACAGAGCTGTATTGCGTCTTTAAGCACCTGTAGAACTTGTTCTCCAATAACATTTTTAACAATAGATTCAATGGCGACATCGTCTGCAATACCGCTTAAAAAATTTAATCCTACACTACTTTCCAGTATGCTGCGATTGATGTACTCTCTGACATCAGTACAAACGCGAACAAATTGCGCCCATTTTGTATCTTCTTTATATACATGACGTGAAAGTAAATCAATTTGGTCCGACAGGTCAACTTTGTTGTTCCCCTCTAGTTGCTCATGAACTAACGTCCTAGCGCACTGTTGAAGCACGTATATCCGCCAAACGGCCTCAAAGTAGTTGGTAATTTTTGCGACATTATCGATGTCACTGGAGTGCTCTGCAGAATAGAGAAAAGTGTGCAAAAAACTCAAATCAAAATTGTCAACGATGATCTCAATTGGTGTTTTGTAGTCGTCGCGATTATCGCGGTGAAAATGATCAACAATGGTCGATTTTCCACTACCTTTTCGCCCGATCAGAATACAGCGTTCTCCCGTAATGACTCCTTCATAGGATTTTGTTTTCACGAAAAGCTCTCTGAGTATTTCCTCCTTTTTTTTGAAGCGGTATTTTTTCTTGAGAACCTCGTGCCTTGATTCGATGAATAACAACTTGAGCCACTCATCGTACTCCGCCAAAAAATTCCTATCTAAGCTATTGCTAACATTCTCAAATTGAGCACGAATTTCACCCAACTGGTCCTTGTGGATCGAAAGTGTGAAATTGCTAACTTTCGGAGAAGCTCTGAATCTTGTAAAATCGAGGTACATACTATCTGTGATGTCTGATACAACAGATTGCTCATGAGTACCAGAAAACAGAATTGGAATAAGGGTGAAAGCTTCCACTTTCTTTGAGCTTTTCAGGGCACGTTGGTAGTCGTGGTACCGGCCCATAATCTTGGAGAATTCTCGGTATACGCCACCTTGCCTATTTTGCACTTTTTCTTTGTATTTGGGGGTGAATAAAATAATTATTATGTTCGATAAAGTTATTTCGTTTTCATGCTCTGAAATCGATCCGCCAACTCCAATATTTGATTTGTCTTTGAGAATTTGAAAGTTATTTTTAGTAATTTTTTCGATTTCATTTTCGAATGCTGTAATGGATGCATTGTCCGCATCGTCATGACAATATGAAATAAAACACTTAGGCAATACTCTCTTCACCAAATATCCTCTGCGAAATACTATTTGCTTGAAACCTTATAGGCACATTCTAAGAGTATAAACGGTATTGTCAACTTCACGTTAAATCGGTCAGACTATAGGTATGAAATAGGCCGGTCCTCGTCACAGAATTTTGAAAAAATAGTATGTTCAAACTTTAGTGAATTCCCTAGCGGGCGATGGTTTAATACAACATCCCTATGGGACTTTTGGTACCTTTTTACTCCGTCATTGACAAGTTATTAAGCTTCATTAATTTATTTACCTTAATGCAGAATCTCCTCATTTATAATTATAAGAAAATTCTATTATTGAATCCCGTTTTTTTTGGAAAGATTACTGTCCCAGCTGTATTTTATCGGCAGAACTATAATTTTCTTGCGTACAGTTATTAACAAAACTCCAAGGCGGCTGCGCCGCAAATGCGTCCTCATGTCGCTAACGCTCCTGTTCGCGCATTGTGTTGATCCAATCCTATCGTTATTTATCTTCCCGTTGAACGATTAGATTAAATCGTTTATTGATACTTTTATTGAGGGTCGGTGGAAGTGTTTGAATGAAAAAATAGCTGCAAACATTTGTCAAACTCATACTTAACTGCATGATTTTGATATATAATATAGAATAGTTTTTATCCAAAGTTTTTTCGCACATAGGTTTCAGAATGTTAAGGATTGTTAAGGCATGAATGAAAAACAGCAGCAGGCTGTTTTGCTATTGGCATCGGGCAAGACAGGCGAAGAAACAGCCAAAGCATTGAACATAACACCCAAAACAATCAGTACATGGCGAGCCGATGCCGATTTTAAGGCGGCAGTGAACCTGCACTTAGAGAATGTACGTATGGCGCATGCTGAGCGACTGAGAAATTTGTGTGGGCTGGCGTTGAGTACGATAGAGAATTGTTTGAACGATAAGGACTTACCTTCTAAAGTGAGATTATCGGCAAGTTTCAAGGTCTTAGAATTAAGTAAGGTTGCACCAACAGAACCGGGACTAACAAATGTTAGAAAGCTAAAAGAAAAGGATTTCTACGATTCTTTGTAAAGTTGGCTGCAACACTCAGAACCCTACAAAAATCTAGTAAATAAGACGCTCTCAGAGGCGATTTAAGACCGATAAAAATACCTGGCAAATTAACTTTCCATAGTGGCGGTTCTTTTTTGCTTGGAACGCATAAATAGACAGGGCAATTTGCGGCTATTCCAGGGTTGATTCAAATACTAAATCTTTTATGCTTTTTTAAGACTGGAAAATATCTGTTAATTAAAGTGTAGCAATCAGACTTAAGCTGATATTTTTGTAGTATGGACTTAATGCAATCCGACAGTCCACTTGCGACCCAAAGCGGTCAGTGAGATAGCGCAAAACTCATTTTTAACAGAGATAACGCCCAAATAACCGCGCGAGTTACGAGCATCCGGCGCCATAGGCGCGAAGTTGATTTGTTTGTTAGGAAAGTAAAAGCTTCTTACCAAGATTAAGAGCCCCAATTAGTCCTACTAAGAATGCTAGATAGTGATGATACCTGCTTATGTAGGAATAATTATAGTTCACTGATGCTCCAAATCTCATCATTGCGAAAAAACCAATAATTGCGCCACCCCATAGACCTAGTGCTCCCAACTGGAGATCCAAGGTCGTAAGCTCTGTATTGAATCCCCACATTAGAATTCTTACCTCAGATAGCGCCAGGAGAAAATCACCAAACCCTCCGGGAAACCTACCACTATCAGCAGCAAAAAAATTTATAAACATAGATACCGGGGCTGTACACACCATCCCTATTAATCCGTACGTTAACCCATAACTTGAAAAAGCTAATGCTTTTATAAATTGCTTTAGCAATATACCTATCGAGGTTGCCCAGTCTCTAAATTTTGTAGACCGAACATCTAAAATTATAAGAAGCAAAGAAAGCACCGCTGCCATGCCGGCGATTCCGTTCCAAGCTGGATCTCTTAATGCCTCTATCATCAGTTCTGGTTTCCTAACAGTATGTTTTTGATGAATGAATCCTTATAAATATTATTATAAAGATTCCTCTTTTTTTTATTATCATCATATAATAAATGGTAACTTTTTGATAATATTATCTAATAAATTATTTGAAAATAATTACAAACTGTCTAAACAGGACATAATCCAGTCTTTTTATTGATTCATTATTATCTTCGCCATGTACAACAATCAAGGTAATAACGCCGCCTCCGTTAACGTTGGTCGCGGTGCGTATCATGTCCAAAAGGCAGACTACTCTCATTAGTTAGCCAAATTATTAGAGGTTTATTGAAAGAAATTGACTGACTGGTTTTGGCCGATAACCGACTTCCAGGCCATATCGAGTTGATTTTAGTACAGTGCCAAATCTGTTTTGGCTAGCTTGAATTTAAAGGCTTTTTATTTAATTGATTGTATCTGGCAATCACCAGTTTCACTCCATGCTCTATAATCGGCAAGTTTTTAAATTTCTTGCGTACAGTTATTAACAGAACTCTTTCATGTGTGGCGGTATTCAATATCAGGAACATAAATTCTATTTTCCCCAGCGCGATGCCCGCTTGCCAGTTTTGTTGCGTAGTGGCGGCGTTACCTGGATAACATGGGGCAGACGTGAAAAAGAGGCAATAGGCCAATTTCCTAATGGCGGCTGGGCAAGACTGACTTCGATTAAAAGCGGCAAATGGAAACCCTGGCGCCCGAGGCCAGTTCTGATACCTGCTAACCAGTTCATGGAGAAAGACCATGATGGCCAATCCCACTGGATTGACTTGGATAACAGAATGGTAATTCAAGGATTACTGGCAGAAAGAAAACAAGAGCAGCGGGTTTATGTAGTCACTATCGATACCCCGCCGGAATATGCCTGGATTCATGACCGGTGGCCAAGGCTCGTGCGGCTAACGAATCAATAAATACTCAAGTTTTAGTTTATTCAGCCAATAACAATAAAGTGAGCATAACTGAATTCAAGATAACTACTTTTCTGTTATTACTGCTGCTTCCTCTCGTTGCATTCGCACATGGCGGCGCAATAGATAAACAAGGTGGACACTTCGACCGCAAAAATAATACATACCATTGTCATAAAGAGCCTTGTTTCTCAATTCACAAGCAAGCAGATGAAGCCTATAGACAAACCGACCCCAGCACATATAGCAGGGTATATAACCGCAAAGACTGGCCACACTGGATTGATGCTGACGGCGATTGCCAGAACACGCGTCAGGAGCTTTTAATAGCAACAAGTGAAGCACCGGCACAGTTCAAAAACAATAACCGCTGCACGGTAAGGTATGGCCATTGGTATGGTTTCTATACCGGCCAAACTTTTACGAAGGCTTCAGACCTTGATATTGACCATGTAGTGCCACTGGCACACGCTCACAGACATGGTGCAGCCGATTGGACGAGAGCGCAGCGTAGAGCCTTTGCCAATGATTTTGATAATCTACTTGTCGTTGACGACTCAACGAATCAATCTAAATCAGATCAGGCACCACATGAATGGTTGCCACCAAATGCAGATTATTGGTGCGCATATGGGAAACGTTGGGAGCGTATTAAGGATAAATATGGATTGCGTTATGGTGATCAGGAACGCGTTGCGTTAAATCAGCTTGCTGAGACTTGTAATTAAATGAGCGTGTCTCACGTCAATCATATTAACACTAGGGGCTGAACAGATCTGTGAGTTTGAATATTAGGGGGGAGTAATGTCGCTTATCAAATGCAAAGAATGCAAAAATGTTGTTAGCAATACAGCTAAAGTATGCCCAAAATGTGGAGCTAAAGTCGCACGTACGCCAATCGGTTGTGGTTCGGCTATCGGAATTATTTTTCTGTTACTCATTATCATGGCGTCCTTGGAATCAGTTTTTCAGTCAGAGTCACCTACAACTGTGAACCAATCGCATCTTGAATGCGACAGCGTGGCGGCTATAAGAATTCAATCCATGCTACGCGAAATGGCTACATGGAAAGAGAAAAATGATGTCATAACATTCAAATGGGGGCCAGATTGGGATGAAACGGCACCTCATGACCGTATCGAATTGGTTAAAACTTTCTCGAATTCTGATGCATGCTTAACGGGCCGCGCACGCGAAATTAATTTCTATCGTATTGGCAGACTTGTTGCTGAAGCATCACCAACATCGGGTATTCGGCTTGTTGATTAATATGTTCGTGTTTAACTTGCGCTTTGCGTGGGATGCTGCAGTCCTCAAGCATCGTGCCAGATGTGGCGGGTTTTTTTATTGTCTGTCGTTTTGTTGATATGCCGTGCCATTGATAAATGACGGTGACATAATGGTGACATTTTTTATTGAAGAAAAAAGCACCTGGCCAGTGTTGCGCCAAGTACTTGTTTTATTGGTGGCGAATCAGGGATTTGAACCCCGGACCAACGGATTATGATTCCGCTGCTCTAACCACTGAGCTAATTCGCCATTTGTTACAACGCAAGACTGCGCATTTTGCCTTTGAGGGTGTGGCTTGTCAAGATTGCGTCTTGTGTTAGTTTAAAGTATTTGCATAAAAACTGAGCTGACATCATTTTGAATGCTGAGATTTGTCTTCTCCATCCGGCAGCGCAAGATAAACAAGTGTGACACCGATGATTAAAACCAAACGAAAAGCGGACTGCTGTGCATTAGCGATTTCGGATTGCCACATTAAAAACCATTCGCCGCCAATTGTCATAAATCCGGTAAACCAAAGGAGGAAGCCTAGCGTGAGTCCTAGTGTCGCCATACCTTTGGCTTTGTTAAAGTCGTCAGGGTTTTTTGTAGATCTGGCTAGACGATAGCCGCCCAGCCAACACAGAACTGCGATAACGAGTTCAGTAAGTATTATACAGCCGTAAGCCAAATGATGGACGATAGGATTGTCGATCGCCCGCCACATTACTTTGTTATCAGGGTAGGTGGTATCCATTTTGAGTACGTGGCTGACAAGCTTATAGTTTGACTCGTAATCAGTAAAATTACTGACTGCAGCTAAAGAAGCAAACAGCGCAATTGCCCATACTAGCGCAACTTTTGAGAGTTTAGTAGCCATTACAATTGAAAAGGCACCCGGTTTAATCGCGGGTTAAGTGTGATTAAACCGGGTGATTATATTGGAGAAAGATTTGCTCAGGAAACTTGTTGAATACCCGCCAGTAACCAGGCTGAGTCAGGATCTTTAAGATCCTTCTGAACGTGCCAGATTTCATCAAAATTTTCTATTTCGTCAGTGGTTTCTTCACGTAATTGACCATTAAAACGCACGCTTGCGATTGCCATATCATCAGTTGTTTCTACATCCAGCAGGTTGGCGTCAATAAACATGACTTCTGTTTTTTGAGGCTGATCGCCACGTTCATTAATTTGCATGCTGATTTCAGCAAGCATTTCCGGTGTTGTATATTCGCGAATATCATTTACGTCACCCGCATCATGGGCTGCCTGCAGGCGAATAAATGAAACCTTGGCGTTGCGTAAAAACGGTTCTACTTTAAAATCTGCCGGAATATTACCCTGAGTATTGGGCGCAGCGATTGCATTTTTATCCG
>BQJA01000082.1 GCA_021604405.1 Nitrosomonas sp. | reverse complement strand
CAGTGCATTCAGATTGGATTTTTCCATGATTAAGCGTTGATCTAGCTCATCGCTTGAATATTGAAACAATTCTTCCAAAGTTTGATCTTTTTTCTGTGCATCTGCTTCCTGAATTATTTTTTCAAATTCACTGATTTTCAGCGGCAATTCTTGTATTTGTCTCTGTGTGTCCTGTACTTGTTGTTCTATTGCCAGCATTTCCTCGATATTATTTGCAGCGGCCTGATATGCATTTAACAAAATTTGTTTTTCAACTTCTGCTAAATTGGTTTGATTGGTTATCGCATCAATTTTGCTACGGATAGAATTTAATTCATTGTGCGTTTTGAAAACTGGTTTGGCAGTTGGGACAGCTACCTGGGCGAATAGCCGATCGGCCGCGACAAAAAATAATAACGATAAAACGAGAAGCCAGTGTACGATCGCTTTCATTGCGAATATTGATATGGTAATTGTTGGCAGAACAAAAGAATTTGTACAATATGCCTTACAGGACAGAAAATCAGGTAAATTATAAAAAATTGCGCATCGTCTATTTTATTAATCGGGTTTACAACTTTTTGTGTGGAACAGATCGGCAAACGTATCCCGCTTGGCACCCATTGATCAACATCTTTCAGGAATTACAAATCGACATTCAAGCACTGCCGTAACTGTTATCATTACTTACGCAGGCTTTTCCGTCTTTTTAAAATAATCGCAGAACAAAGCGCCCGGCAATTTTTGCTTGAATTACGCGCAGATAAGATATGATTAGCAGCCAACATCACCACACAAAATAATGATTCATCATACACCATAAAAAAACACTGGCAGAGTGCAATATAAATGCGTTATCTTGTCTTATTCCTGTGCAAAAATTCTAGCTGCTGGTAATTGGGATTGACGCTGCCAAAAAAAGAAATTCATCAGAAAAGTTAATCCGCAAACGAAGACTACACCTTTGTATACATTTGAATTTTTCTGGTCTGTGCAAATAGTAGCTTGTCCGGATTCCGGCCGATGCAAAATTTAACAGAGTACCTATCAATTTTTTTCTGCTTTCTAAAAGCGAGCTAATCTCAATGGTCCGACCCGATTGAGTTTAGCTATTGACTAAAATGAGCCAACACCTTTCCTTAATTGCCTGCCACGAATGCGATTTACTCTACAAAATCGATTGCAGCTCAAGACAAGGTATCGCTAAATGTCAAAGATGTGGCGCAGTCTTGGTCAGGCATGAGCGGCATAAATTAGAGCAAACCCTTGCGCTAACCATTACCGGCCTGATGCTTTTTATTGTCGCCAACGCCTTCCCAATACTCAGCATGAGATTTGAGGAACAAATTACAGAAACGATACTTTTTACCGGCGTCAAGCGCCTGTATGATCAAGGAATGTGGCCACTGGCAATACTGGTATTTCTGACCAGCATCGCGTTTCCATTTCTCCGTTTGATGGCTTTGCTGTATGTATTCTTACCGATAAAGTTTAACCGGACGCCATGGAAAATGGCAGTGATTTTCAGACTTGTTTATTCGTTTCGCCCCTGGAGTATGATCGAAGTGTTTATGCTGGGTATTCTGGTATCAATCGTAAAATTGACAGCAATAGCCGCCATCATACCCGGTCTTGCGTTATGGTCTTTTGCGGTGCTAATTTTTGTTCTCGCCGCGACTGCCACCAGCTTGGATCCTGATCTGGTCTGGGACCGGTTGGACAAGCAAGCATGAACAAGCGTAACCTGACCGCGGCTGAAATGAGTCTGCTGAATTGCCATAATTGCGGGTTGTTATCTAAAAAAATGGATCACGTTCGTGTTCTTTTGCGGTGCCCACGTTGCGGCACACAGCTTCATCGACGAAAACCGCGCAGCATTCCGCAAACCTGGGCGTTATTGGTTGCCGCCTACATGATGTATATTCCTGCAAACCTTCTGCCAATTATGACAACCACGCATTTGGGTCATGTTCAGTCAGATACGATTATAAGTGGCGTCATATATCTTCTGGTATCCGGCTCATGGCCGCTGGCGTTGATAATTTTCATTGCCAGCGTTTTCGTGCCAGTATTAAAGCTATTCATCCTGACATACCTCGTGCTATCGGTACAGTTAAAGTCGCAATGGCGGCCAGTTGATCGAACACGGCTCTACCGAATCACCGAAACGATAGGACGCTGGTCAATGGTTGACATATACGTGGTAACGTTGATGGTGGCACTGGTCAATATTGAAGGATTAGCAGATGTCGAAGCCGGACCCGGCGCTATTGCCTTTGGAGCCGTCGTGATACTGACAATGTTTGCCGCAATGGTGTTCGATCCACGACTGATATGGGACAACATAAGGCACACGCATGAATAGAAATCACTTGGAGGATATTGAACTGGACAATTTACCGGAGGCAGTGCCCGAAGAAAAACCGGGGCGGATTTCGATCGTCTGGTTAATCCCGCTCATCGCTTTACTAACTGGCATCTGGTTAGGATACAAAGCCTGGTCTGAGATGGGACCGACAATCAAAATTTCATTTAAATCGGCAGAAGGTCTGGTGGCTGGTAAAACCAAAATCAAATATAAAAATGTCGAAATCGGTACGGTGGATAAGATCGAATTAAGCCCCGACATGTCGCACGTTGTTCTGACAGCCAGTATGGTCAAAAACGCCCGGGAATACCTGACGGAAACGACCCGGTTCTGGGTCGTCCGCGCGCGTGTTGCCGCCGGCGAAGTATCCGGACTGGAGACGGTATTATCGGGTGCGTATATTGGTATCGATCCAGGAGCCGGTGGCGCCAAAGCACAGGTTTTTACTGGACTGGAAATTCCGCCCGTTGTCACAAAGGATTTAACTGGCAGACATTTTTACTTACGCTCAGACAATCTCGGTTCGCTGGACCTGGGGTCGCCGGTTTACTACCGGAAAATGAAGGCCGGCAGCGTCATCAGTCAGAAAATGGATGACAACGGCCAATCGGTAATGTTGGGCGTGTTCATAAATGCGCCCTACGATAAGTTCATCAACCAGGATACGCGATTCTGGAATGCCAGCGGACTCGGTTTAACCCTGGATGCCAATGGCATCAACGTTTATACCGAGTCATTCACAACCATGATAATCGGCGGCATTGCGTTTGAGAATCCG
The DNA here is from genome assembly GCA_021604405.1 of Nitrosomonas sp. Lineage (GTDB taxonomy): Bacteria > Pseudomonadota > Gammaproteobacteria > Burkholderiales > Nitrosomonadaceae > Nitrosomonas. Next base: position 12,853 of record BQJA01000082.1, on the reverse strand, counting down.
GGCGGGTCGACGCAGGCGCCAAATGCCGATGAATGGCAGGAATTTATTCTATATGAAAATCATGACGCAATTACAAAGGGCTCGGACCTCCAGTCAGCCAGCTATCTGTTATATTTCACGGGATCTGTACGCGGCCTCAGTATTGGCGCTCCCGTTGAGCTTAAGGGTATCCGGCTGGGTCAAGTAACCGGGATTAAGATGGAATATAATCCGGATACGAAAGATATCAAAATTCCGGTAAACATCGAAATGCAAATGGATCGCATTACTATAAATGGTATCCCCGATACCAGCACTTTCATTCAAAACCATCATGGAGAATTACTTGATGGGCTGGTGCAGCAAGGCCTTCGCGCTCAACTCCAGACCGGTAATTACGTCACCGGGCAGTTACTTGTCGACCTGGATTTTTATCCAGACGTGCCGCTGTCGGAAATTGACTGGGAAAGCTATCCCCCGGTTCTGCCAACGATCCCAACGCCACTTGAAAAAATATCCAGTACAATCTTCAGTATTATTGAAAGACTGGAGGTATTACCACTGGAAAAAATGGGCGAACAGCTTTATCAAACCATTAACTCGTTGACGGAGACAATAAAGCAAACAAAATTGCTGACAGAAAATCTGAATGCGACGGTAACCCCCGCGATAATTGCCACTTTGCAACAAACAGAAAAAACACTGGTCACGGCCGAACATGTCCTGAATGACGAATCTCCCGTTCAGCAGGAACTGAGCCGTGTGATGGATGAATTATCCAAGACGCTCCGATCAATCCGATTGCTGACAGATTATCTGGAACGAAATCCCGAAGCGCTGATTCATGGCAAAGGAGAAGCGAATTGAAATTATTAACATTAACGTGTCTCGGTATCGGCATTCTGATCCTTATTAGCGGTTGCGCCGGAACGCCCTCCTCGAAGTTTTATACCTTGAGCCCGATAACCGATCAGGCGAAGTATTTACCTAAAAAAGATCCGCTCAGTATAGCAATCTCACCGATCAAGTTTCCCGATTTCTTGGACCGCGCACAAATTGTGACCCGGCCAAGCCCTAATACACTAAAAGTCTCGGAAATTCACCGGTGGGGCGGATCGTTATCCAGTAATTTTGTGCAGATATTCGGAGAGAATCTATCGGCATTGCTGGGCACCGACCGGATTTTCTACCCACGGCAAATAGAAAATTTTCCCATCGATTACCGCGTGCGTCTTAACGTTAAAGCATTTGAAGGCGAACTTGGAAAAGAAGTGGTTTTGAATGTGGACTGGATTGTCATCGACCAACGGCAAAAGGATACCGCGATCATGCAAAACACCATCATTCGCGAATCGGCGGAAGGCCCGGATTATGAATCATTCGTTTCCGCGCAAAGCCGGGCGTTGGGTGCTCTCAGCCGTCAAATTGCCAGCGTCATAAAATAATCCTCAAAGATTCTTTTATTATACCAGCATGGTATACATTTTTGCTGCTAAAACCTATTATGCCAACTCTCAACCTGAAAGTTGAAAAGGTAGACAGTCAAAGGTTTGTCGCCCACACTCTCTGAATTTTTCTGGATATTTCTGCAACAATATTCATTTAGCCTTAGTCTAAAATGACGATCTCAACTCTTCGATTCTGCTGTCTTCCGTGTGCTGTGTTATTACTAGTAACTGGCAATGACTCCCCGAATCCTCTGGTACTGATGCGGTTTGCATTAATACCAGATGTAACTAAATAATTTTTAACCGCTTCAGCGCGTCGAAATGACAAGTCAATGTTAAAGTTCTCTTCGCCTACATTATCGGTATGACCTTCGACTGAAATTTCTCGTTCGGGATGATCGTTCATATAACGTACCAGCGGATCGAGATTTCTTTGTGAACCTCTATGCAACGTTGCACCACCCGTATCAAAAAGGAGATTATCCAGTACCAGGACAATGCCTCGTTTCGAATTTTTCGTTTTGTACGCTTCTAATTCGTCGCGGGCTTTTTGTGCTTCTTGTGTTCGCGACTGAATCAACAAGTTACTTCGTTGTTCTGAAAGCTCCTCAATATAGGCTTCATTCTTTTTACGATTTGCAACTTCCTCCGCTAATTTCAAATGCTTGTCACCCAGATAAATGTAATGATCAAGCAATTTCTTTTCACCTTTGTTGGCTGCAGTTTCTGCTTTACTGATAAGTTGGTCCGCATCATACAGTTGGGTTGCGGCGTATTTGTTAACATCGTTGTTTTGTTGAAGCTGGTCATAAGAAATTTTTAGTCTTTCCAATGATTGATAATTCTCGATTGATGCGCAGCCCGCTACAAAACCAACAAGAAATAACGTGCCAACCCATAACAACAGTTTATTTTTTAGCGAAATAATCATGAAATTCTCCAACTGTTACCCTGCTATTAAAGAAATTTACTGCGTAAGATTAAGCTCGTTACGTAAAGTTGAAATACTTTTCTCCATATCCTTTACGGTTTTTGCAGTTTTCTTGGCCTCGGCCTTTGCTTCGGCAAGTTCAAGATTAACCAGTGCTTCTTTCGCTAATCTTTCTGCTTCATAATTTTCCTTATCTTGCGCTGCATCCTCTGCCTGCTCAAGTTTATCTTTTGCAACGCGTAATTCCAAAGATGAGAATTTAACTACATTCGCATCTTGTCCAACACTAGTCATCGTAGATTGTGCAATAGGTAACGTTCTAGATTTTGGTCCAGATGAACACCCATTTAGAAAAATCAAGCTAGCTATCATACCTAGACCAACCGTACATCTAAATAATTTACTTGTTCCCATCATATCTATCTCCGATTTAAATGGACACGAATAATAAATATCCAACGCCTTCATATTAAAAAAGCGGCGGATATATGTATCACAACAAAAAATGAATGAACAAATGAAAACTTATTAAACAGCTTATGCAACACACTGTAAATAATTCGGCCCTGCTTATAATAGACATATACCATCAAATTATTAATCATTATTAACTATATTTTAATAAAATACGAACAATTTCTTTAGTAGAACTTTAACTCTCCTGCTCAGTGACCAATATCGGTATTAAAGGCACATTACTATCCTATATAGCAATCTGACAGAAATTAGCATTGGGAGTTTCGTCGCTTTATGGACCTGCAGCGGTCCCGTCCCGGCGAATTTCTGCGACGCCTTGAAATTCACCACCGGCTTGCGGTTTTAATACGGCATGAATAGCGCCATGATAAAAAGAAAAGGACTCCCGGGGATCCAGTTTATAGCCTACTTCCTGTAAATAAGAAATGACTTTGGGGTCAAAGCGTTCGGCTTCCAGGCTGAGTGTGCCACCGACGCTGCAGTGAAGTCTCGGTTTTATCATGGCTTCACTAATGGGCATGTTACTGTCGATGATATGCGAAAGAAATTGACTCATCGTGGAAAATATTCGTTCGCTTCCGGGACTCCCTGCCACCATCCAGGGCTTGTCGCCATAAAAAACGATCATCGGGGCAACAGAACTCCAGGGAATGGCATTAGGCCTCAAATAATAAGGATGGGAAGGATCGCGGATATCCAAAGAACTCATATAATTATTGTAGAGAAAGCCAAGTCCGCGCGCAGCCACTTTAGCACCGTAGACCAGTTCAATAGATTGCGTAATACCAATGGCATTGCCTTCACTATCCATAACAGACAAGTGGGTTGTGTCGTTGCCAAGTGAAAAAAGCTCGGTCAGTGGCAAAGCTGGATCAATACCGTCATAGATGGATTTAGACAGTTCCCGGGCAAAAGCCAAGCTGAGGATTTTTTTATCATCCGGTAGCTGCGGGTAAATGTTTGGGTCAAAAGGCCGTTCTTTGTGATTTAATAGTCCCTTGCGTATCGTTTCCGCAAGAAAGTGATACATTTTGGGCGTGGGCGTTTTGAGAAATCTGGACGGCACATGCTTGAGTATTTGCAAAACCAGCAGCAGTGTCCGCCCTGCGCCCGGTGGTGGCGAGGTGAACACTTTGACCGCCCGGTATGTCCTGTGGATTGGCCGCCGCTCGACTGGCCAGGGAATTAAAGCTAGATCCTCGGCCCGCAAAAAACCTTCATGGTAACGCATGTCTTCGTCAATTTCTTTGGCAATTTCACCCGCGTAAAACGATTTAACGCCATGGAGGGCGAGGTGTTCCAACATCTCTGCAAGATCTTTCTGTATAAATTTTTCACCTACCTCGTAGGATAATTTTCCTTCCTTCAAAAAATATTTTGCGCCTGAGAAAGAATCCATGGCCAGAAATTTGTCTTTCTCCCGTTCCTGCAAGCGGTGTTGAAGCTCGGTAATAGCATAGCCTTCCTTGGCGATGTGTATGGCAGGCGCCAATATTTCTTTCCATTCCAATCTTCCGTAATGAAAATGTAAGTAGCCAAGAACAGCCGGGGTGCTGGGTACGGTGGTCGCTTTGTAGCCTTGAAAGCGATGCGTTTTTTTATCAATGCGGTCGATATGCGCAAGGGAGGGAACGCGGCTGGAACCGTCAACCGCAACAGTCTTACCATTAAAATGCATAATAGCCATCGATTGACCACCCAGGCCGCTTGCCTGAGGCTCACAAACACATAAGGCGAATGCGGCAGCGCACGCGGCATCGATGGCATTACCGCCGCGTCGCAACATTTCCACACCTGCCTCGGTGGCTTCTGGAAAAGCCGTGGATACCATGCCACCAGAGGAGGACGCACATTTACCGTCTTCAGTAGGCGCAAAGTTTCCTTCGATTTTTTCAAATTTCATAAAGCAAAATTTTTCGATGTTTGATAAATGAGATAAGCCAGCAGAACGCTTCGATCAATCAAACTGTCCCGCAACACATATTCGTCTTGTGAACCGGCATTACCCGTAACAGGGCCAAGACCATCAATAGCGGCAACGTTAGGGGCCACATAAGTAAGAAGCGTGGTTGAACCGCTTTCATATTTTCTGACGCGAACTTCGGCCAGTTTACTGATGCGTTCCAACTGCTGGTAAAACATGTCTGTTTTTTCGCTAGGCAAGAAGGGTTGTCGTTGCGGACCCGTGGTGATATGAACTTTAATATTGTCAGTAGGCTTGGCTTCAAATAATTTATGGATTTGCTCTTCCAGCTTTCTTTTGTTTTCAGGATGTTGATAATGGATAATAAATGACAAAGTAGCATGATGAACCGACTGATCTTTATCGCCTTTCGTTTCCAGCCCGGTCAGCGTGATAAATGTTTTGCCGGATTCCGAGTTCAGCTTTTTTAACTGGTTAATTTTTTGACAGCTATACAAAAGCAGATCTTCCCGCTCCGGAACTGCCTTGATACTTGACCTGCCTTGCTTTTTGTAGAATTCTATTTCAAATTGCATCGATCCCCAACAGGAAGTAACCACTTCACCGGAAAGCCCAGCGCCGCTCAATCCCACGGTATAACTGGATTTTGCTGACATCTCCTCAAGGATTGCTTTTGAAGACCGGCCACTTTTGGAATCATCAGTAATCAACAATATTCCGCATTTAATCCTTTTTAAGGTACGGGTATAACGTAACGCTTGTAGTGCGCTGAGTAACACAGCCAGCCCACCTTTACCATGTGAAACACCCGTTCCGTATAATTTTCCACGTTCTTCAGAAAAAGGCACGTAATCTTCAAAATCAACTGGATTATCAAGATTACCCACCAACAAAATGTCGTTTCGATCTTCCTGGTGATTCGTCAGGTAGAGGATGTTGCCCAGCTCGGCACGCGAATAAACTTGCCGATGAAAGCCCATGCCAGATAGCTTATTGGAAATCCACCGGCCAAGAGAATCGACGCCCTCGGTATTTTCAACAAATGAATTAATATCCACCATTTTTTCCAGGTAATCTTCCATGGTTATGAGATGGCCACGCAGAAAACTTCGCAATCTAACCCGTAAGGGATTCTTTTTGGTTTTTGAATCCGGTTCTTCGACGGCCACCTGGTCCATCTGTTGCTTACCAAAGTAACGCTCGATGGCAACGTCAAGCATACGGTTAATCAAAGATTCGTATGAGTAGCCTTTGACTTTTGCGGCATGGACATACGAGCCGGTTCTGCCGAGGCTGGCCATGGAATTCAACTCCAGAATGTATAAATTCCCCGCCGCATCCATGCGATAATCGACACGGCAGAAATCGTATATACCCAGGACATTGAAAGTTTCTTTAGTCAAACGCCGCATTTCTTCTGCAAGTTTTTCATCGATTTCAGCCGGACAAATCTTTCCCCTCGGTTTTTTTAATTTATCATCGAGACTTTGAATTGCGTTAGGGTCCCCTTCCAGGTCGACTTCAACAATAGGCAGAACTTCCGGATCGCCGTTGCCTAACAAACCCACTGCAAATTCCCGGCCGGGTATAAATTGTTCAACAAGAATGGGTTGCTTGAATTTGTCTACCAGATCGGCAATCGCGACTTTAAGGGATTGCATATCATAAATTACCTGGATGCCAAGCGACACCGCTTCCATTTTTGGCTTGGTGATGACGGGGAAAGGCAAGTCATCCGGGATTTGCTCAGGATTGTAAAAAACCCAATATGGCGCCGTGGGCAACCCGGCCGCATGAATCATGACTTTCGTGGCAACCTTATCAAGCGCAATTCCATGGCCGGCAGGACTCGAACCGACATACGGAATACCCAGCATTTCCAACAAAGAAGGAATATGTGTATAACGGCTAACGCCTTGAAGGCCGTAGGCCATATTAAATACCATGCCAGGCTGTTCTCCTTGAACCACGCGCGGCATAAAATTCTGCAATTGTTCGATAACATTGATATTGCCATCAATAATACGCACATTATGTCCGCCTTTTTCCAATGAAGAAGCGACTAATTCCACGGTTTTGGGGTTATAAGTTTCCTGGTTCTGCATGCCGAATACGTTGATAACGCCTTCAGCATCTTCCTTTCTGTTGTATATAACGGCGACTCTCATAATGGGTTGTTCCAAAAAAATTAATCAAAACGGTATTAAAAAGCAGCAAAATAAGGCAATGATTTTTGACATTGAAAGCGCGGGTTCTGTTGCGCAGTTTATTAAAAAAATTCATTTTGTCGATCCACCAAATGCCGGTACGCATTCAGCGTAAGAAAAAACACAAGAAAAAGAAACCACCCTTAACAAGCCGGCCACGACGCCGCTTGGAATGCAGTCATTAAAAGTCATTCATCCGTATTTTCCGCAACGCGACAACTATATACTTCCTGCAATGAATAACAAACAAATTGTTTGTTTTATTATCAGGTCTCGGCCCAGACCATCGAATATTATTAAATATTCTATACAGCCGTCTAACGTTCAAAAAGGAATTTTGTAACTATCCGTGAATTCTTTGCGGTTGTGAAATGCTGTCACAAATGCTAGCCTTTGCTGATTATTATTATTGAGAATTTATAGAAGAATAAATGACATTACAAATACTTAAGCCAACATATACCCCGCTAATCCTGGCGGGGATAATCATGTTATTCTTGGGAACGACTGCCTTTTCTTCAATGCCATCAGCACAGGCCAAAACGGTTTATGGTTATCTAGAACCTGTAACGCTCTATCCGGATGGAATTACATTAACCGCCAAACTGGATACGGGTGCAAAGACTGCTTCGATTTCTGCAAAAGATATTTATTTATACAAAAAAAATGGCCAGGATTATGTAAAGTTCAAGGTCTCCCATCCAGATATTGAAGAGACACCCGCCTATAACTTACCGCTGCAGCGTGTTGTCACGATTAAAAAACGCGCAAGTGAAAGCGGGTCGAAAAAACATGACAAACGTCCTGTTGTGAAAATCCCCATTCATTTTGATAGCAAACGCTATCAGATTAGTGTCAACCTTATTGACCGCTCGCATTTCTCAACACCGATGCTTTTAGGTAGAGATGCGCTAAAAAACTTCAGTGCAATTGTGGATAGCGCCCTAAAGAATACGGTCAAATAATACCGTCTGACATCGCGTCAATATTTGTTGAGATAATCAGTATAAGGCATTAAAACCAGCCCTTTCTTACATATTGTCGCCTGATTGTTGTCATACGCTATATGCTAGCCTTCCACATGTAAGCACCCTGCTGCTTATTAATATCAACCGTTTTTGATATTGGCGTTGACTTCATGACCCTTGCGACGTTCAACGGTGCCCTGCGAAACATTCGTTCCTCACCGCCTTTCCATTTCCTGCATCGGGCAATGCCTATCGCTGGTAAATCGGTTGCATTTAATGACTGTGAGCATCCAAGAATCTTATATTCCGTCGCAGCTCGTTATAGTATTCAGTTATATATATTTTACTTTTTATTATTATAAATTATATTAATAATTGTTGTATATTCCTGCTCTATTTTTAGATTAAGAAGCTTAAAATATGGAATGGCAAGGCTGGTTCTCATTGGCAATATGCATCGCAGTATTGGCCACGCTTACGTTCACACGAATCAAGCCGCACCTCGTGATGATGGCGGCACTTACGGTATTAAGCGTTTGCGGCATTCTGAACAGCGAAGAGGTGCTAAGCGGGTTTAGCAATCAGGGACTTGTCACGGTTGCCGCGATGTTTATTGTTGCGGCCGGCATGTACTCTTCTGGTGCAGTGGATCTACTGATTAACCGAATTCTTGGCAGACCTAAAAATGTACGCGCTGCTTTGTCGCGCATGTTCGGGCCGGTCGTACTGCTGAGCGGATTTCTCAACAATACCCCTGTTGTCGCAACCATGATTCCTGCCATTCACACGTGGTCGCGAAAAATCGGAATTGCGCCTTCAAAATTAATGATTCCACTGAGTTATTGCGCAATTCTAGGCGGAACACTCACATTAATTGGAACCAGCACCAATTTAATTGTGAACAGCCTCTATCAATCGCTAACCGGGGACGTTGGCTTTTCTCTATTTTCAATAACAGCTGTCGGCGTGCCCGTCGCAATAATTGCCTTACTGTTTATCTGGATCTTTTTTCCTAAATGGCTGCCGGACCGAGAACAAAATAAGGCGTTTGCCAACCTGCGTGAATTTACTTTAGAGGTGTCAGTCGTGCATAACGGCCCACTGGTAGGCAAGACCGTAGAAGAGGCAGGTTTAAGACACCTGCAACGCCTATATCTTGTGGAAATCGAGCGGAATGATACCGTAATCACTGCAGCGCCATCGGAAGAAAAACTTCATGGGGGTGATCGACTGGTATTTGCCGGTGATACCGATGCAATTTCAGACCTGTTACGCATTCACGGTATCGCCCCTTCCACTGACGGCCATGCGCAGGCCATCATGACTCAGCGTGCCGAAAGACGCATGGTTGAAGCCGTTGTATCACCACACTGCACAGCCATAGGGCATGCGATTCGCGATGCGCGTTTTCGCGATCGCTATGGTGCAGTCGTCCTCGCGGTAGCACGGAATGGTGAACGCGTGAAAGGAAATTTGGGCAGCATCAAGCTACAGGCAGGTGATACGTTGCTATTGGAAGCAAGGCCAGCTTTTGTCAGCCGCCAGCGTTACAACAAAGATTTTTTGTTGATTAATGATCTGAATACTGAAGCACCGCGTCATGAACGCGCATATCTGGCCTGGGTTATTTTACTCGGCGTGGTCTCTGCCGCGGGCGTTGAACTCATCAGTATGTTGAATGCCGCGTTGATCGGGGCAGGCCTTATGATAATTACCGGATGCTGCTCAGTAAACCAGGCTGAAAAAAGCCTGGATTTTAATGTGATTATTACGATTGGCGCCTCTTTTGCCTTGGGCATGGCTTTGCAAAAAACAGGTGTAGCCGGATATTTGGCTGAAAATATAATACATTTTGGCGATGGCAAGCCTTGGCTCCTGCTTATCCTGACCTACCTCACGGTATCGATATTAACAGAAATGATTACCAACAACGCAGCCGCAATTCTGATGCTGCCCATCATACTCGAGATCACTGAGAAAGCAGGACTCAACAATGTCCCTTTCGTTTTTGCTATTATGATGGCGGCTTCTGCCAGTTTTGCCACACCATTAGGCTATCAAACCAATTTAATGGTGTATGGGCCCGGTGGGTATCGATTCGCGGACTTTCTGCGCGTTGGTTTGCCAATGAACGCAATAACCGGCACGGCAACCCTGACTGTTTTGCTGATTGGCTGGCCATTGGTGCTCAGCGAATAGCGCGAAGCAATGTTGCCTGACGGTTTTACAGAGACGAACCCTGATTCCCTAACCCCGGAGATGGTTTTATTCTGTTTTCTGCAAGCACCTAAAGCATGCTTCAGCGCATTAATTCTTGTAAAGGGAAAACAGCAACAACGCCAAATCACCTTCACATAGCGGGTGGTTCTAATGCCCAGCGTTTGAGACGATAGATCTGCATTGGCAGATTTACAAAGGAAGTAAAGAATTAAAAATAGCTTTCATGAATACTGTCATTAATCTTTATCAGGCTAAGCTGCAATTCATCAATAAAGCCATGCAAGCCTTCTTGATCGAGTTCATGTGGCTTGGCAAGCAGTAGTTTTTTTTGCAGTTCAGTAAGTAATTTAAAGGGTTTTTCATTGTGCGGCAAGTTTTTCAAACAACCATTCACTTGACGCAAAGCATGATTGAAAGCACGTGGAAAAGTCTCTTCCAGTAATAAAAACTTTAACACATCCGGCCGGCGTATGCGTAGTCGCATTTTGCGGCGGTACATTTGGTACGCGGTAAGTGATTTCAGCACGCTCATCCATTGCAGGTTTTCAAATGGCGTCAGGTCTTCAGACATCTCCGGAAGTAACGTGGCGGAGCGCACATCGATAATACGTGTCGTCATATCAGCACGTTCCAGGTTGCGGCCGATACGGAGAAAATCATATCCCTCGTCGTGAATCATCGTCCCCGCCAACATGCCATTAATAGTCTGCGCGCCCAGGATGATCGTTCGTAGATAGTCATAACGATGCCGTTGCGTTAACACGCTCTGCGCATTGGTTTTCGCCTTCAGGTACAGTTCATTGGTTTGTTCCCAGGCTTCACGCGGAATAATATCACGAATCGTCCGCGTACCTTCACGAACCATGTTAAGCGTGCTGAGAATGGAACCAGCATTCCGGGTATCCGTAACCATGAAACGTACCACGCTACGCTCATCTGCTTCTTCATATAGGCTATAGAAGTAATCACGACTGCTGGTAATATCCACAATCGGTTCCCAGCCCAATAGCACCCGCTTTGGCAGGTCGAGTAATAGATGCGTATTCACGTTAATAAGCCGTGCAGTATTTTCGGCGCGCTCTACATAACGTCCCATCCAATATATTTTGCTGGCAACGCGAGAAAGCATGCTCATATTGCTGTTTCCATATCAACTATCCAGGTGTCCTTGCTGCCGCCGCCTTGAGAAGAGTTGACGACAGTGGAGCCCTTACGCAATGCCACACGGGTCAGACCACCCGTCGTGACAATGGTTTGTTCGCCGCTAAGTATAAAGGGGCGCAAATCCAAATGACGCGGCTCGACACGATTGCCTACCAGTGTGGGCGCAGTGGAAAGGGTTAACATGGGTTGCGCGACATAATTGCGGGGATCACGACGAATAAGACGCACAAACCGCTCACACTCTTCCTTGCTGGCTTGCGGTCCAATTAACATGCCATAACCACCGGATTCGTTAGCGGGTTTAACGACCATCTTGTCAATGTTTTCAATAACATGATCGCGTTCCTGTTTATCGATACATTTGAAAGTCGGTACATTTGGTATCAGAACATCCTGGTCAAGATAATATCTGATGATCTCCGGCACGAAGGCATAGACCACTTTATCATCTGCGACACCCGCACCCGGTGCATTGGCTAACGCAACATTACCGGCTTTCCAGGCACGCATCAGACCCGGTACGCCAAGCAAGGAGTCTGGATGAAACACTTCCGGGTCAAGGAACAGGTCATCAACGCGGCGATAGATGACGTCAACACGTGTGAGCCCCTCAATGGTACGCATATACACCACGTTATCCTGATTGACGACAAGATCACTGCCTTCAACAAGTTCTGCGCCCATTTGCTGCGCCAGGTAAGCATGTTCAAAATAGGCTGAATTGTAGATTCCGGGAGTCAGCACCACAATTTCCGGTTGATCTCCGGGGCGTGGTGATAATGCCGCCAGGGTGTCATACAACTGGGAGGGATAATCGTCTACAGGCAGAATACTGTACTGATCGAACATATCGGAAAACAAACGTTTCATCACCTGACGGTTTTCCAGCATATAGGATACGCCTGATGGCACACGCAGATTGTCTTCCAGCACATAAAAAGTACCATCCTTATCACGCACCAGGTCGGAACCGCAAATATGCGCCCAGATACCAAGTGGCGGATTTACACCAACACACTGTGGGCGAAAGTTTTTTGAATCTTCCAACAACTCGCTGGGAAAGATTTTATCTTTAACAATCTGTTGCTTATTATATAAATCATCGATAAACAGATTCAGAGCCTGTACGCGTTGCTTGAGACCGTTTTCTACCTGCTGCCATTCTTTTTTATCAATAATGCGCGGAATAATGTCAAACGGCCATGCGCGATCGATGGTTCCTTCTTCTTCGGTATAGACGGTAAAGGTGATCCCCATCACATGGATGGCAGATTCCGCAGCGATTTTAAATTCTTCGATTTCCAGGTCTTTCAAAGAGCGCAAATAACTGGACAAAGTCTGCGCGGCTGGCCGCGGCCGTCCACTGGCGCGCAGCATCTCATCATAAAGATTTTTTACCTTGTAACTTCCCCAGCGTATCGTCATAATGATCCAGAGAGAAAAAGCCGAAAGAAATCAGTATACAATGTTTTTAATAATGATATTTCACAAGGTACTAAGTAAACATGCCCTTATCATTAATTTTACTTTTGCAT
>BQJA01000081.1 GCA_021604405.1 Nitrosomonas sp. | reverse complement strand
AAATGTTGAAAGGTATGATCTTCCAGTTGCGTTGACATTTTTGCAGCTCCTTCTTTACTTTAATTGGTTAGCCAAAGCGGCCGGTTATATCGTCTTCAGTCAATTCGTGTGCAGGCATGGTAAACAACTGATTGGTTGAATTCATTTTTCAGTTAAATCGACCAAGATGATAATAAGCGGTGCGCTGAGACGCGCGCGCCGTTTGCTGCATTGAGGGGGTTACAATAACGAGTGAATAATTGGCGCGTAATGGTAACTACATCGATGGATAAATCATAAATATTCTGACCATCCATTTGAATCGTTCCTGTTACCCGGCAGTTTTCTATGCTGTCATTCATGCGATTCAGACAAGGTATAAAAAATGGATTTTTCGAGACCTGAGGCGTCAAACATGATAATAATTTCATTAAAGATTGGAGCTGCCACCGGAGCGCATCGATTCAATTTTTGGGGTTTTAAAACAGATGCTTTTGCCAAAAGTTTCAGCAACCACGCTAATAATAGGGTAAACGGTACGAGAGTAAACGATGTTGATACAATCTCGTGCCGATACGCCTAAAACCCGTCTGGCATACAGCAGGCTTATGATACTCAGGATCAATGAGTTATACAGCATTTTTACTTTTTATAGATTCCTGTTGAATAAAATCAGCAGTCTATTGTTAGTATGTCAACAATAGTATTATGGGGATTGTTTGTTACAGAATTATGACAAAATTGTGAGGTTCTGAATTAGAATGCCTTGACAGATAATTGAAATTCTTGACTGTTTGTTGGGTGAACGCTACACAGCGTGGCGCTTGATAAAAAAAAGAGAGGGAATTAAGAAATTTTTCAAGAAACTCTGAACCTAAAAAAACCAACCCATCACCTACCACAATTTGTTTTTTATTGATGATAAGAAAGTCATTAAGCATTAACCAATACGCTATCGCTGGTTTTAATACTTGGATTCTGAATACGTTCGTTGAACTCTGGCACGGTTTCAGGAATCATATAGGGGTGCAGCTGTAGGTCAATGCCAGGTAATTCAGTCAAGGAATCCTGCTCACAATTACATTCGGCCGCAGATGCGCATGGCATGCCAGTCGGGAAACTTGTTACGAACGGTTACACAGCAGATTGGACACAGGCTGTTGAGTTAATGCGTAGAATTAACGAAGCTGGTAATCAGCTGGCAGATCGGGCCGGGCCCTATGATACCAGTGAAATAATTGAATATTGTGAGGCTGAACAAATCGAATTTAACCTCGTGATCATGATAAAAACTTATACCAATACCAACATTTAGTGGGAAATGCATTATTACATCTGAAACGCTAGAAAGGTATCGCGACTCGATACGCAAAGAATGCCGCATCATCTCTGGCAGCTGTTCATGTACAGGTATTGCTATTCAAAGTAAATGTCAAGCTAACTCGTGAGCTGATCTTGTAAAAGAGCTCCATGCTGAAGCAGGAATTGGACAAGGGTCTTCGCATTGTCGCAGATAACTTCGATATGAGTAGAAATATATCAAATTCAAGAATCCGTTTTAAGTAATTATCCACTCAATAAAAGTGGAATCACTAGCAAACAGGATATAACATGGAGTACTTCAAGCAAGTATTTAGGAAGGATTTCCTATCATCCATTGTCGTATTTTTGGTAGCGCTACCCTTGTGCATGGGGATCGCTATTGCTTCGGGTGTGCCACCGGCACTCGGGATTATCACAGGAATCGTTGGCGGCTTGGTTGTTGGTTTCATCGCGGGGGCGCCTCTGCAAGTGAGTGGTCCAGCGGCTGGTTTAACCGTTTTGGTTTACGATATCATCCAAACGCACGGAATTCAGATGCTTGGCCTCATTGTTCTTCTCGCCGGAATTGTTCAGGCTATTGCCGGCATCTTAAAACTTGGCCAATGGTTTCGGGCGGTCAATCCTGCTGTTATCTATGGAATGCTTGGCGGGATTGGAGTTCTGATCTTTGGAAGTCAGTTTCATGTCATGTTGGATAGAAGTCCCCACGATAGCGGCCTTGCGAATTTAATCTATATCCCCAGCTCCTTGTTTAAGACTTTTTTTGACAACGGGAACGAATCGGAAGCATATTTTGCCGCAGGCATGCTAGGACTAGGTACGCTCATTTTTATGGCTTTTTGGGAGTACATAAAGAAAAACCCACTAAAATTTATTCCCGCTCCACTCATAGCGGTCGCAGGGGGGACGATCGTGGCATTGGCGTTAAGTCTACCGGTGCAAAAGGTGACTATTCCTGACTCGTTTGCTTCGGTAATTTCGTTTCCGAGCGCGGAGCTATTTCTAAATCTGTTTAATCCCGGTGTCTTAGCATCAGTTTTTGGTTTGGCGCTCATCGCGAGTGCTGAAACGCTTCTCTGCGCGTCAGCTTTGACGAAAATGCGTGCCGATGCTAAGGTGGACTACGACAAGGAACTATTTGCCCAAGGCGTGGGGAATAGTGTCTGTGGCGTATTAGGAGCACTGCCAATGACTGGTGTCATTGTGAGAAGCTCGGCCAATATCAAGGCAGGGGGACAAACCCGAGTCGCAGCTATTCTTCACGGCATTTGGCTTTCTATTTTCGTATTAATGGTGCCTTATTTGTTACGCCATATTCCGATGGCCTCACTTGCGGCAGTGCTTGTGTTTACAGGATATAAGCTCGTAAATCCGCAAGCGATTAGGGATTTAGCTCGCTACGGAAAACCAGCAGTAATTATCTATCTTGTGACGCTTATTGGGATCGTGACCACCGACCTACTGACAGGCGTGCTTCTGGGGGTAGGTGCTTCTTTGTTGAGACTAATTTTCACCTTCTCAGTCCTTACCGTAAAGAAGCAAGTTAATGATCAGAAAAAGAAGGTGGAACTTAGTTTGTCCGGTGCTGCCACCGTGATTACACTTCCAAAGCTTGCGGAAGCCATCGAAACTCTGCCGAAGGGGTATCATGCGGTCCTCCATTTTGAGCGACTTTTCTATATCGATCATGCATGCATGGACTACCTGGAAACAGAGCGATTAAAGCGGGAAAATACAGCTGAGGCTTTAGAGGTGAATGCTTCTCAGCTGAAATTCAAGTATTATCAGTCAGAGAGAGGTAGCTATTATATTGAAGAAATGGAGGAAAAGGAACGAAAGTAAACGTGCGTCGCTACCTTCTGTTTTTTGTTTTGTTTTACTGATTCAATAAATTGAGTGAAAATGAAATCAATCATGGGAATCGGTGGTTTATAGCTATGTAAAAGTCAGTTCCCTGTCTGCAATTGCTTTGTTGCGTCTGGTAGGAATTGCCGGTACTGTGATGAGCGGGCACAGTATTTCTCAGTTTGCAAATGTTACATGTAATTCATGATCTTGTCTTAAGTCCAATGATGACTGTCTTGTTTCTGGCCGTGCTTGCAGGCATAAGTAAATAGGTTATTTTATGAACATCACATTTGGCAAAAGAATACGGTATTGCGCTGGTCAGCGCCGTCGGTGGGATTACTCGGTTTATGTCTTGTCCTGATAACAATGGTTATCAATAATCCACAACAGAATGCCTTGAAACAAGGCTATTCTCTGGAAAAATGCGGATGGTAGGTTAAGAAAGCACCTGGCGTTTTTTTACGAGTCGCGATGAAGCCAGCCAGCTTACGCTAACAGATTGAACATATATGCGTATAATTCATCCTATTAGATTTAATTCGGCGATTTTTGCATTTCTAGCTTTCTTGATTAGACGTGGAATCGCAACCTAACACTATTTATGAATTTTCTTCGGCTTTCCTTTCGTATGTTACGCCGTGACTGGCGGGCGGGCGAATTACGTGTTTTAGTGCTGGCATTGATAATCGCGGTAAGCGGTATGACTACGGTTGGTTTTTTTGCTGACCGGGTGCAAATGGCGCTTTCTCTTGAAAGCAATCAATTGCTGGGTGCAGATTTACGGATTATTTCCGACCATCCCTTGCCCCAGCATTATGATAATGAAGCCAGGCGCTTAGGGTTGGTAACAACGACAATGCTGCAATTTCCCAGTATGATCTCTAATGGCGATGACAATTTGCTTGTCGAGATTAAAGCGGTCACGGAGGGTTATCCATTGCGCGGCAAATTACACCTTGCAGATGAGATGAACCCGACAGCGTTTGCCCAGAATACTTATGTTGCAAGTTCAGTGCCAGCGCCCGGAACAGCATGGATTGATGAAAAATTGCTGCTTCATTTGGCGCTTAAGCAAGGTGACATTATTGATGTCGGGGCGACACAGCTGACGGTGGCGGCTTTGATTATGCGTGAACCCGATTACTCGGTCGGCTTTATCAATCTTGGGCCACGGTTAATGATTAATGCGGCCGACTTACCTGCGACGCAACTGGTACAGCCCGGCAGCCGCATTTCTTATCGCTTGCTGGTAGCTGGTGAAACCGACCTCGTCGAGCAATTCCGTGAATGGCTGCAGCCTACATTGTCGACCGGACAACGAATCGAGGGTATCCGTGATGCTCGTCCGGAAATCAAGACGGCACTGGAACGGTCGGAAAAATTCCTTAACCTGGCTGCACTGGCAAGTGTCGTGCTGGCCGCCGCCGCGGTTGCGTTGGCTGTTCGCCGTTTTACCCTGCGCCATCTTGATGGTTGCGCGGTGATGCGCAGCCTGGGTGCAAGCCAGCGTGGATTGCTCAGTATTTATCTTTATTATTTTATCGCGCTGGGAATGATTGCCAGTGCCATGGGTTGTCTGGTTGGTTTTGCCGCACAGGAATTTTTGGCTCACTGGCTTTCCGGAATGGTTGAAACCGCATTACCCTGGCCCAGTTTACTGCCGGCGGCCCATGGCCTGTCAGTTGGCGTGGTATTGTTACTGGGTTTTGCTTTACCGCCTCTTCTTAATTTGCGCAGTGTCCCGGCATTGCGTGTATTACGCAGGGATATCGGACTGCCGAATACGCATAGCTTGTCAGGTTATGGACTGGGGCTTGCGGTCTTGTCATTATTATTTTTATGGAAAGCAGGGGATTTACACTTAGGGCTTTACATCGTTCTCGGGTTTATTGCCGCAGTCGCTATCTTTGGTTTGTTTAGCTGGTTACTGGTCAAGCTGCTGTCAGGTATGCGTCATCAGGCGGGCGGCGCGTGGCGTTACGGTTTAGCGAATATTCAGCGCCGCGCAGCTTCCAGCGTGATCCAGGTAGTCGCTTTAGGTTTGGGATTGATGGCCATTCTAGTGTTGACGTTGATCCGGCAAGATTTACTACAAGAGTGGCAGGCGAGTTTGCCGCCGGATGCGCCCAATCGTTTTCTGGTTAATATTCAGCCTGATCAATTGTCATCTTTACAAGATTTCTTTATTCGGCATGATATCGAACAGCCGCCGGTATATCCAATGGTTCGTGCCCGTCTTGTCGGCATAAATGGAGAAAAAATTACGCCTGAAGATTTCGCCGATCCCCATGCTGAGCGTCATGTCAGGCGGGAGTTCAATTTATCGTGGGCAAACCAACTGCGTCAGGATAATCAGATTGTTGCGGGAGAGTGGTGGGAAAATGGCAGTACGGCAGAGCCTGTGATATCGATGGAAGAGGGAATTGCGAGAACGCTGGGTATCCGTTTAGGCGATCAACTCACTTATGCGGTGGCGGATTCTTCGTTTAGTGCCACAGTAACCAGTTTGCGGAAAGTGGATTGGGATACCTTCCAAGTAAATTTCTTTGTTTTGGTGCCACCTGGCCTGCTGGAAAGTTTTCCGGCAAGGTATGTAACCAGTTTTCATGTGAAACCAGCCCAGGAAGGCATGATGCATGAACTGGTCAGAACATTCCCAAATTTTTTGGTGATTGATGTGGCTGCCGTGATCAAGCAAGTCCAGCATATGATTGAACAGGTATCCAAAGCAATTGAATTTGTTTTCCTGTTTACGTTGCTGGCCGGATTTGCAGTTCTTTATGCGGCGATCGCCGCCACGCAGGACGAGCGCATTTATGAGGCTGCTATATTTCGCACTCTGGGTGCCAAACAAAAGCAATTGACGCGCGCCTGGGCGGCTGAGTTTGCAGTGTTGGGTGGTTTGGTTGGTTTGTTTGCGGCAGCAGGCGCCAGTGTATTGGGTTCTGTTATCGGTTATTACGCATTGCATTTGACGTATACTTTTAATCCCTTGATATGGTTGACAGGTATTCTGGTCGGGATCATCGGTGTAACAGCCGCTGGCCTTATCGGAACGCGTTCTTCACTTTCCAGCCCGCCATTGTTTACACTGCGTAAAATTGGTTAAAAGAAGCGGGCATCTGGACGCGGTTATGGGTTTTACGTCAGTTATAAGGTAAGCGGCAGTTTGTTTCTGGAACTGATTATTTAATGAAATTTAACGATTCAAATAACTGGACTGACTACTGGGCACAATTGCGCAAAGCCTTAATGAATCCCAGAGTTGATGATGCAGCGCTGGAGAAATCTCTTCGCAAGGCAAGAGAGAAAATTCCGGCGCCCGTTATCTGGCTGTTAGGGAAAACCCAGGCGGGAAAGACATCGATTATCAGCGCATTAACGGGTAGTGAAACCGCTGAAATTGGCAATGGCTTTCAGCCTTGCACCCGTTATTCCAATTTATATGATTTTCCTGCTGATGTGCCAATTGTACGGTTTCTTGATACCCGGGGTCTGGGTGAAGTTGACTACGATCCGGGTGAAGATATTCAATATTGCGAGAGTCAGGCGCATTTGTTGCTGGCAGTCATGAAAGTGGCGGATCAGCGCCAGGAAATGGTTTTTTCTGTGCTGAAAAGGATCCGTCAGCGGCATCCTGAATGGCCCTTGCTGATCGCGCAAACGGGTCTGCATGAACTTTATCCGCTCGGGGGTGAGCATATCAACCCCTGGCCATATGGCGCTGATCCTTTACCGCATTTGGTGCCGACTGACCTGCGGCATGCACTACTGGCACAGCGCCATGCCGCGGAGAAAATTCCCGGCACCGCGCCGATAGATTGGGTTGCAATTGATCTGACTATGCCGGAAGATGGTTTTGACCCGTTTAACTATGGGCTGGAAGCGTTATGGCAGACGATTGAGTCCCATACGTCAATTGGTTTGCAACAATTACTGAGCGGCAATGAAGAAGTGCACGGTATTTATTCGCGTGCGGCACACCAGCAGATTGTCGGTTATTCAATGACTGCTGCAGGACTGGGCGCACTTCCAGTCGTGGATCTTGTTGCCGTGTCCACCGTTCAAGTCAAGTTGTTGCATGGCCTGGCAGCTCTCTATGGACAACACTGGGATAAAAATACTATCACAGAATTTCTGGGCCTCATGGGTGCAGGAATTGCTTCGGGTTATCTAACGCGGGTTGTCGGTCGTGCGATAGCCAAAGTGGTGCCGTTCTGGGGACAGACAGTGGGTGCAGTTTGGAGCGCCAGCTCCAGCGGTGCGGCAACCTACGCGCTTGGCAAAGCGGCAGTTTATTTCTTTACCCGGCGTAAGAACGGGCTTAGCGTTGACCCTGCGGTATTGCGACGCATCTATAGCGATTCACTGGCGCATGGCGCTGCCATTCTCAAGTCCCGCTTGCGCGGTGGCTTTTAATGAGAACGTTGTTCGGTAAAATTGACCCGCTGCGGCTGTTTGCACTCATATTGCTGATTTTGCCAGGGCTGGTACTATTTTTATTCGGCATCCTCTGGCTATGGCAGTCTGGCAATCTGCTTTACTGGCTGATGGTCATGCTGATATGTGGTGGTTTAGGTTATGGCTTGCAGCAGTGGTCATTGTGGCGTGAACGCAAACTACTGGACGAGGTGGTGACCGAACCAAACCCGGATTGGCCCCCGAGCGCGGATGTGGCCTGGCAACAGGTTAAGGTGCTTGCAGATGAGACGGACCCCAAGGATTGGCCGCTCGAAGATGGTTCGTGGCTGTTAGCGCTGGGCCAACGGGCGCTTGAAACAGTCTCACATTGTTATCACCCAAACGTTGAAAAGCCGGTGCTTGAATTAACCGTGCCGCATGCCTTGTTGATCATTGAACATGCAAGCCGCGATCTGCGAAACGATATTTCCGACAATATTCCATTCAGTGACCGGTTAACGATTGGGGATTTGATACGGATACAGCGATGGAAAACAAAAGCAGAGCGTGCATTTGATGTTTATCGGGCCGGCAGGGTGATTATTAATCCACTCGACGCGTTAACCAGTGAGATATGGCGCCATCTTCGGGAAAGTAGCTTTGGTCTGGCCAGGAGTGAGCTTCATCGCTGGTTATTGCGTGCCTATATACGTAAGATCGGCTACTATGCCATTGATCTGTATAGTGGCCGCCGACCATTGGAAACGGACGAAACGGTTAGCTGCACCCCTGAATCCAGTGCCGATATAAACCAGGCAGAAGAGATTACTTCATTGCCAGATGAACCTTTGCGTATTCTTGTTTTGGGGCGTACCAATGCTGGCAAATCCAGTCTGATTAATGCGTTGTTTGGTAAACTGGCGGCCAAGTCACAGGTAACGCCGGATACAACGCAAGCACTGATCCCATTTTCTCTTTTGCGAGAAGGACTAACGCAAGCGCTTATTTTTGACAGTCCGGGTTGCGACAGTGTGCAATTTAATCAAAAAAAAATCCAGCAGGCGGCTTTAAATGCCGATTTGATTTTATGGGTATGTGCGGTCAATCGTCCCGATCGGCAGTCTGAACGGCAAAGTCTGGATGCACTGCGGACATTTTTTTCCACGCATATAGACCGCCGTCCTCCGCCGCTGTTAGTGGTCGCCAGTCACATTGACCAGTTACGGCCGCTGCGCAGTTGGCAACCGCCGTACGATTTGATTAATCCGCTGGATGACAAGGCGAGGAATATCCGTACAGCAGTGCAAACGATTGCGGCGGATTTGGCTGTGCCGATTGATCAGGTCATTCCGGTTTGCTTAAGTGAAGGAAACCTTTACAACGTGGATGATGCACTCTGGTCAACGATTTTGCATTATCAGGATGAAGCGCTCAAGATCCGTCTGTACCGTTGCCTGGATGCAAAAAAACAAACAGAGAATTGGGAAAGGCTGCGGCGCCAGCTAATCAATACTGGCAGATTCTTATGGCAACTGCCAGACACACTGGAAAAACGTGCAGATAATTAAAGCATATGCCACGAGTGCGAATTAAAAAAAAATCAGGTAATTTGGGCTGAAATTATGATACATATCGTTACTGCCCTTTTTTGTGAGGCCAAGCCACTGATTCATCATTATCGGCTCAATGGACAGCAGGCTGAGAACGGTTTTCGTGTTTACGAAAATGACACCATGCGACTGATCATC
This sequence comes from Nitrosomonas sp., assembly GCA_021604405.1. Classification (GTDB taxonomy): domain Bacteria; phylum Pseudomonadota; class Gammaproteobacteria; order Burkholderiales; family Nitrosomonadaceae; genus Nitrosomonas. The sequence goes on along the minus strand of BQJA01000081.1, from coordinate 7,287 downwards.
GCCGGTATGGGCAAGTGTGCTGCGGCTGCAGCCTGTGCTTATCTGCAAGGTTTGGCGCCGAAAAAAAAGCATATCTGGCTCAATCTTGGTATTGCCGGTCATGATTCTTTGCGTGTCGGTGAGGCAATACTGGCGCAAAAGGTTATCGATGCCGCGACCAACACCGCCTGGTATCCGCCTTTGCTTTTCACTCCGCCTTGCCGAACGGTAACGCTGATCAGCGTAGACCAACCGGAAACCGGCTATGTGACAGATGTTGCCTGTGATATGGAAGCATCCGGCTTTTACGCCACTGCTGCTCGATTCAATAGCTGCGAACTGGTGCAGGTGTTCAAGGTGATATCTGATAACCGTGTCAGCCCGGTACAGCAAGTATCTGAAAAAACGACGCAAGAGATTATCAGACAGCAACTTGATAAACTGGATGCAATAATTCAGCAGTTGCGCGAACTCGAGGCGCGGCTGGCAGAACAGCAGCGCAAGCCGGCGATTGATTTTTTTTTGCAACGGTGGCATTTTACCGTGGCACAACAGCATATGCTCCAGCGTTTGTCGCAACGCTGGCAGGTGCTCACCGGTACGGCACTGGATAGCAATCAGTTTGTGGCCGAAAAAAATAGCAAGGCGGTGCTGGGTGCGATTGAAAATAAAATTTCAGTGCTGCCGGTGCGGTTCGATTAGTATATGAATATAGGTTACGAGTTGTTTTACCATCTTTCGTACTCAGCAAATAAATCGCCGGTGGAAAAATTCTGTGGTGTATTCGTTGGCATTATCCAGGATGATTGAGGCGATTTACATCGAACAGTCGGTTTTCGATCATCCACGCAGCAAAGCGATAAGGTCGCGCTTTTCTCAAGCGCGCGTGATTGAATGTCAGCGGTATAGTGAAGTTTTTAACCCAAAGGCGCAGAATTTTCGTCTGCAGAAACGTCAACCATCATTAATTCTGGCGGAGAAATTTAAACATTTTGTGCTTGAGGCGCCGCTCAGTTATAGCATTGGTAGTCAACGTAACTACTACTTTTCCCACATGCTCAACTGTATTTATGACTGCCGTTACTGTTTTTTGCAGGGCATGTACCGCTCTGCCAACTATGTGTTGTTTGTTAATTACGAAGCATTTGATGCCGCCATTGAAGAAACGGCATGTCAGGTAGATGAACCGGCTTATTTCTTTTCCGGTTACGATTGCGACAGCCTGGCGTTGGAACCAGTAACTGGTTTTATCAAACATGTCCTGCCGTTGTTTCGTAAACTTGATAATGCCTGGCTGGAACTGCGCACTAAGAGCACACAGATTCGTGGTTTGCTCGATGTCGAAGCCATGTCCAACTGTATTGTCGCGTTTAGTCTTACGCCTGAAATACTGGCGGAAGCAATCGAACATAAAGCACCGCCATTGGCTAAACGGCTTGATGCGTTGGAGAAGCTGCAGCGGGCAGGCTGGCCTATCGGTTTACGCTTTGATCCGGTGATTTACTGTGATAACTATCAACTGCTATATGAGGCTTTTTTTGAGCAAGTTTTTGCCCGCATTGATTTGCAGTTGTTGCATTCAGTCAGCCTGGGCGTGTTCCGTGTTCCGCAGGCGTATTACCGCAATATGGTTAAACTCTATCCAGAAGAGAAACTGTTTGCGGGGCCGTTGTCCGCGTCCCAACCCGTTGTATCCTATGAGACGGCGCTGGAGCGGGAAATGCTGACTTTCTGCCGAACCAAGCTATTACAGTTAATGCCTGCTAATAAATTGTTTATGTGCCATGACCACAACTAATGCAAGAGTGGCATTAATCAGTGGAGCCAGCTCTGGTATCGGCCGCGCGACCAGCGAATTGCTGTTGCAAAACGGCTGCCAAGTAATTGGTATTGGTCGCGACTTCAGTAAATATAACTATCATGGCCAAGACTTCACGCCTGTGGAAATTGATTTGGGGAATATCAAGGCCCTGCCAGGACAACTAACTGATCTGGCAAAACAACACCGGAACGTGGATGTTATTATTAATTGTGCTGGTCAAGGCCGTTTTGGTTCGCTGGAGGAGTTTAGCTACACGCAGATCAGTATGTTAATGACGCTTAACTTTACCAGCCATGCCTTTGTTTGCCGGGCCTTCATGCCGCAATTGAAAATGAAGCCGCACAGCAACATCATTTTCATTGGTTCAGAAGCTGCCTTGGAAGGGACGCAAAAGGGCAGTATTTATTGCGCAAGCAAATTTGCATTACGTGGATTTGCCCAAGCGCTACGGCAGGAATGCAGCGGCAGTGGTGTCCATGTCAGCATCATTAACCCTGGCATGGTCAGAACGGAATTCTTTAATGCGCTTGACTTCGAACCGGGCCAGGACAGCCTAAACTTCATTGCGGTTGCTGATGTCGCCAATGCGATCAAGATGATTCTGGAAGCCCGTCCAGGCACAGTGTTTGATGAGGTCAATCTGTCACCGCTGAAAAAGATGATGCGTTTTAAAGGAATTAACAGGGCGAAATGATAACAATACAGAGCCCTCCCCATCAGGCTCTGAATTGCTGAGCGAGATTGTTGGCATTGAGGTTTGGCATGTCGCTTGGAAACAAGAGCGCTCCAGCGTTGATTTATGGATCGATAGCCAGTATAGGCACTTGCTGTGGGTCGGACGGACAAACAACTATAGATATGGTTAAAGGAGGCCAGGCGCTCATTTATTGTGCTACATCTGTTGATGATGACAATGTCAGATAAAAATTGATAGGGTTTCGCTTTGCTTTAACTGAAAGTGAACAAACAATGAATTAGCTATAGGAGCAGACAATTCTACTTGTTGCTTGCATGTCAATCCGTCTATAGACTCACGGATTCCTTACACAATGCAATGCGTAAATGATTACACGCACTATTCTGATGGCAACAGGAATGATAATTTTTTTTATCGGCATCATTCTCTTTCCAATGCCGGCGCCATTAGGTCTACCCATTATGGCGATTGGCCTGTCTATCATGTTGAAAGCGTCGAATCAGATTAAGCGTTTCACCATTCGCCTCGTCCGTAAAAACAACTATAGTAACGACTTGTGGCGTAAAGTACGTCGTTTGTCTAAACGGAATCGTAACCGACGATACGGCCAGTTACGATAACCGGAATGCGGCAATAATTTCAGAATCTGCAACAACATTGTTTTAACATTAACCACCGCAGCATAATTTTTCGTTCATAAACCACTCTTTAGTTTTCTTTGTATTAATTAATAAAATCAATATGATAGAACTGGATCCGAAAGGAGAAAAGGAAATGAGCTAGACGGATTGGCAAAAACAGTACGGAGTTAGGTAAACCTTTTCAGTGTATTATTCAGCTTTCCATACTGTTGAAGAGGATATAACATGCAACACATATCTTTACGCGAGGGAAAGGAATACTGTGGTTGAACCATCCAAAATAAAAATATTGGTACTTGATGATGATACCTTTATGCTTAAGCTTTTGTCTAAGATGCTGCTAAAGCAGGGATTTACATCAGTTTCGGTACATGATAACGGACGCGATGCACTGAATCAGGTTGATGATGTAGCGGCACGGCCAGATTTGATATTGTTGGATCTGAATATGCCTGAGATGGATGGCATTGAGTTCGTTCGCTATCTGGTTGAACGGGACTTTGATGGCAGCCTCATTTTAGTCAGTGGTGAAGACGAGCGGATGCTTAAAACAACTGAAAAGTTGGTGCGGGCGCACAAAATATCGATTCTTGGTTATCTGCATAAACCGGTTAAGCCGGATACGCTTGCCGCATTGCTCAAAAAATGGTCCCAGCCTGTTAAGCCAGAAGCGGCGCAAAAAATAAAGAAAAAATATGGGGTAGACGCAGTACGTGCAGCGATTACCGAAAAGCAACTGGTTAACTATTACCAACCCAAGGTCGCGGTTACAAATGGTGAAGTCATTGGCGTTGAGACATTGGTGCGTTGGCTTCATCCTGAGGATGGTCTCGTAGCGCCAGACCAATTTATTGCAACCGCTGAAGCGCATGGCTTAATCAACGATTTAACCCGGTTGGTTTTGACCGGTGCACTTGAACAGGCCAGTATCTGGCAGCAATCAGGGTTGACGCTACGGGTAGCGATCAACGTATCCATGGACAATCTCGCGTCGTTGGACTTCCAGGATCTGGTTGTTGAATTGGCAGCCAAGTATAAAGTGTTGCCTAAATATGTCGTACTGGAGGTAACGGAAAGCCAATTGATGAAAGACTCACGCGTCCCCCTGGAAATTTTGACCCGGCTCCGTTTAAAACGTTTTCATCTTTCCATTGATGATTTTGGGACAGGTCATTCCTCCCTTGCACAGTTACGTGATATCCCATTTGATGAATTAAAGATTGATCAAGGCTTTGTACATCGCGCCTGGACGGATGAAACGTTGCGGGCAATGTACGACGCCAGCCTGGCCTTGGCGAGACAATTGGATATTGAGGTGGTGGTCGCCGAAGGCGTTGAAGATCAGGATGATTGGAACTTTTTACGGCGTACCGGCTGCGATCTTGCACAAGGGAATTTCATTTCAAAGCCGATGCGTGCAGCGGATTTTTCGGCTTGGCTGCAGGACTGGCGAAAACGCATTCAGGACACGCGTATCGTTGTAGATACATAATCTTTGTGACGCGTTTCCTTATGCGGTTCAACATGGCAGATCATTGAATTTGATGAAAGCAGGAAAATCATTGTGAGCCGTCCATATAGATTGCGCGTCGAGTTGGCACAGCGTGGCGGCGAGCAACATCTGGTTCAATTTGATGGCAAGAAAATCACGATATTTAATCCGTTGCAAAATGTCTATGAAGTGGCGGCTATCGCAATTGGCGTTGCGGCGTTAGGCGCGATGGGCGAGTATGCAACGGGTGAGTCCTCAGCCCAGCAAAGTACGTCGACTGCACCGACTACTGTCTATACGGATACCGCCGCCCCCTTTACAATAAAGTAAATTGAGAGAAGGGGGCGTCGTTGCTGCCAATAATAATATCGCGGCAAGTTTAACGGACCGGATAATACGCCGGTCTGTTTATTGTTGATTATTACCATTCACTGGGTAAGTTTTTTATCATCACTTTTTCAGTAACTGCCGATTTATATTTGTTTTATGGATTAATTTTTGTGATCTTCGTGCCCTGGAGACCGAGTCCAGCCATCAGCCCTTGCTGGTTGAAGGTTAATGCATATACATCTTTTGTGAGGGTTGTCGTAGACATGGATTTGGCAAAACCTTCGTCTAGCACGACAATACTCGGGCCTGTTCCAATTTCCCAGCCAGAGCTCTTGTCAAGATAAGCGAGTGCCTCATCATTCATAAAAAAAAGCGCATAACCAAATACCTGGACACCAGCTTGCAGGCCATAGGATGCCGTAATGGTATTATAGTAACCGGTGGTTTTGCCATTTTCCCGGAGTGCTCCTTCGCCATATTGTGCCCCGGCTAAAAAGCCTGCTTTTAAAATTTCTGGGAACACCAGGACGCCTCTGGCTTCTTTCCGAAGTTGATTGGCAAGCGGGGTAGTTTCGTACAGTTTCTGCAGTACGGCGTCGACATCCTGGTCAATTTCGCTGGTTGATTTATAGGACATGCCCGACGTCGCTTGGCAAGCCGCGAGGATAACAAAAATAACAAGAATACTGCCAGTCATTACGAACTTTTTCATTGGTTCTTTTCCTTCAATTGGTTACCGCGTTGATAAAATCCTGCTGAAACGAAACAACCGTTTAACTGAAGTTATTTTACTATATACACAGATACCCAGTTGGCCGGCTTGGTTTTTTTATAGTGTACAGATGCTAGAACTCCTGTTGGCATTCACTGAAAACAAACAACATGGTATTTACGGCATTATCTTTTTGCCACGTAAGCGCCAGTTTTTCAGCAATATTCAGCCAGTGACAAGATAACGGTCATCTGTATTTCCTCTTCTATTAAACCATTTTCGTCCAGCTTCCAGGATTGTCTGGCTTTTTGTGACGGGCAGCAGGCTGCATCATTGACGCCTTGCTGTATAACCTCGAAGACAATTTTGCCATCTGCAATTCGGCCATTTTGCAGCTGTACCCGTTCACCAATAAGGGCTGTGCCAAGATTTACGCTCTCGCTGTCGTGTTTACGCCGACCCACAATCACGACATAGCCTCGGTTTCCGGATCCACCGGCACTCTCCATGAGAATGGCTGCAACTATCATTTGAACCGTCACCGTCTAAGTGCCGGTCAGTGTGAAATCTTTCACGATACCGACAAGAGGACGTGATTTACCGCCGTTCACATAGGGCTCACCCGCCCAGCGCTCATCTTTGAGGGTAGTAGCGTCCTCGTAGATGCCAGTGTAAGTCATATTCGACAACACATCGAAGGTCGGCTGCATGATAGTCCGGCGATTGTTTTCGTGATCAGCCGGCTGAATGAATGCTGCTGTAAGTATACTGTTACGCTGGAAAACGTATGCCATTATGACAGTGGGGATAATTATCCCTGTCAAGAGCGATGTGCCTGAATATCGGAAGACACGGCGCATGCGCGATTACTCTATTAGCAATATTGGCCTAACAAAAAATACCAGTCGGTTGACAATGCCAGGGGGCATACATTAATACACCTTCGCTGGGGTGATGGCAAGATCATTTCGGCAAAATGGGTGGTTGTCTTACGACAATATCGTGTCTATACTGCATGCGCCGCACGGAAAATTTTCCCAAAAAAATGACACTTTTTGACGAAAACGATGACTGCTATTTGAAAATAGGTATTCACATTCCTTCAAAACTTAATAAGAATAGCTTTATGATCTTTAAGGGACCATTAAACGCTTCTTTATCAGCACTTATTCTGTCAGCAATTGCCGGGCATAGTCATTTGGGGATGGCAAAAGATGAAGCCATGATTTGTGCCGCTACCAAAGCCATCGCCTGCCATAAAGAAGATGATTGTATTTATGGTACGGCTGCCAGTATCAACCTACCACTTCTTATCAAGATCAATCCGGAGCAGAATGAAATTGTCTGCGTCAGGGATACGGGCGAGAGGGACGCGTATTAACGCAGCGAAAGATGTCGAGGGCCAGTTCCTGATCTATCAGGGTGTTGAACAGGGTGGCGCCTGGAGTGCATTCGTTAATACCACCAGTACAAGAAGTTTGACCGTAACAAAAGCGGCTGCTGAGCAAGATGCTTTTGTTGCCTAGGGTGCTTGGATGGTTTTGGTTTTCATTTTAAAAGTACCAGCTTTAATTGCGTTACTGATAATCAGTTATACTGCATCTGCGCAAAGTA
>BQJA01000080.1 GCA_021604405.1 Nitrosomonas sp. | reverse complement strand
TCCATTGCACAGACAAAATCCGCACTGCTTTTCGGGGGAATACACCAGCATTCTTTCAACCAAGGTTTAAGTTCGTTTTTTTAAGCGTCTGCCTGACAGCTTCCGGGCTGATGGAAGCCACGATATCACATGCTACCAACTGGTCTGCCAACAGCTTCAATGTCCAGGACTTCCTCCCTTTCGGTGCCGCAGAGCAAGCTGTTGCCACCAAGAATGCCTCCGCCTCGCCATTTAGTTTCTTTGCCCTTCTATTCTCTTGCACTTGACGGTTTAGCGCTGAGTCCAAACCTTGTTCAACAAAACGACGTCGAACACGCCCTACAGTGGCGATCCCTATTTGTAAGGCTTTGGCTATTGATTCATCAGTATAATTGTTCGTCGATAAGTGTTCGTCCGCAAGCAACAATATTCTTGCATGTGTTATTTTGCGGGCAGCAGCTTTGCCGGTTGATACCAGCGCACTCAGCATCTCATGTTCTTCTTGTGTTAGCTTTACTCTATATTTCGCTGTCGTTGACATCATCATATCTCCAAGGTATCAATAAGCTGAAAGATTTACCTAAGAGGTTACATGATATTCCTATCATTGCAAAGTTGTTGCTATACTAGGTGCTTGCACCAAAACGAGCTTTCCCAACCACGGTCTGACCTGTCTTGCCATCATGTCATGATTGCCTGTGCAATCGGTGAAAGTTTTTCTCCCTTAAACTCGTCTTCGATGCGACATTACCAATATGTTTTTAATTTATCCGCCACGATCATGTAGCGGCTGCATATGCTGCCGATGCGTGATCGGGATGAAATATTGTGCCTTTGACAAGCAACACCCAGATAATACGAGCGTTTTTATTTGCTAGCGCAACAGCAGCGATATTCTTGTTGCGCCGCGTTATCAGTTTGTATAGCCAGCCTTGCGACTCAATCTTGTTTTTAGAAAAGAGAGTGACCGCTCGTGCTCCGTGGATCAGCAAAGTGCGTAAGTAAGTATCGCCACGTTTGCTGATGCCAAGTAATATTTGTTTGCCACCATTGGAATATTGTTTTAAAACCAACCCAAACCATGCTGCCAGTTGTCTGCCGTTCTCGAATTCCGTGGCATTTCCTACTGTTGCCACAATCGCGCTCGCTGTGATCGAGCCAAAACCGGGAATCGCCTCCAGTTTCTTGCTGGCTTGGTTTCCCTTGTGCCACAGCTTGATTTGCAGCTCCAGCTCTTCTACCTGACGGCCCAGTTCCTTGAGATGGCCATTCAATCTTTCCAACAACTTGCGCAAGGTACCTGGCAAACCGTTCTCGGCATCTTCCAGGATATCTGGCATGTATTTACTGATCGATCGAATTCCCTGTGGCATTACAATACCAAATTCGGAGAGCAAACCATGTATCTGATTTGCTTGGGCGATTCTGGCCCTTGACCATACCTTGTCTAGCACGGTGCACTGACAGGATCGCTTATTGCTCAACATTCTTGATTGGTACAAATCTCATGTTGGGCCGGCTCACTGCTTCACAGATCGCTTCCGCATCTGCCATGTCATGTTTGTTAGTCTTGACGTACGGTTTGACGAATTGGGGTGACATGAGCTTAACAGTGTACCCAAATTCACCGAGCTTTCTCGCCCAATGGTGTGAACTACTGCATGCTTCCATACCAATCAAACAAGGCTCTAAATTGGCGAAAAACTTTGTCACCTTGTTCCGGCGCAATTGCTTGCGCACCACTATCTTACCGTGGCCATCTACACCGTGAATCTGAAACACTTCCTTTGCCAAATCAATACCTATTGTTGTAATCTTCATCTCGGACGCTCCTCTCTTGTTTAGTGGACTTTACTGCACTACTACTTTGGCTCAATGATGCCGTTTAGGGTAGCGGGCGTCCATTTCATTATTTTACTCCGGCATTGACAGATTCAACTTCCAAATTTGTAGTGCACAGTGTCCGTATGCAATCATCTTAGTGTAGCTAATACTGCTTGCAAAGATTCACTTGTTAAAGCAGTCTGTGTGAAAACGCAGATGCTCTTCGATAAAACTGGCGATAAAGTAGTAACTGTGGTCATAATTTTCGTGGCGACGCAACTGCAGCGGATAAGCGTTGGCTGCTGCGGCTGCTTCCAGCCGCTCCGGTTGCAACTGCTCGGTCATAAATTGGTCTGCCTCGCCTTGGTCCACCAACATGGGCACCTGGTGCGTAGCCTCGCGCATCAGTAGGCTGGCGTCGTAGTCGCGCCAGCTGTGAGTATCTTTACCCAAATAGGCGGCAAAGGCCTTTTTCCCCCAGGGGCAGTTCATCGGGTTGCTGATAGGACTGAAAGCCGATACCGAGCAGTATCGCTGCGGGTTGCGCAAGGCGATGACCAGAGCCCCGTGACCACCCATGGAGTGACCGGCGATAGCCCGCTGGCCGCTTACCTGAAAGTTTGCTTCGACCAAAGCCGGCAATTCGTTAACCACATAGTCGTACATCTGGTAGTGACTGCTCCACGGGGCTTCGGTCGCGTTGACAAAGAAGCCTGCACCCTGGCCCAGATCGTAACTTTCATCATCCGCCACGTCTTCGCCGCGGGGGCTGGTATCCGGCGCCACAATGGCGACCCCCAATTCAGCGGCAGCGCGGTGAGCGCCCGCCTTTTGCATAAAGTTCTCGTCCGTGCAGGTCAGGCCAGACAACCAGTATAGCACCGGCACCTTATGTCCGTTGGATGCCTGGGGCGGCAGGTAAATGGCAAAGCGCATGGTGCAGCTCAGCGTTTCGGCGTAATGATTGTATTGCTTGTGCCAGCCTGCAAAACTCTTGTTGCTGCTCAGATTTTCAATACTCATGCAAAGACTCCTATGGAATATTAATTTTGCATTGCTGCCAGACTTAACAGACTGGCAATGTATCTTACGTGACTGCGCTGCAAAATTTATGCACTGAAGGCTCTCGTAAAACAGTAATTCCACCTGCGCCTGATCCGCAGCTGCGGCGCATTGATAGCGATTACTTATCGAAGTGGATTACACTGCGAATGCTCTTGCCTTCATGTATCAAATCAAAGGCTCTGTTGATATCGTCAAGACCCATGGTATGGGTGATAAAGTCATCCAGCTTGAACTCACCCTGCAGGTAGCGCTCGACATAACCCGGCAGCTCGGAGCGGCCTTTCACGCCGCCAAAGGCGGAGCCGCGCCATACTCGACCGGTCACCAACTGGAATGGACGGGTGGAAATCTCCTGGCCCGCGCCGGCGACACCGATCACCACCGACTCTCCCCACCCTATGTGGCAGCATTCCAACGCCGAACGCATGAGGTTGACATTGCCAATACACTCGAAAGAATAATCGACACCACCATCAGTCAATTCGACGATGACATCCTGGATTGGTCTGTCGCCATAGTCTTTCGGGTTAATACAGTCAGTGGCTCCCAGCTTACGCGCCAGGTCAAATTTACTCTCGTTAATATCGATGCCAATGATTCGGCTGGCTTTAGCCATCTTGGCGCCGATAATGACCGACAGACCAATACCGCCCAATCCGAAGATAGCAACGGTGGCGCCCGCTTCCACCTTGGCTGTGTTCATTACTGCGCCCATGCCGGTGGTCACGCCGCAACCCAGCAGGCAAACTTCCTCCAACGCGGCCTCTTTGTTCACTTTTGCCAGCGCAATTTCAGGAATTACGGTGTACTTGGAGAAGGTTGAGCAGCCCATGTAGTGATGGATGGGCTTGCCGTCTTTATAAAAACGGGTGGTGCCGTCGGGCATCAGGCCCTTGCCCTGGGTTTCACGAATTTTCCGGCAGAGGTTGGTTTTGCCGGATTTGCAGAACTTACACTCGCCGCACTCAGGTATGTACAGCGGAATCACATGGTCTCCTACGGCGACGCTGGTCACGCCTTCACCAACCTGTTCGACAATAGCGCCACCCTCGTGGCCCAAAATGACCGGAAAAATACCTTCCGGATCGTCGCCGGACAAGGTGAATGCGTCGGTATGACAAACGCCGCTAGCGACGACACGCAGCAGCACTTCACCGGCTTGTGGCGGCATCACGTCGACTTCTTCAATAGACAGCGGCAGGCTAGGACCCCAAGCTACCGCGGCTTTAGATTTGATCATTTTTGTCATAAGAATTGCTCCTGTTGTGTGGAAGAGTTTAGGCAGCGATGAGGCCGTGATGGTGCGTTATTAAGAGTTTTATGGGATGCAAAGTTACCTCAATTGACTGTTCTTGCTGCCACGGCGATTATAACCGCTGAGGCTCGTTTGTTGTTTATCGACTTCAGTCTGGCAACCAACACAGAAACGCACATCGGGGACTGCCTTGCGACGCGCCTCCGGGATTGCGGTCCCACATTCTTTACAGTGCGTTAAGCTTGTGCCGACGGGTAGCTGGCTACGAGCCGCAGCCACTGCATCTTCGACGCTGGCGTCAATTTGATCTTGCACCGCCCCATCTCGAGACCAGCTACCGGCCATAATTCGCTCCTGTTTTTTCTAAATTAACTGCAAAATCTTAAAGTAGCTACCGGCAAAACCTTAATTCTCACTGAACGTCTCAATTCAATTTACTGGGCCCCAAAAAACTATTCTTGGGCAATGCCGGTTTTCTGTTGCTGCTCGCGGCAATCACTGGTTATTACATTAACCAGTCGGAAGATGTACCGGTCGAAGAGCAGGAACATTTTGTTTCCACCATACCTGAAGTTTCACCGGTACTGGCTAAACTTGATCCACGTAACGACCAATTTCATGCTTCTCCCGAGGCCATAGAAATGGAAGAAGAGCAAAAAAGCACACATAATGGTTAATAGCCTATCTTTAGAGAAACTGAGGTTCATCTGGCAAGTGCGTACTGTCGAACTCAACCGAGCAGAACATATTTAGTTTCATGCAACGCCATAATTTTCAGTTAAAACTAAGGTTCCTTTCTTGAAAGGTATTTTTCTTATTTAATATCAGCATGCTTTGTGTACTTCTACAGAATCGGACCGATCGTGGCAATAACATTGTTCCAAATGCGGCGTGGATAAGACCATGCGTGAACATCGTCCAGCGTCACCGAATCAGACTGAGCAACGTACTCCTGTTGCCGATCGTAAATGAGCTGTGTCATTTCGTCGTCACGCAACAGAATGTCATTCTCATAGTTCAAGTCGAAACTGCGGAGATCAAGATTAGTTGTCCCAATCAATGACAGTGCGCGATCAATTGTAAATGTTTTGGAATGAAGCAATCCGTCACGAAACTCAAATATCTTCACGCCGTGTTCCAATAGTTGGCGATAGTAGCTGTGACTGGCAGCCGCGACGATCCAAGAGTCGTTACGTTTGGGAAAAATCATCGTCACGTCCACTCCGCGAATGGCAGCGGCACAAATTGCGTCAAGAACGGTTGTGTTAGGAACGAAGTACGGTGTCGAGATAACAACTTCCTTTCTAGCCAAAGTCAGCAGCGTGGCGAACAATTGAGGCGACGCTCCACGACGATCGGTCGGGCCATCGGCAAAAAGCTGAGCTGGAAAACCACCCTCGATTTCTTTCGTCTTCATCTCAATGGATTCGGGGACCTCATCGCCGCTGTTAAGCAACCAATCCGATGCGAACAGCAGTTGGGTCTGCGCGACGACTGGCCCTTCCAACCGCAACATGATGTCTACCCACGGCGCGTACTTCGCTTTAACTCGAAACTCGGAATCAGCGCAGTTCTGACTTCCGCACCAAGTGATGCAGCTGTCGATGACCGTGATCTTTCGATGGTTCCGCAGATCCAGTCGGCTGAACAGAATCGTATCAATGACCCATTTCATCGGCAGCGCGATAGACAACTTCATGCCTGCATCCCGCATCTCTCGCCAGTACTTCGACCGAACAAACTTTCTGGAACCAAGTCCGTCAGCCATCGCATGAACGGCAACACCACGCTTGGCAGCTCGGACGAGTGCATTAGCAACATTTCTGCCTGTATTGTCATCCAGCCAGATGTAATACAAACACTGGACGCTTTCTGTCGCATTGTCGATGTCTTCGACCAATCGAGAGCGAGCAGTCGCGGCGTCAGGCAATAACACGGCTCTATTTCCGACGGTCGTCCCAAAGCCGTCAACCGATGCGGCTCGAAAAGCAGTTTGATATTCAGTCTCGACATTTCCAGCCAGATTTTTGTCACAGCTGCCCATCGCGGCTCCGGCCATTAAGCGAAGTTTCGAAAAAATCTGGTCATGTCGTCTGTGTATCGTTCGTCCGAGGTTGATTTCTCCAAACAGCAAATATACTAAAACACCTACATATGGTGCGAACAGCATGACCATGAACCAAGCCAGTCGGGCCGCCGATGAAAGGTCATCGCGCAACAGTATGCGCATCGAAAACACGATCACGACCAGAGCGTGAACAACTGCAAATCCTTGGATTAACACAGTCAGGTGATCCCTTTGCTAACTCTGTTGCAATAAATAGTGTTGGCTAGAGTAAATCTCTGGTATCTTAAATTGTGCGGTATAAATATCGAATTGCCTTTCAATAAGACGGATTTCTCCTGCAAGGCCTTGTTCACGTGTCCATGCATTCATTTATCCTTTTTTGAATATACGCATGATTTTAAACCCCTTGATCATTGCATAGACAGTTTTATGGTTTTAAAACCGCGCATTAGTTTTATCAAACGTTTGAGTTTGCCATGATCAGCTTCGATAATATTATTCAGGTATTTTACCTGCCGGTGTATCGTATTCTTTTAGCATTTTCCTTCCTCCTGTAATTCAGCAATAGCAAGGCCGAAAGCCGCTGCTTAGTCTGTATTGATTATCTTTGGATGTACCCATGGCTTGATAGATTTGAGTGCTTTGCTGAGGAACCGCTTGGCCGCCTTAGTATTTCGGGTAGGAGAAAGATGGAAATCAATTGTGCGACCACGCTTATCAATAGCCCGATATAAATATGCCCATTTTCTTTTAACCTTCACATAGGTTCATCTGTTCGCCAGCTACGACCAATCGCTGGCTTGTAGTACCATCGTAGGCGTTTCTCTATTTCCGGCGCATAATGTTGGACACAGCGATAGATCGCAGTATGGTCTACTTCAAGCCCTTGTTCCAGCAACATTTCTTCCAATTCACGATAGCTGATCCCGTATTTGCAGAACCATCTAACACAACCAAGGATTACGCTACTCTGATAATGCCGCCATTTGGAGTCTGACATTGAGGTATATTTTTAAAAACTCAATAATGCACCATCTTGCTTATTTTTTGCAACAGAGCCGAACTAACCGTTGCGTGTACGTTTTTGCTCTTCTTCCATTTCTATGGCCTCGGGAGAAGCATGAAATTGGTCGTTACGTGGATCAAGTTTAGCTAGTACCGGTGAAACTTCAGGTATGGTAGAAACAAAATGTTCCTGCTCTTCGACCGGTACATCTTCCGACTGGTTAATGTGATAACCAGTGATTGCCGCGAGCAGCAACAGAAAACCGGCATTGCCCAAGAATAGTCCTTTGGGGCCCAGTAAATTGATCAGTTCGGCCATCACAATAGGACCGATCATACTGCCGATGCCATAGGTGAGCAGCAGGGTCGCACTGGCGGCCACAATAAGAGTCGTGTCCATGCGGTCATTAGTGATAGCCACCGCCGTTGGATAAAGTGTGGCGGACAGTCCAATGGACAAAGCCACCAGCAGCGTCAATAGCGGCAAATGGGTGACGCCCAACAGGCCAATCACAGCCGCTATGACGGCTGTGACCAGCGCGACCCAAAACATCAAGTGGCGACGATCAAACCGATCACACAGCCGACCAATCGGCCAAGCCAGCAGCATGGCGGCAAAGACCGCACTAGCCATGAAGATTGAGGTTCGAGCTACATCCAGCCCTACTAATGCGGCATAGACCGGCCCCAGAGCATAAAAGCTGCTGATTAATGCGCCACCAGTCAAGGCACCGGAAACGCCACTGAAGGATTCACGGGCTAAAGTAACAATAGAAATGCGCCGAGTTTTGTTAATGCGCGGTGCTTCCATGCGAGTCAGTGACAAAGGTATCAACGCCAGCGTCAGCAATATCGCCGCCAACGAAAAGGGTAGAAAATTCGTTGGATCGCCAATATTGACGATCAGTTGACCGCTGGCAGCCGCCACATAAAAAACGATCTGGTAAATGGCAAATAAGCTGCCACGATTAGCGTTGGTGGCGCGACTGGAAAACCAGCTTTCGATCACCACCAACACCCCGGCGATGCTGAAACCAGACAAAATACGTAAAGCCGCCCACAGCAACATAGAAATTGCCATCGGATACATCAAGGCAGTCACGGCAGCAGTGGCGGCAAATACCGCAAAAGCCCGAATATGGCCAACGCCCGCAATGATTTTCTGAACGTAGAGGGTCCCCAGTACAAAACCGACGGAATAGCACACCAATACCCAACCAATAGTGTCCGCTGAAACCGAATCGTTACTCAGACGAATTGCTAATAGAGTGGTTAGGAAAGCGTTACCGCTCACCAGTAGCACAATACTTGAAATCAGGGCAATCAAAGAATTGACCAGTCGAGTCATAGCGTACACTCCGGATGATGGTGGCTCAATTCAAATAAGATCAAACCAGTGAACGTAAGACAACAAAGAAGCTTAGCTTACGAGTATATTATTCGTGTTTCGTTAGATTCTGGATGTTGTGGACAAATCGGACTCGCGTCGAACGACACTGTGCTGGTGCCACATCTGAATGATCTGTCCCCAGAATGGCGCTTTTTACTCAGATAGCTTTACCGGAGAGACAAATCCAAGGGGTTTAACAGCGAGCACGGAACATTGCAACTGTTCGAGAATAGCTTCTGCCGTATTACCAATGAGCCATCCAGCGATACCTGTTCGAGCGACCGTTCCCATCACCACCAGATCGGCTTGCAACTGCCTCACTGTTTGCGGTATGGCCGTGGAAGGTGCTCCGCGGCGCAAATGGAATTCAGGCGAAAGATGGCCATAGGCCTCAGGACCTATTTGATCTTTTAACTGCTTGCCAAGGCGGTTTATCGCGTTCTCATGACGTGATCGTTCACCTTCTACATAGGCCATGCCAGCTTCACGTGGATTGTCGCTCCATGATCGCACCTTCATCTCGAATGGAGCCTCCCAAACATGAACAATATCCAGTGCAGTAAATTTGGATATCGCGAGCGAACTTGACAGTTCAAGAATCTGTCGGTTGAGGTTTTGTTCTGTTGCGTCCGGGATATCCGGGTTGACGTCGACTGCTGCCAGAATGCGCTCGTAATCAGACTGTTTTTCTGAGCGTGTAAGCCATACTGGACAGGGACAGTTGCGTAGCAGTTGCATGTCATCGCTGCCAAACATCCGTTCGATGAAATTTGGATTTTCAGCGGGCTTGATCAACAGGTCGTACTTGTTACGTAAAATTGCATGAATAACTTCAATATACGTCTTGCCCATTAGTACGTCCAATTGGATGCTGATGCGTTCCATATAAGGCTCGACCAGGAATTCCAGCTTTTTTCGGCGATCGCTCACCATGGCCGTCTGTAATTCATCGAAGGTATGTCCGACAGGAAGTGTGCCGATGCCAACCGTAATGACTGGAATGACATCAATGACCGTCAGGTCCGCTTGATTGTTTTCCGCTATAGATACGGCCCGCGCTATCGACGGTCCTTGTGCAACGGATGCTTCAGATAAATAAAGAATATTTTTAAATAGTTTCGTCATAATTAACAGAAGGTAAACCACCGGCTTCGCCCGTGGACTATTAAGACTTGGTAATTCCAGAATTCATTGGAAGTCTCCCCGTTTGTGAGCCGCCAAAAAATTAATAAATAAGGAATCAACTAGTGAAAGTACAGAGTTTAAGTCATACGGCGTGGGATTGTAACTATCATATAGTGTGGATATCGAAAAGTATCAGAGGCTAAGTTGTTATCAGAAGCCGCAGTATCGGCATAGTAAATGTGACTTCTTACACTCATTTGGAAATAGTCATTGACGCATCCGGCAACGCAGGTAAGCTCCTGGTAGTATAGTTCAGTATTTACCCCACTCATCCGTCCGAAACGGACTTGTATCCCCATTCTCTCACCTCCTTAAGTATCTGATCTATATCGTCGGACGGAACATGAAGCATCTGCAGAGTCATTACGCCGAGACGAAGGCTCGCTTCAATTGTTTCTGGGTACGCGTGCATTGCACCAGCGTCAAGCAGGCGGGTACACGTTTCGAGGTCCTGCGCCCGCGCAATGACCGGCACCTGGGGACACGTTCTGCGCAGATACGAAATTGTGCCTAAGGCCGCAGCGGATCTGTCAACGGTAATCACGACCAACGAAGCACGTTCCACGTGAATAGAAGCCAGTAAACCTGGGTCGGAAATGTCACCATAGGATACCAGGTGACCATCCGCTCGTCCTTGTGCCACCCGTTCCGGATCGGTGTCAAAAGCCAAAAAAGGAATGCCGCTCGCATGCAATAGCACGGCTAATGTGTGGCCTACGCGTCCATAACCGCCGATCACCACCTGTCGTTCCGGGGTGTCCAGTAACACTGGAATAGCGGAAACTTCGATGGGCGGCACTTTAACCAACCATACCGCTATCGTGCCATTAAAACGTATTAAAACGGCACCCGCAATCATCGATAGAAGCACGGATGCTATCGCAATCTGACCCAGTTGTATGTCGATCACGCCGGAGTCGAGTGCTATTGCAATGAGGGCAAGGCCAAATTCGCCGCCCACACTCAACATCAGACCGGTGCGCCACGCAATCTGGGCATCGATGCCGATTCCGCGTACCATTGCGGCGACAGTCAGCGTCTTGATTGTCAGAATTAGAAACGCGCCAAATAGAGCCCAATACCAAATTGGTAATATTGTCATCGGATTGAAGTGCATGCCGATACCGATAAAGAACAAGCCAATCAAAACGTCGCGGAACGGACGTATGCTCGATTCCACTTGGTGGCGGAACTCTGTTTCTCCCAGCATCATACCAGCAAGAAATCCCCCGAACGCCAGCGATAGCCCGAGGCTGTTTGTGGTCCATGCAGCAAGTAAAGCAACTAACAACACTGCCAATGTAAACATTTCTATTGACTTGCGTTCGGAAACAAGATGAAACAATGGTCGAAGCACCCACCGTCCGACATAAAACACGAGTGCGAATGCGAAAACAGCTTTCGCAAGCGCCCACCCCAAAGATCCGGCCAGCACATATGCAGAGACTGACATGCCCAGTATAGGAATGATCACAAGAAAAGGGACGGCGGTAACATCTTGAAAAACAGACATCGCGAGTCCGAGGCGACCGTGTTGACTGTTTTCTTCATCCTGCTCGGTTAACAAACTGGCGATAATGGTAGTGGACGATTGAGCGAAGACGGCACCAATTACGAACGCGGCGGCGACGGGGAGTCCTATGATCCAAACGATAATCCCAACAAAAAACGTTGTGAATACAACCTGCCCGGTTCCCAATCCCAGAACCTGGTGGCGTAGCGCATGCAATTGAGGGAGAGAGAAATTAAGACCTATGGTAAACAACAGGAAGACGATGCCAAATTCGGCGAACACTTCCAGTCCTGGCATTGAGACTGCCGGCCCCATAGTATGTGGCCCGAGAACCACGCCCACCAGCAAATACCCGAGGCTAGTCGGGATATGTAGACGCTGAAATGTGACCACGACGGTTATGGCCACAGCCAGTAGTAGGATGATTTGCGCGAGATACTCCATCATGGTTTAATTTTCGAAAGCATAAAAAAAGCGTGCGAGGTATTTATAAAAATTTTAATACAAGCAGACTGCCGTTAAAAAGTAACTAATTTCTGAAACTTCATTTTATTCCTCCAAAAATTGTCTTAGCACATATTGTAAAATACCTCCGTGTTTTACGTATTCAATTTCTATTTTCGAATCCAGACGGATTATCACTTTGAACGTGATTTCCGAGCCGTTTTCTTTTCTTGCGATTACGGTTAGTTCCTTCCCAGGATGAAGTCCCGCTTCTATTCCGTAAATGGCCATGATTTCGTGTCCGGACAGGCCCAAGCTATTGGCGTCTTCCCCTTCTATAAATTTTAAGGGTAACACGCCCATCCCCACCAAATTAGAACGGTGGATACGCTCGTACGAACTAGCAATGACCGCTTTTACGCCTAATAAGCTGGCACCCTTTGCGGCCCAATCGCGTGAAGATCCAGAACCGTATTCGCTGCCAGCCAACACCACCAAGGGAATATTGCTTTCTTGGTATTTCATGGCGGCATCATATACGCTCATCTCCTCATCTTCGGGAAAATATGTGGTAAAACCGCCCTGTTTTGAGGCGATCTCATTCTTGATGAACACATTGGCAAAAGTGCCGCGCATCATCACTTCGTGATTGCCTCTGCGCGAACCGTATGAGTTAAACATCGTGCGCTCGATACCTTTCGATTTTAGATACTGCCCTGCGGGACTGTCTTCGGAAAAGGATCCCGCGGGAGAAATATGGTCAGTAGTGACCGAATCGCCCAGCTTCATTATCACCTTGGCATTTTCTATGTTTCGCAAAGGTTCAGGTGTTTCGCTGATGTTCTTGAAAAATGGAATTTCCTTAATATAGGTGGAGTCGTCCCGCCATGCGTAATCCAATCCGCTTGGTGCGGACAGGCTTTGCCATTGTTCTTCCCCATCAAAAATTATGGCATATTCTTGGGCGTAATCCTCCTTAGTGGTAGCACTTTCAATAGCTTGTTGAACTTCTTGTTGACTAGGCCAAATATCCTTTAAAAAAACGTCCCGACCATTTGCATCCCTTGCCAGCGGGTCTTCCATCAAATTGATATCCACCCTACCGGCAATGGCATAGGCTACTACCAGCATGGGCGATGCCAAGAAATTCATCTGTATCTTGGGATGGATCCTTGCTTCAAAATTTCGGTTTCCACTTAAGACCGAAGCGGCCACTAAATCACATGCATCTATCGCCTTTTCGATATGGGGCGGCAACGGGCCAGAGTTGCCGATACAAGTGGTACAGCCGTAACCCACCACGTGGAATTTCAAAGCTTCGAGATATTGTAACAGGCCCGCCCGCCTTAAATAATTGGTTACAACCTTAGAGCCCGGCGCCAAAGAGGTTTTTACCCACGGTTTTACATCCAAACCTTTTTCTATAGCCTTTTGTGCCACCAGACCTGCGCCCAACATAACCGAGGGGTTGGAGGTATTGGTACAGGAAGTAATGGCGGCCACCACAATTGAGCCATCACTCAAGGCATATTCCTGATTTCCCCTGCTGATGCGTACCGAATGTAATGCCTCTTCTTCTTTGGCCATAACTACTACATCATCCGCCACTTTTTGATCCCGGAAGCATTTGTTGAAAAAGGTGCCCGAACCGCCTTCGGCATACCAGGTATCACGTTCCTCCAAAGGCACATAATCCCTGCCGTGACTCTCTTTTAAAAGGCTTCCAAACTGATTCTTAAGGTCTTTGACTAATATTTTGTCCTGTGGGCGCTTTGGGCCGGCGACCGAGGGTTGCAATGCGGACAGATCCACCGTCAGCACATAGGAATAGTCTATATTTTCATTGCCTGTCCGCCATAAGAGGTTTTTTTTGCTATACTGCTCCACCAGTTCAATCTGTTCCTGGTCGCGGTTGGTTTTTTCCATATACCCAAGGGTCTGGCCGTCTATCGGAAAATAAGTGACTGTGCAGCCGAATTCAGGCGACATATTGGCAATCGTTGCACGGTCCGGAACTGACAAATGGTCGAGACCGTCACCAAAAACCTCCACAAAATCGCCCACGACACCATATTTACGAAGTTGATTCGTAATTTCAAGCACCATGTCCGTAGCGGTAATTCCTTCAGACAGTTTTCCCTTCAATTTCAACCCAATAACTTTCGGACTGGAGAAATAAATCGGTTGCCCTAGTAAAGCCGCTTCGGCCTCGATACCGCCAACACCCCATCCTATAACGCCGATACCGTTGACCATAGGGGTGTGCGAATCGAGGCCGACTAAGGTATCGGGATACGCCCAACCGTCTCGGGCAACAATAACTTTTGCCAAATACTCGAGATTTACTTGGTGACAGATGCCCATTCCCGGGGGTACAACCGTAAAATTCTCAAAAGCGCTCTGGGCCCATTTCAACAATTCATAACGTTCGCTGTTGCGTTTGTACTCATATTCCACATTTTTTTTATAGGCATAGTCGGTACCGAAAAAATCAACCTGCACGGAATGGTCGATGACCAAATCAACTGGCACTTTGGGGTTTATCTTGGCGCCGTCCTTGCCTTTGCGTATAGCTTCGGAACGGATAGCGGCAATATCGACCACGGCGGGAACGCCTGTAAAATCTTGCATTAGCACGCGCGCCGGTTTGTAGGGCACGGAGGCATCGCTTCCCTTGGGGTTCCAATTGATCAAGTTTTCGATATGTTCATCGGTTACCAAAAACCCATCTTGGTTGCGCAAGGCGTTTTCCAATAAGATACGAATGGAAAAAGGCAGTTTATTTACCTGTGGATACGTTTCGGCGACTTTTTCTAGACTGATAATGCTGAGTTTTCCGCTTGATATCGCTAAGGTGTTTTTGAATCTGTTTTTGTCTGTTTTCATATCTTTTGGAATTTAATTTGGCAATTGATAGTTTACCTAAAACTTCAGCCTACTGTATGTTTCAAAATTTACTTGTACCCTGTGTCAATTACCATGTCCTATTCCTGCCCGGTTTTACTTCGCATCTCCAATTTATTGCAATTCGGTCGCGTTTAACTATCAGCAAGAGGCAAAATAAATAACGCAGTGTAGTCGATTTATTCTTAGATGCGGAGTATCCAATGCAATGTTTTCCCTTGGTTAGTTTAACCGACTAAAGCGGTCAATTTTTAAACTGGCATCAACAATACTATCTCTTCGTGCAAAATAATGTCCGTTTGGTAGTAGTTCACCCTCGAGAAAGAAAATACATGACGAAATTTTTATTATATTGCTTTTTTTCGATGCAATTATCGGACTCCGCGGCGATCAAACGTGCAGCCGAACTGATAAGCGTTAAACAAGTAGCGCTGACTGTTTGCGCCATCGTTGATGCCGTTCCCAGCAAATCACACGCAGCTCTTTTGCCACAATGTCGAGCATTTCTTACGTTAATTTGCTCCTTTTTTGCGTTAACTCTTTCCTTTGTAAGGATCTGAAACTCTAAACTCAGGAACAGAAATTTACAATTATTGCTAGAATATAAATATAAATATAGATATAGCTCGAGTGGTCAATTTATAATCGGAAAGTTGAATATCTCGGTGCGGGGGTACATTACCATTTTAACAATCCAATGCTTTTAATTAGCGACGCTAAGCATATTGTATTAACTTACTCTATTTTCATTGTGGAGAAAAAATGTTAGGACAGGCTTTAAATGATTTGCCGTTTATTAACGAAAAGCAAATTGAAGCGGTATTGACGTGGCAGCCGTTAATGGACGTGCTTGAAAAAGCAATGGTTGACTTTTCTGCCGGGAGAGTTGCTCAACCTGTTAGGCAATTTGTGCAGGTGCCGGGGCACGATAACGCTATGATGGCAGCAATGCCAGCCGCGGGCGAGGCTATGGCGGTCAAAGTTTTTACACTCTATCCACAAAATTCAGGAACGGACGTACCTACGTTACAAGGCGTCATATTGGTTTTCGATAAGAATAATGGCACTCCACTCGCTGTATTAGATGGCCGCTTGATTACTGAAATGCGCACAGCGGCAGGATCTGCAGCAGCAGCACGCAAATTAGCCAAAATAAATGATGCTATTGTGACAATTATGGGGAATGGTGTTCAAGCGCATTCCCATGCTAAAGCGCTTGCTAAGATTGTGGATTTTAAAGCGTTTCGGCTATGGTCAAGAAATGAAGCACGGGGACAAGCGCTGGCAGATAAGATAGGCGCAACGTATTATGCGGATGCTGAACAGGCAGTGCGAGGTGCTGACATCATCGCTTGCACTACTGCTGCAAAAGAACCTATATTAGATGGAGCATGGTTGAAGAAAGGCGCATTCGTTACTTCTGTCGGCTGGAATACTGCTGATGGTCGAGAGCTCAATGATGCGGCAATGGCCAATACCGTTATCGTTGAGTCTTATGCTGTCGCAAAAGATCAGGCTGGAAATATTCGTGGATCCAGCTGTGAAATATTCGCTGAAATTGGAGAAATCTATGCGGGTACTAAAGTTGTACCAGACGGTAAAACTATAATTTATGACTCTGTTGGAATAGCAATTATGGACGTCGTTGCAGCAAAACTTGCTTATGATCTAGTTAGTTCTCATCCATAAACACCTATTTTTTAATTTTTTGGTTACACATGAATTCTACAAAGTCTGACTAAAAATTGTCTCAGTCAACTATTTTTTTCATTTCTGCCTCCGAGGTTTTCATTTTTCTCATTTTTTTATTTCCGAGACAAGCGCAATCATCGGAGCATATCACCGAACACAACAACGAGTTGTTGCTTGCCCACGGTAAATTTGTTCTCCCCTTGAAATCAAAGCAATCGAGTACGAGTTGAATTAGAAGTCATGCGAAGATAGTCGAAGACCAAGCGGGTATTGCGATTCAACTGCTGCATTTTCTGAGAGATGCTAGATTTTCCCTTTGA
>BQJA01000079.1 GCA_021604405.1 Nitrosomonas sp. | reverse complement strand
GCTTACGGTGACCACTTCGTATCATCTAGCGCGATTCTAAAGTGTGCTGCTTTTCTGGCTGCCATGGCCATCGGCCTTCAACTTCAAGGTAAAGTGTTACGCTAAGAAATGAGCGAATCAATATGATCATCCCTAAAACGGCAACGTTCTCAAAAGTATTTTCAACAACAACGGTTCGTATAATATCGCCGGCAATCAGGAACTCCAAACCTAGAATAATTGATCTTCCTAGCTGACGGCGGAAACGCTTATAGGCTACACCATCAGGCAGATGACGAAACGTGCGAATGAAAACAACGGAAGCAATACACGACCCTACAATGACGACAAGTACACCAACTGTCTCTATGGCATACCCGGCGTAAGAGATTGTTTCGTTAAAAGTCATAGTTATTTAATCCAAGGATATTAATCATCGATGACACACCGTTTGAACCAAGTCGCGGAGCGGGCAGGCATCGGTTTGTATGATTTGAAAAGTTAGCCAACTACCTTATTACACTCGTATTAAACCCAATTATTTGCAATTGTCGGATTCGGGGCTCCAATACACCGCAAATTATTAAAGGCATCCGACATAAGGCATAATTTTGCTATGATGAACAACCGCTGTAACTTTAAAATAAAATTCTAAATATCAAAATCTTTATAAAGTCTAACACGCGCATCAGCAGCGCCGATTTTTGGCGTCGACTGGTAGCGTATTTTAAGCAACCACCGTGTAGATACGGTTCTGATCAGCAGCATTTCTACCGGCAAAGAAAAACCTGAAATTTAACCACGCACCCACGCGCGCAGCGAACGATCTGCGTCATTGGCCTCGCGGCCCTGATCATAGAGCAAGCGGCGAAATATAACTTTTTTCCCGAGCTAACGGTGAACATTGCGCGTCACGCCGGAAAAAACTTTTTTTCAACCGTCGCGTCATAACCTGCCTGGATTTAACCGCGATAACCACCATCCATGGTAATGACATTGGTATAGCCTATTTTCTGCAAATTATCGTCTGCCAGTGCAGAGCGAAAACCGCCATCGCAATAAAGAATCATTTCGCGATTGATGTCCGGCACATTCGCCTCAATATCAAGTTCGATGACGCCTTTTCCTACATGAGCTGCACCTGGGATCACTGCTGCCCCGTTAACACACAGATATGGCGGTCTGATTCAGCCATAATTGGTATAATAAGTACACTTAACTTATTGAACCAACTAAAGGAATCAGACCATGGTCCATTGTAATACAATCCTGTCACAAATTTGACAGCACCAATAACGCAGCTGTTTCTGCCAATTTTTTTTCTTCCGTCTGAGTTCAGATTCCAAACGTTTTATTTGCTTTTTGTCTTCCCGGCGACTCCGAATCTTTTCTTCCTCAACCTGGGCGTTGTGTTGATACCCTGACAGCGCAGCTGGTTTCCATTGATCGATCTGCTCCGGATACAGGCCTATACTGCGGCAATACTCGCTCAATTGGGCGCTGTTCAAACCAGCCGTTTCGATAATAACAGCCAAACTTATCTTCTGCCGCCCAATTTTCCGGTTTACTGGGATCTCCTGACACTGCGATTCCTCTGTTCTTGTCATCTTTTCTCCATTTGTAGAGCGTAACATCAGATCCGCCTGTTTCTTTACATAATTGCGAAACAGATACCGGATTGGGTGGCATCATCCTCTTGATTGCCGATTCCTTGAATTCTTTCGAATAGCTCTTTTGCTACATGTCCTCTCGCTTCGCCCTTCAAGTTTTTAAAGTTCAAATGAGGCGGAAGGTATCCTGACACATAGGGCCCAATAACAATCGTTACGTCTTAATGGCAAAAACTTCTGCAGCCAATGCAATAAACGGCAGTTCTGCGCACTTGTTGCTTGCGCCAAAACAATTCAAAGACCCGGACCAGCTATTCACAATTTTCCAAATAAGGGCTGTAGGCTTAAATGTTAATCACCCGCATTCACTGCTATTTGATTTCGGCCTTTCATCTTTGCATCCGCAAGCACTTTATCGGCAGCGTCACTCAAACTTTCGGCATCCGAGAAATGCTGAATATCAGCAATGCCACAACTAAACGTAACGTTGAATTCTTGGTTGTCACTTATATGCAGCAGACACGAAAAAACTTTGCGTATTTCATTGACAACGTTGGCTGCATCAGGCGCCTCAGTATCTGTCATAATGACTGCAAATTCATCGCCACCATAACGGCCGACCGTATCGGTACCACGCAACCGCTGTTTAAGTAGCCGCGCCAGACTTTTAAGAACCCGATCACCCGCTGCATGCCCATAGGCATCATTTATTTCCTTGAAAGCATCGATATCAACCATGGCCAATGATAAGGGTGTTTTAAGCCTGCCGGAACGCACTATCTCGCGTTCGAGTTGTTCTCTAATTGCGGTATGGTTCAACAGACCGGTAAGACCGTCTCGCACCATTAAACCACGCAGCAGGCGCGCGCGCCGCACGCGCATGGCAACCGCTGATATCAAGCGTTTTGGATCAATCGGCTTGACCAAAAAATCATCACCTGCCAGATGCCGTGCTTCCTGCTGTGTATTAAAGTCATTCTCTGCAGCTAAATAAACGATGGGCACGCTGAAAAGACCATCAATTTGACGAATCACTTTTGCGAGTTCGATACCACTGCACTCGGGCATATACACATCAATCAGAATCACATCCGGATTAAATGCCAGTAATGTTTTCATGACAGCATCCAATGTTTCAACTGTTTTCACAACCATTCCAGCCAGTTCCAGGACGGTCGCATGGTATGCCAGCATGGTCGCACTGTCGTCAATCATCAATACACGAGAAGGTTCTTGTGTTTGCGGCACAATAAAAGAATCCAGCTGATCAATCAGTTCTGAAGAATTAATCGGTTTTGTCAGATAAGCGGCGCCACCGGCTCTCGCTGCTTCCAGCCGCACACTCAGATCATCATTTGAAGCAAGAAACATAACCTGCACAGACTCGTTCAATTCCCGCCGAATTTCTTTCATAATGCGAATACCCGCCAAAGAATCTTCTGAAAACTCAACATTCATTAGAACAATTGCATGCGGTTCTTTTTTGACCACAGCGCAGAACGCCGTTAAACAATCAAAAACGGTTACTTCATAGCCAAAGTAGTTCAACTGCAAAGCCAGTTCTTGCGCAGCCTCTTGATCATCATCCACAACAAATATCCGGCAGGACGTATCTGAATCCGGGTAAATAATGCCTCTAAGCATGCGCGTAATATTCTGCGTCAGGCCCTGTTCCAGGCCGTTCGATAAATGGCTGAGTTCCTGGATTTGCTGACGGATTTGATCTTGTTGCTGCGCATTCATCGATCCATTATTTTGCTGTAACGGTTTCAAGGACTGCGCTAACGAGCCAGCCACCCGCGCCAATTCCAGAAACCCGAATGTTTGGCTTGAACCGATCAGGCCGTGGGTTTTTCGATACAATACCGGCAACATTTCTGTATGCTTATCACTTTGGTACTGCTGCCATTTTGATTCAATATCTCTAGTTTTTTGTTGAAGTTCTTGTATAAACGTATCAGCCAGCGCGTGGATTTTTTTTTGAAATTTTGCTGCAGAATGAGTCATGGCTAATTTTCCAGAGTTTATTAATCTTCACTGTATTCCAGGCAAATAGATCTACCCGGAGACACATTATTATTACCTAAATTCTATTACTTCAAATGAAAAATTCGTTTGCCTTCAACCAGCCGCATTGTATAAGAATACTGCGTAGCGTCGCCAAAAGAAAATTATTGGCTAAGTTGTTTCAAGCAACAGCAATGAATTTGAATATTCAACGAGACAAAACCTGATACGATCGCATATCGGAACTTGTGAAAAGTTATTTGATCGGAGAATTCCGGATAATACATAATTTAGCCGGCACCAATTCTTCAAACAGTTTGAAATAAGCTCGTGAAGTAAACAGCTTCCCATTCCGTTTGATCTGCTGACCCGGAATGCAGTACCAGAACAGTCTCGACGAAATATTCAGACAAAATTTTCAGTTTTAGTAAACGTGCTAAAAATGGTCTAGAATTATGACTGCACAAGCTGCTCTTGGAATTTAACGCAATGACACACCCTATGACCAAAAACTATTTAACCCGCTAACAAATGAACCCAGTCTATTTTGACCACAATGCCACCACGCGCGTGGATGACGCAGTAATGGAAGCAATGCTGCCTTATATTCAACAGGAATTTGGCAATCCATCCAGCCGGCATGCCTATGGCACAGTCGCCCGCCGGGCTATCAATAAAGCGCGCGAACAAGTCGCGGCCGCTATCGGGGTACAGCCGGTACAAGTAATCTTTACCAGCGGGGGCTCGGAAGCCAACAATCTGTTTATACGAGGTGCAGCGGACAGCCTGAAACCAGGCAATATTTTTATTAGCGCCATCGAACATCCCTGTATTTTGCAGCCAACACTGGAATTGGCACGCCGTACCAGCGAAACATGGGCCATGCAGCGATTGGCCGTTGACAGTCAGGGACGCGTGGATATCAAAGCCGCCGAAAATACCATGGCAAAACAAAGTCCCGATCTGGTATCCGTCATGCTGGCGAATAATGAAACCGGTGTCATTCAAGATGTTGCTTATCTTGCGGAAATAGCCAGATCACATAACGCCTGGATACACACCGATGCCGTCCAGGGGATGGGTAAGATCCCAGTTAACTTTTCTTCCCTTAAAGTACATGCCATGACGTTGTCCGCACATAAAATCTACGGACCAAAAGGTGCTGCGGCACTGATCGTGGACAAGCGTTTATTACTGAAGCCATTGATTTTTGGTGGTGGACACGAAAACGGCATGCGCTCAGGAACGGAAAATGTACCTGCTATCGTGGGTTTTGGCGTCGCCTGCGAGTTAGCCAAATTACGCGAAGCGGAAACTGCAGAGCATGTTCAACTGCTGCGCGATCATCTGGAACAAGGATTACTCGAAATGGGCGCCGAAATTTTTGGCCAGAATGCTGCACGCATACCCAATACCTGCTATTTCGCCATACCCGATGTTGAGGGCGACACGTTGGTTGTTCGCCTCGATAAGGCAGGTTTTGCAGTGGCCAGTGGCGCAGCCTGTTCAAGCGTCAATCCTGGCCAGAGTCATGTGCTGGAAGCAATGGATGTATCGCCCATGCTGGCACGTTGTGCAGTACGGGTAAGTCTGGGACGAAGCAATACGTTAGCAGAGGTCGATGAATTCCTTAAAGCAACCCGGCATACCGTTGAATCGTTACGACAGCTGGACGGCCTGACATTCTAATTCCAGTTCAGGATGCCGTGATCGGGAGAACCACTGGGTAAACAGGGGCATATTCGATACAATACCGGATTGTTCCGGCGTGAATGCATCAAGACGATTTACTGAGAATTTAACCGCCGAATCCAGCGCCTTTGTGCAAAAAGCGCAGAAACAGTACGCTGGTGGGATGTTCTCGAAACCGCCCGAAAGACTGCTGGATGTAAATCTCCAGACAAAAACCAATTAACCAGACTGATGGAGGATATGATTGCAGATCAACGGCTCGACCGGGCTCATTCTACCCGGCGGTGGTGCCCGGGGTGCGTATCAAATTGGCGTATTGAAAGCGCTCGCCGAACTGACAGACAGCGAAGCATTGCCTTTCGACTCGGTTTCTGGAATCAGCGCTGGGGCGATTAATGCAACAGCGCTCGCTCAGGATGCCGACAACTTTCTCGGTGCCGTGGAAAGATTAGAGCGCATTTGGACCGCGTTGTCCACAAACGATGTTTTCACAATGGATTACAAGCTGATGCGGGGTTTCATGACCAAATCCAACAAACCCCACTCACTCCTCAATAACGCACCGCTTGCACAATTGTTACAACGCGAGTTGGGGGGAGGCAACTCAGTTGAGGCACAGCTTAAAAATGGTCATCTCAAAGGCTTGGCCGTAACTGCTTCGAATTATTCAACCGGTGAGGCCACGACTTTTTTCGAATCAAGCATCGAATCCCTGTATTGGCATGACCGCCGCCGAGACAGTGTCCGCACGCGTATCGATGTACCACATCTTATGGCATCCGCTGCATTGCCTCTTTTATTCCCGCCGCAGCGTATTGGCAATGAGTATTTTGTTGACGGTGCATTACGTATGAGTGAGCCATTACGGCCAGCCATCAAGATGGGTGCCGACAAGATTCTGGTGATCGGCGTGCGCAATGAAACACTCCCCCTCGGTGATGAAGGTGAATACATGCCCGGTATTGCCGAAATTGCCGGTTTTACTCTTGATTCTCTGTTTACTGAAAATCTTATTACCGACATTGAGCGCATGGAGCAGATCAATCGAACAATCAGCCATGCGAATGGATCACCGTGCAATAAAACCGGCTTACGAAAAATCAGCGTGATGGTCATCCGGCCATCGGAAGATATGCGCGTCATCGCGGCGCGTTTTGCTGTTTCGCTACCCCGGGGAATTCGCCTGTTCTTGCGAACCATCGGCGGATGGGGGCACGAGTGGCGATTGCCGAGCTTTTTGTTATTCGAAGGCGCATTCGCACGTGAACTCATTGCACTCGGTTATCGTGACGGACTAAAACTACAGCCCGATGTGAAGGCATTTTTTAGCTGAAAAAACTCGGTCAGCCAAATAATCGATTCGTTGACCCATTGCATCTTATGGCCGCAAAAATGAATTGCATGACATTCTATGGCGTTTTTTCAAGTAAAATCGGGTTCTGGAACAATCAACTATGCGCCTAACAGCTTCATACGCATGTTCATATCAATCGCTAATATCTTATGATTGCAGCTTTATCATTTATATTCATTATCATATGATTATGGCACTTCACTTTTTTCGACCATTCACCTAATGCCAGACAAAAAAAATAACGCGCCCATTAAAGCAATTATTCTCGGTGCCGGACAAGGCAGACGGCTATTGCCCTTAACAGAAAATTCCCCAAAGTGTCTATTACCTGTCTCTGACAAACCGGTAATCGAGTGGCAAATCGATGCATTACTCTCAGTTGGCATAGATGAGGTGACAGTTGTCGCTGGATTCCAGGTTGGTCAAGTCGAAGCACTTTTGCAACAACGCTATGCCGATTATCCCAAAATCCGGGTATTATTTAATCCATTCTATGAAGTGGCTGATAATCTGGCCAGTTGCTGGATAGCGCGCACTATGATGGATAGTGATTTTTTGTTGCTGAATGGCGATACAGTTTTCGAATCTGCATTGTTATCACAGGCATTGAATTCTGCACCTGCACCCATTACACTTTGTGTCGACTATAAAAATGCATACGATGCAGACGACATGAAAGTTCAACTGGATACCGATAATTTTGTAAGACAGGTCAGTAAAATATTGCCCGCCAGTCAAATTAATGCAGAATCCATAGGCTTGATTTATTTTCGCGCGCAAGGACCCAAATATTTCCGTGAAGCAGTCGAAACGGCACTGCGGCATCCTGCCGAGTTGAAATCATGGTATCTCACCATTATTGACGAACTGGCAAACAAACGCCTGGTCAAATCATGCTCGGTGGCCGGATATCGCTGGTGTGAAATTGACTTTGTTGAAGATCTCGCGAAAGCCGGCATGCTCTTTGCCGAACAGAAAAATACTACTGATCAAACCAGTCCAGCGTAAATTTATGGCAAACAATATCTCTTCGACGAAAATTCAGCATTTGAACGCAACCATGCGTAAATTTGGTGCGCCGGATACGGTGATTCACCAATTCCAATACTGGAGCATCCTGCTACGTCCCGCTCAAGCAACGTTAGGCGCACTGGTTTTAGCCGCCCATGAACCGGCACGTGCATTTTCTGAATTAAGCCAGGCCAGCTTTACGGAGCTGCATCAAATTACCAAACAAATGGAATCTGCACTGACAAAAGCCTTCGCGTACGACAAGCTCAATTATTTAATGCTGATGATGGTTGATCCGGATGTCCACTTTCATGTTATCCCGCGCTATGCACAAGCCAAGCAATTCAACAATATAGAATTTCTTGATCAGGGATGGCCAGGCCCGCCCAATCTTGGTCAGTCAAACGACACTGATAAGGCCACCAACCACCTTATCATGGAACATCTATCATCTTGCTGGGCTTACGAGTAACTGGAAATGACCGATACACCCTCCGCTGCACAAGAATTTCCTTTAAAAGAAGCACATCGTCTGGTACGTGACCTGATGACGCCGAACCCCTGGATTTACTGGACTGACTTTCTGTTCCATATTGTACTGGGCTGGGCGGCTTTCGCAACGGCGTTATTCTCGCCATTATTTTCTGTTTTGCAAATAACCGCCTATGTCGTCGCCGTCTTGGCACTTTATCGTGCAGCAATCTTTGTTCACGAGCTTGCCCATTTAAAAAAAGGTACCTTCAAAACATTCCGCCTGGTGTGGAATCTTATTTGCGGCATCCCGTTGATGATCCCTTCTTTTACCTACGACGGTGTTCATAACGACCATCACAAGCCGGACATCTATGGAACCAGTAAAGATGGGGAATATGTCCCATTTGCCACAAAAAAACCGATAGAAATGGTCGGCTATGTCTTATTGTCTGTAATATTGCCATTGTTACTGGTTATCCGCTTCATGCTGCTTACGCCACTATCTTATCTAATTCCGCCACTGCGCAAAATTGTCTGGGAGCGCGCATCCTCACTGACGATTGATCCAAGTTATAAGCGCGCAGAAAATGCCATCCGTAGCGACACCAACTGGCAGCAGCAGGAATTGGCGACATGTCTGTTTGCCACACTGACTATCACAAGCGTTGTCCTGGGAATTTTACCCTACTCAATACTTGTTTTATGGTATGCCATTGCGGCCGCTATTTTCATACTTAATTCACTGCGTACGCTAGCTGCGCATGCATACCGTAATCCCGGCGAACATCATATGACGTTTGCCGAGCAATATCTGGACTCTATTAATGTACCCGGCAACCGATTCATTACGGCACTGTGGGCGCCAGTAGGCCTGCGTTTTCATGCCACCCATCATCTCTTCATGAGTATGCCGTACCATAATCTAGGTAAAGCACAACGTCGTCTTGTCAGAGAATTATCTGACAATTCGCTGTATCTCCAAACAATACGCAACGGATTATGGGATGCACTGACCCGGATCTGGAATGAATCCTCTACATCCACCCGCTGAAACGACCTGATTTCTTTAGGCGATCGTAAAAGATTGAGCAAACCACAAGTTTTCACCCAATTGGTCTTATTGCGGCACGGGCAGAGTGTCTGGAACCGGGACAAAGTTTTTACCGGCTGGAGTGATGTCGAAATAAGTTCCAAAGGTAAACAGGAAGCGATACGGGCAGGCCACCTGCTTAAAGAAGCAGGCCATACTTTTGATAGTTGCTTTACGTCCGAGTTGAAACGCGCGACAGACACTCTTGAGATCGTTCTTTCCACAATGGGATTGCAACGATTACACATACAACGTAGCTGGCGACTCAACGAACGCCACTATGGCGCACTGGAGGGAATCGCTCGCTGGCAGGCGGTTATGAAATTCGGTATATGGCCAGTCCTTGGTTGCCAGCTGCGATTCGACGCTTCACCGCCACCGCTCGAACTTGATGATCCACGCTACCCCGGCAATCAGCCATGTTACGCTACATTAAACAAAAAAGATTTACCGCTTACAGAAAGTATGCAGCAAACATTAGTAAGAACAATGCCTTACTGGCAACAAGTTATTGTTCCACAATTGCTGCTCGGCAAACGTGCGCTTATCGCTTCACATAAAAATACCTTGCGGACATTGATCATGCACCTGGACAGATTAACCGGCGCTCAGGTCATGCGGCTATCTTTAGCGACCTGCAGGCCGTTGGTATATGAACTCGATCATGAACTCAATCCTATTGACAAATATTATCTGTGAGCCCGCCTAAGCTTGGCATCTTGCTGCAAGCACTGTCACTGTATTTATGTCTCTAATCTATAGTTTCGACCCCATCGAGGATGAATACGCTGAAACACTGATTCTTGGCAGTATACCAGGACAAGCGTCGCTGGCAGCTGGTCAATATTATGCGCACAACCGGAATGCTTTCTGGTTAATCATTTCAAATGTATTACAGATTGACCCTGCCGCCCCCTATGAAACAAAAGTCCAGGCACTGAAATCAGCGCGAATCGCATTATGGGACGTCCTTCAGTCATGTAAACGGACAGGAAGCCTGGACGCCGGGATAGAAACCGGTACGCTGATGACCAATGACTTCCGGACATTTTTCCAAACACATAAAAAAATCAAACGGGTTTTTTTTAATGGTGCAAAGGCAGAAACCTGTTTTAATCAACATATCCTGCGACATACCAAGCTGCATTCTATTTCTTTCACACGCCTCCCTTCAACCAGCCCAGCCAATGCCGCCATTTCCTTTGCGCATAAACTAGCCGCATGGCGATTGATACTTGACGACTAACACCAGATAAGCTTTACTTAGCTACCTACGCTGTAAATGTGCAGTTAAGGCGGAAAGTTTGTGATGCTTTGTTATTCAAGGCCATCAAAACATACAACGATTACTATTAAAACAAATGTCCCAACCAATTAACTATTCAAAGGAATTTATGCAATGTTAAAAAGACTTGTTATTATTGTCGGCACTATTTTTGCGGCAGGATACATTTATTTAATGTGGCAACATTTCTAGATCAGCCTGCCATCAAACAATAAGCGACTGAACAACCACTGCCATGTAGCGATGGTTGTTCATAATAAGCACCTGCAGAACAGAACTGTCATCCGTTTTACTGAGAGTATCCGCCACAAAAGCAACTCAATCGCTATCAGGAACCACGATAGGCTGTTACCTGAATTTCAATTTTCATGCGGGGATCGGACAGGCCAACCGTAATCATCATTGCCGAAGGCCGAACATCCCCAAAATATTTGCGCATAATTGGCCAGCACTTGGGAAAATCCTCTGCATCGGGAAGTGCGTAGGTGACCCGGACAACATCTTTCAAACTTGCACCCGCCTCGTCTAACGCCATCTGAATATTTTTAAAACACTGCTCGGTTTGCGTTAACAGATCATCGGAAATCGTCATATTGCTGTAATCAAACCCGGTTGTACCGGACACAAGAATCCAATCTCCCGCTACAACAGCGCGCGAATAACCGATCTCCCGCTCAAATGTGGAACCTGAGCTTATTAATTGACGTGTCATAAAAATCCTTTCTATTAGTTTGGTTAAGTCTTACAAATGTCGTATTACTATAATAAAAACAAAAGCAAGAAGCTAGAAAACTATTGATATTCTGTTCTGGATCGCCGACAAACATAGCAATATAAGCCGGAACATAATCCACAATTAAATACTGGCACGATAATGAGATCTATGATGCCGATTCAGAACAAAATTAACATAAACCCTTGCCATCGATTCTATGTACAGCGCCGTTTCAATCTAAATCATTAACTATGTTAATGATTAATTTCCAAATTAACGGATAATCAAAATATATAGTTGGCCCAATGCACGAACCACGCGTTTCAATACACATCTTCTACTAATCTCTAAAGCTGACGTTGTTGAACCGGCCTTCAGCATTTGTTATTAGAGACTGCTGGAGATGATATGGATTGCATTGAACATGCCAGCGTAGATTGAAAAAGCTGAGACAGGAGAAAAAATGACTGAGAAAGCTGATAAACAAGCTGTTACAACACAGAAGGAAGATACGGCCCAGCAGATTGATTTCGACTTGGGCGTGGCGATGGAACGAATTGATAACTGGATTGATGAAGGTATCCGGTTATTGCCTAATATTGTTTTGGCAATTATTATTTTAGTGCTGGTTTATATCGTGAGCAATTTTGCACACCGTATTGTTAAACGCCAGTTCTCCCGTCGCGACCGTGACAACCTGGGAGAAATGCTCAGTAGCTTTGTTAAGTGGACCATTATCATTATCGGTTCTTTGGTTGCAGCAACGATTGTCATCCCTTCACTAAAACCGGGTGATCTGATTGCCGGACTGGGGATTAGCTCAGTTGCGATCGGTTTTGCATTTAAAGATATTTTACAAAATTGGCTTGCGGGTTTACTTCTTCTGCTTCGTCAACCATTTCAAATTGGCGACCAGATTGAGGTTAATGGCCACGAGGGTACTGTTGAACATATTGAAACACGCGCCACCATTATTAAGACATATGATGGACAGCGGATCGTTATGCCTAACAGCACAATCTATACCAATGCAGTCATTGTAAAATCAGCATATGAAAAACAACGTAGCCAATACGACGTCGGGATAGGCTATAACAGCGACATTGATGAAGCCTGCGCGGTAATAAAGCAAGCGATAGATGGAATTCCGGGAATCGAGAGTGATCCGCCACCTGTAATCGTGCCATGGAATCTGGCCGCGAGCTGGGTTACGATCCGGGTACAATGGTGGCGCCACACTAAGCAAAATGCTGTCATGATTCAGGCCGCAGTGCTAAAAGCGATCAAGCAGGCCCTGGACAAAGCCGAAATTGATATGCCTTATGAAACCCGGGTTCAATTATTCCACGATCAAACAGGTTCCGCAGAGGGCGATAATCAACCACAGGACAAAAAACCATCCTATTCGGCTACTCGCTAGATCGAAAGGATATCGGAAAATCAGCAAACTAAATATTCGAGCAGTTCTCATATTTGACGAAGTCCTGCTGGAGAAATTATTTAAATCGGAAATTGGCGCTCTAACCGCTTCATGCTGTAATAGCCATGCTTTGCGCGCTAACTCATCGGCATAGTCGGTCAGGGTACCATTACTTCCGATGGACACAATGGCATTGAACAATAATGATTACCGGGTTTTTACCACTAGCCGCCCACTGCGCGTACAACCCGGGGATTATTTATTACTCTGGCTATATCCCGATAAGATAAAAGACAGTCCTGCCAAATGGGATGCGTATGAAATTGCGTCCAGATAGATCGCTGAAAATAAGTAGAGCCTACTCAAAAAGTATTTCTCATAATCTTGCTTAAAATTGATAATTCATAATCTATTGTTTGCAAGCATATTTTTACAACAACCTGCGGTTTTATTAATTATTAATCAAACTTAGGTAGCTTGAGTTCGAATCAAGTGCAAGCAAGTTACTGCATAATTTATTCAAAAACCTTGCACTTAAAAAATGTTTTTCATTATATTTACTTGTAAATATAATAAGTTATAGCTTATGAATAAGCACTATTCAGCTTTAACTTTTCGTGCGCGTAAAATCCGAGCGTACGCAAAGTTTAGTCGAATTGAGCATTGTCCAGAATAAAATCTTATGCCATCAAGATTCTCAGGGCTGTGTGAGTTCGATGATCTGGCGTTAGTTTTGGATTAACAGTTCAATGTTATTAGTTGAACTTTCACCACATGATTCAATTTTTTTTCAGTTGAGGCGATGAATCTCACTAAAGCGATTATTAAATCGGATGAATTCATCAGGGGGTCAGATTAAATTTAATTCTTACAATATTAAAGTGCATTTTTACAGTTAATGCGGCAAGATCATATTTATTGATCCTAATTTTTGGTTTCTTCTAGTGGAACTATTTTCTTTTTAAGCGTCGGGACAATTCGTAGTGCTCCAAAATTAACAATAGCCAGTGTGACAGCAATTTCGTATCGTTGAAATGCTACCGCGGCACCAATTGCGCCAGTGTTCCAAATACTGGCAGCAGTCGCTGTGCCATGCACACTGCCATTATCTTTGAGAATAGCGCCGCCGCCAATGAACCCGATACCAGTCATTAGGCCATATAAAATTTTTGCTAAGGCTTCTGGATCCTCACCAGCAATAGATTGTCCAATCAGCATATAGCCGCATGAAGCGAGAGAGACGAGCGGAAAAGTGCGCATTCCAATGCTACCGGTTTCTTTTTCGCGTTCCCATCCAATTGGTAATGTCAATATGAACGCTATTAATAAACTGGCAAGATCACTGAATTCGATAAGTTCTTTTAAATATAACAAATATGTTTGCATTTTTCTGATCTTTCAATCTGCATTATGGAGAGAAGTTGAATTATTGAAAATGCTTGATTCATTATATAAATATATTTAGATTTCCTTTTTGACCAAATGCCCACAAAGCTGTGCTGAACGATAAGAATTTTATTACCAGGTAAATCTACGGTTGTGTTGAAAAAATGAATTTAAAAGGTATTGAAAGACATTAGTTAAAAAAAAATATAGCCGTTTTTTATTTTTGCACAACAGAGCCACAATTACAAAAAGCATTCGTCTCAGGCCTAACGCTTTCTTTTCTTTTCATTGTCTGGAACATCTGGTATGTCGTTCGCTGCAGGAATATCCGATTCAATAATATCAGAGGGAATTCCTCGTCTATCCGTATCTAACATTCCACGCCGAGTATCTTCATGCGCTTTTTTAATCAATTCGCGAGAGCGCTTATCACCCTGCTTTTCAGTGCTGGTAGACCCAGTGGATTCGTCACGCTCATGCGGTAGCAGTAGCTGCGAATCTGTTTGATTCTCCGTCTCTGGATGATTGGAAAGATTAATATCTTCGGTGAGAGTACTTTTTTTTCTGGAATTCTTTTTGGTTGAAGGTTTTTTGTCTTTTATCATTGTTTTCCTCTATATAGGGCTTGTAATAAGTTGATTCGTCTTAGCGAGTTTCTCGACTTTGTTCGTCGCGTGTATTGATAGCTATTTGAATATTTAATATCGTTTGCCATTGCCGGAATAGATGTTTTTAATACCCGAAACTGAAATCTAAACCAAGTAACCATTTGGTTGGATAATTCCTCCCTATTGCTGTACTTAAAAGGGCCACAGAAATAGGTCCCGTCCAAGTTTGATTTTGTTCTTGTCAGCCGTCTCAATACGTCACGGATGATTACCGGAATGCTAATGGTTATACGTTGACAGCATATATTCATCTCATAGCTGCGCCTACGGACCCTCCCAAGATGGAGAGAACCAGCCCAATAGCACTGGCGGAGAATTCAGTCGCCGAATTAAATTCATCTTGATATTTAGCGATTGTTTGCTTTACCTCGCGATTCATACCCGCTACAAGATCATTGATTTGCGCATCAATGAGATTCGTATGAGTTATAAATACATCCTTCGCGCCCTCTATATCTCCGTATATCAATTGCATTGCCACGGATTGCAGAGTTTGCATATCTATTTGTTCTAGCGCTTGGCGCACATTTTGCGAACCAATATTCGCATCTCCGGGTGTGCCAAGATCTTCGACAAATCTGACAAAACGTTGTTTTACCCGATTTTGAATGTCTGCAGCTAATCCATCGCTATTTTCCGCCGTACCCAACATTTTTTGTGCCTCTTTCGAAATGCTTTCAACAAGCTCATCTATTTGCTGTTCCGAGAGATCTGAATTGGTGGCTAACGTTATTTTTGCCTGTTCAGTGTCACCATCGATAAGTTGCGTAGCCATCTCTTTCAGTACGTCACTATCAAGTTGATCAATTGCCTCGCGCACATCGCTTTATGAAATAACTGTATCGCCTTTAGGATCTGCGTCAGCTATCATGACTGGCAAGTTCGTTACTGATATTAATTATCAGCAATATATTTATGTTTTTAAAATATTTGTATTAACTAAGTTAATAATTGAGTTTGAACCCGTGCAGAGTTGATCAGTCATTGAGTTTTCAGTGAATACAACAAAGCCAAAGACTGTATTGGGTGTAGTCGGCTATAGAAGTTTTTTGAACCTCAGCTGAAGTTCCATCAACAAAAGATTCAATGCATGATCGCGTTGGTTTTTGATCCGGATTGGGAATGGGATTTTGTTGATGATAGCAATGTTAAAGCGCATCAGCATAACGCTGGCGCAGCAGATCAAAAAACGCAGGCTATTGGTAAAAACCGTGCAGGCAAATACCACAAAGATCCATACGGCGGTTGATAGTTATGGTTTGCCCGTTGAGTTTGAAATCGGCGGTCGAGTAGTCAACGATTGTTATGCAGCGCCTGATTTGATTGTCAGCATACGCCCTACTTCAATATCACTGCGAACTTAAGAAAATAACCGCTGTGATTGAGACTGACATGCAGCTTGATAGCCCCTTTTGTCGAGCGAAAATCAGTTCGTGAAAAACAGACAGGCACAGGTCAATCGTTGATGTCTCCTGCAAATAAAGCTTGTTCATAAAGCGGAATGATGACAGTTAGCCAGAAACTCCAATTCATGTCTCGGAACAAATCTTAGAATTTGTGACAGGATTGTATTAAAATGGGCAATGGTCTGATTCATTTAGTTAGTTCAACAAGTTATGTGTAGACTTATTATACTAATTATGATCGAATCAGATCACCATTTCTGTGCGTTATCGGGACAGCAGTGATTTTGAGTGCATAATTATTAACCCCTACCATAAAGCGTTGTGTGATCTACTTCAATTCTACGTTCCAGTACCATTTTTTCCAATTCACAGGTGAATTAGACCATTACATTGAGCGCGCGATTATCGAAACTAATACAGCTTAGTACTCCCAAACGGGGATTTATTTTTCCTATGCACAAGTTGAGAAACGACGCATTGGCCCAACCTCGAGTAAGAGCGTTCAAAGTATCCTCTCTGCCGTGTAGCTTCGAGGATGATTTTCACGGTACTCTCTGCGTGACAAATTTCACTGTGCGTTCAATCATCTGAGCCATGGAAAGTGAGATCGTTCATCCCGATATCATGCATGATATTGTTACACTCTACACGCCGATATTATTCGCGTTCGGGGTACTCGTTCTGCTGGTCGCATG
>BQJA01000078.1 GCA_021604405.1 Nitrosomonas sp. | reverse complement strand
TGGCGGAGAGAGAGGGATTCGAACCCTCGATGAGGCTATAAACCCCATACTCCCTTAGCAGGGGAGCGCCTTCGACCACTCGGCCATCTCTCCGATTGTTGGATGCAGCAGGATAGCGGTTTACAGCCATTTGGTCAAATTTTGTTATAGGGTTTTAACCAATTTTAGACCTCTTGGTCTAAATCAAAAGCTTTATGTAACACGCGCACGGCAAGTTCCATATATTTTTCATCGACCACGACTGAAACTTTTATTTCAGATGTGCCAATCATCTGGATATTGATCCCTTCTTCTGCTAAAACACGGAACATTTTGCTGGCAATGCCTGCATGTGAGCGCATACCGACGCCGACCACGGAGACCTTAGCAATTCTATCACCGCCCGTTACATCCCGTGCGCCAATATGCGGCTGAATTTTGTCCCGAAGGATTTTCATGGTGTTTTCATATTCACGGCGATGCACGGTAAATGAAAAATCTGTTAAACCATCGTGACCAACATTCTGAATGATCATATCCACATCTATGTTGGCATCAGCTACCGGGCCTAAAATTTGATAGGCAATACCGGGATGATCCGGTACACCCAATACGGTTATTTTCGCTTCGTCGCGATTAAAGGCGATGCCAGATATAACAGCCTGCTCCATTTCTTCACTATCCTCATAAGTAATCAACGTGCCTTCGCCACTTTCTTTAAAACTGGAAAGGACCCGTAGCTTTACCCGGTATTTTCCGGCAAACTCCACTGAACGTAGTTGTAATACTTTGGAACCAAGACTTGCCATTTCCAGCATTTCCTCAAAGGTGACCGTTTTCAGGCGTCTTGCTTCCGGTACAATGCGTGGATCTGTGGTATAAATTCCGTCGACGTCCGTATAGATTTGGCATTCATCCGCTTTCAGTGCTGCGGCAAGCGCAACACCTGTGGTATCAGAACCACCACGCCCCAGTGTGGTAATGTTGCCCATTTCATCAATTCCCTGGAACCCGGCGACTACCACGACAAAGCCGGCGTTAAGGTCTGCGCGAATATTATCTTCATCAATTCTTAAAATACGCGCTTTATTATGCGCGCTGTCTGTCAGAATTTGCACCTGCGCGCCAGTGTAACTTTTTGCCTTGACATTTAATTCCATTAACGCCATCGATAATAACGCGGTCGAAACTTGTTCGCCGGTGGATACAATGACATCCATCTCGCGGGGATCAGGATTCTCTTGCACCTCCTTGGCTAATGCAATCAGACGGTTTGTTTCTCCGCTCATGGCGGATACGACCACCACCACCTGGTGTCCTTGCATGTGAAATTTAGCCACTCTGCGCGCTACATTTTTAATCCGCTCGGTGCTGCCGACCGATGTGCCGCCGTATTTTTGAATATAAAAAGCCACTGAATTATTGAGATATCTTTGTTAATCTTGGCACAATTACAAAAGCCGTTAATTTTACACTTTTCCGGACGTGAACACTAATCGGAATAATTGTTACGCACAAAAAAAACGTTTTCCAGGCCTTTGGATCGAGGTCGCGCGTCTATGCTTTTGGTTGGGTCGATCAAGATTGATCTGAAGTTTGGCATCCGCTTCAAATCTTTGGTAACGTCACGCCATTTTGCTTCTGATATTTCCCGCCTCTATCTTTGTATGAGATTTCACAGACTTCATCTGATTCAAAGAATATCACCTGTGCAACACCTTCATTTGCGTATATTTTGGCAGGGAGTGGGGTTGTATTTGAGAATTCAAGGGTGACGTAGCCTTCCCATTCCGGTTCGAACGGCGTGACATTCACGATGATGCCGCAGCGCGCGTATGTTGATTTGCCAAGGCAGATGGTGAG
Source organism: Nitrosomonas sp. (assembly GCA_021604405.1). Lineage (GTDB taxonomy): Bacteria > Pseudomonadota > Gammaproteobacteria > Burkholderiales > Nitrosomonadaceae > Nitrosomonas. The sequence goes on along the minus strand of BQJA01000078.1, from coordinate 15,090 downwards.
GATGTTGCGCGGAATGCGGAAATATTCGACAGTGCGTGCGAGGGCGAATGAATTGGGCGGAATAATACAGATATCGTTTTTGATATCAACAAAAGAGTTTGAGTCAAAGTTTTTCGGATCGACGATACTGGTATTGATGTTGGTAAATAACTTGAATTCATCCGAGCAACGGATATCATAACCATAACTTGAGGTGCCGTATGAAACAATCCGTTGATCATCTTTATAGCGAATCTGGTCTGCTTCGAACGGTTCAATCATGCCGTGTTGTTCAGCCATATGGCGTATCCATTTGTCGGGTTTGATAGTCATTATTTAGTCCTTTTATCAGTTATCTTCCATGATAATCTTGGTAAATAATTCCGAATGATCTTCGGTTGACTCGGCGACTTTTATCGCCAGACGCTGTGCGATCTCGCGATAGTTTTCAGCAATTCTGCCATTTGGCTCAGCTACGACACTGGGAACACCGATATCGGTTTGTTCACGGATTTTGATGTCGAGCGGCAAGGCGCCAAGAAAATCCACGCCGTAATCCTTGCACATTTTTTCGCCCCCGCCAGCGCCGAAGATGTTTTCTGTGTGGCCGCATTGCGAACAGACATGCGTGCTCATGTTTTCCACGATTCCGAATATCGGGATGCCAACTTTTTCAAACATCTTTAATCCCTTGCGTGCGTCCAACAGGGCGATGTCCTGTGGAGTGGTGACAATGACAGCACCTGTAACCGGTATTTTTTGCGCCAGGGTCAGCTGGATATCACCGGTGCCGGGCGGCAGATCAACGAAGAGATAATCGACGTCATTCCAGTTGGTATCATTTAATAATTGTTGCAGTGCCTGCGTGACCATAGGGCCGCGCCAGACCATGGGTGTTTCGACGTCAATTAATAGTCCGATAGACATGGCCTGGATACCATGCGCAATAACCGGTTCCATGGTTTTTCCGTCTTTGGATTCCGGATGAACCGTGATGCCGAGCATTTGAGGCTGTGATGGTCCATAAATATCGGCATCCAGAATGCCGACAGAGGCGCCTTCAGCGGATAACGCCAGGGCCAGATTGACAGCAGTGGCCGATTTGCCGACCCCGCCTTTTCCGGATGCGATTGCTATCACGTTCTTGACACCTTGAATCAGCTTAACATTTCCCTGTACACCATGCGAGATGATTTTGCTGGTAACCGATACATTGATTGTTCCAATGCCAGGGATGGTGTTGAGTGCATCTTCAATTCGTTTGTGAATTTCTGCCGAAACGCTTTTCGCCGGATAGCCCAGCACAATTTCAAGAGAAACATGGTTGTCTTCGATCTGGATATTGTTTACGTTATTGGCGGTGAAGTAATCCTTGCCGGTGACTGGATCAATCACGGTTGAAAGGACTGATTGTATTTGCTGTTCAGAGATGGCCACTATTAACTCCTTTTAACGGCTGGTTTGTTTTAAGATTGGGATGGTAACAAATATCAAGTGGATTTCGCCATAGAACGCGTTTATTACATTTTTCCCAATCAGGGTAATGCGCACGCGTTATCCTGTAAAAATGACTCGTGCTGCAATATGCTTAGGGTAGGCGTTTTATTTCGTCAGGAGAGAAGACGTCCGTCAAGAGTACCGTTCCGCCTTGTCGGAAGCGGAAGCCGGTATAAGCCGTATTTAAGGGCGGCACCCTCATTTTGAGAATAAGCGGCTGGGCTGCGTCGGACTTTTATCTCGCAAGATGCGGTTTTTTGTTGCCGCAAAAAAATTCAGGATCTGTTTCATTATATAGACTGATTAATATACGGGATAGGACGTTGTTTCATATAAATTACTGTATCATGAAGTGCAGCAAAACGTGATTTTCTCTTGATCATGAGGATATTTATCTCGTTACGATTTATATAGTCCGGCAAACTGTTGGTGCATACAGTTTGTTACAATTGACGATTCAATCTGATTAAGAAAGCGTTAATGAAAAAGCGAAAAATCCTGGTTACCTCCGCGCTGCCTTATGCAAATGGCAGCATCCACCTGGGGCATCTGGTGGAATATATCCAAACTGACATCTGGGTGCGTTTCCAGCGGATGCGTGGACATGATATTTATTATGTCTGTGCAGATGATACACATGGTACGCCGATTATGTTGCGTGCTGAAAAAGAGGGCATTACGCCGGAGGCATTGATTGCTCGCGTGCATAAAGAACACCTGGCTGATTTTACCGGGTTTAACATTCATTTTGATAATTATTACACCACACATTCTGAAGAAACCCGTTATTTTTCTGAGAATATTTATCAAAAGTTAAAAGCGGCATGGCTGATTTCTGTGCGGTCTATTGAGCAACTGTATGATCCCAGCAAGAACATTTTCCTGCCGGACCGCTACGTGAAAGGGGAGTGTCCTAAATGTGGCGCAAAAGATCAATATAGTGATTCCTGCGAGGTGTGTGGCGCGGCCTATGCGCCAACAGAATTAAAAGATCCATATTCATCCGTATCTGGCGCAAAACCGATAAAAAAATCTTCAGAACATTATTTCTTTAATTTGTCTGATAACCGTTGTATTGATTTTTTACGTAAATGGACGCGTGAGGCTGATCATTTGCAGCCGGAAGCCGCTAACAAAATGCGCGAATGGTTGGGTGAGGCCGGTGAGAACAAGCTGTCGGACTGGGATATTTCTCGTGATGCGCCTTATTTTGGATTTGAAATTCCCGGTGCACCCGGTAAATATTTTTACGTCTGGCTGGATGCGCCCATCGGTTATATGGGCAGCTTCAAGAATTATTGTGAAAAAAACAATATTGATTTTGACGAATTCTGGCGTAAAGACTCGGCAACTGAGCTTTATCATTTTATCGGCAAAGATATTCTTTATTTTCACGCATTATTCTGGCCTGCGATGCTTGAGCATTCGAATTATCGTACCCCTACGAAAATATTCGCCCATGGCTTTCTCACCGTGAACGGTGAAAAAATGAGCAAATCGCGCGGTACGTTTATTACTGCGGAAAGCTATTTGCAGCAACAGCTAAACCCTGAGTGGTTGCGTTATTACTTTGCTGCAAAACTGAATGGCACGCTGGAGGATATCGACCTGAACCTGGAAGATTTTATCGCGCGCGTCAATTCCGATCTGGTTGGAAAATTTGTCAATATCGCCAGTCGCTGCGCCGGATTTATCAATAAGCGCTTTCAAGGCAAACTCGTTGATGGTGAACAATATCAACTGATGCGCACTGTGATTGATGAACGTTTTTCATCCTGGCGGCCGGGTAAAATCGAGCAAGCGTTTGAAGACAGGGATTTTTCAGCAGCTATACGGCAGGTGATGAAGTTTGCCGATGCGGCTAACGAAATGATTCATGAGCTGGCGCCATGGGAAATTGCCAAAGATCCTCAGCGTAGCTGTGAATTACAACGTCATTGCAGTCTTGGCATACAACTTTTTTATCTGCTTTCGTGCTATTTGAAGCCGATTTTGCCTAAAACTGTCGAACAAATTGAAACTTTTTTGAATTGTGAGCCGCTGATGTGGCCGGTACTACCCGACGGGAAGCCGGTATCGGATTTGTTGTTGCCTGCAGGTCACTGCATTAATCCTTATCAGCATTTAATGACCCGTATTGATACCAAGCAGATTGAAGCGCTGGTTGTTGCAAACCAACAGGGTCTGCCCCCTGCTGCTGATGCGTTTTCACGAGTACGCCATGGCCAAAAGCAACAACATGCTGTGGCGTCCATTGCTGATACGGTTTCAATCGATGATTTCAGCAAAATTGATCTACGTATTGCCAGAATTGTTAATGCCGAGCAGGTGACAGGCGCGGATAAGCTGTTAAAGTTGACGCTGGATATCGGTGCCGAACAGCGGACTGTTTTTGCCGGTATTAAATCCGCCTATGAGCCTGAACAACTGAAAGGGCGTTTTACGGTCATGGTGGCTAATCTTGCGCCGCGTAAAATGAAATTTGGCGTATCTGAAGGAATGGTGCTTGCCGCCGGTGGTGGCGGTAAGGAATTGTTTATTCTATCACCCGATGACGGTGCTCAGCCGGGGATGAGAGTGACCTGATGTTCTTGACGATTTTCTGATGGATGACACGATAACGGATCAAATCAAACGGCTTGAACTCAAGCTGCTGCATAGCGATATGAAAGTGAGTCCATCGTTACTGGATACACTTCTGGCGAACGAATTTGAAGAAATTGGGGATAATGGAACGGTCAATGCGCGGCAGGATGTTGCTGATTGGTTGTTGAATAAAAACGCACAGGATCGCTGGTTGTTGTCAGATTTCAGAATCAAGAGGTTATCGGCTGATTTGGTTTTGGCCATATATCATGCGAAAAAGGTCGCTGACCAAAGGGATGTCGTGAGCCAAGGTTCTGTTAGGAGTTCGATCTGGAAATACAATACGCAGGGCTGGCAAATGATCTTTCATCAGGCCTCAAAAATTGTCTGAGTGTGTTGATGATGTTAAATGAATGCAGCGAGAGGAGAAAACAGTGGAACTGAACGAAGAACAACAACTGAATGAAATAAAATCAAATCTTGCGATCGTTCAGTCCCGAATTTCGGAAGCCTGTAAGAAAGTGGGGCGTGAGTCTGGCAGTGTGCGGCTGCTGCCCGTTACCAAGACCGTGTCTGCCGAACGATTGCGGATTGCTTATGCGGCAGGTTGTCACGAAATGGGCGAAAATAAAATTCAGGAAGCGCGCGAGAAATCAGAAGTGCTCAGTGATCTTGGAATAAAATGGTGCGTCATTGGTCACTTGCAGACCAATAAGGCGAAGTATCTGGCGCGTATTGCTGATGAATTTCAGGCGCTTGACAGTATAAAGGTGGCTGAAGCGCTTGATAAACGGCTGCAAATTGAAGGTCGTTCCATGGATATTTTTGTGCAGGTTAATAGCTCAGGTGAAGCGAGCAAATTCGGGCTGGCGCCAGACGATGTACGCGCTTTTGTGGCGCAGCTGCCGAACTATTCTTCCCTTAACATTAAAGGATTGATGACATTGGCTATTTTCTCTTCTGATCGAGATCGCGTTCGTCAGTGTTTTATCAAGATGCGCGAATTACAGGAGATGTTGAGACAGGAAGCGCCGGCTGATTTGTCGTTTGACGAACTTTCAATGGGTATGTCGGGTGATTACGAAATTGCAATTGAGGAAGGTGCGACAGTTGTTCGCGTTGGACAAGCCATATTCGGTAAGCGGCCGCTGCCAGATAGTCATTATTGGCCCGGTATTGCTTAAGTACAACGCTGTGTTGTATCCCACCACCAAGCGTTTTCGACGTTGACGCAGCAGTAATTCGATTAATGGCAAAGCAAAAATCCGTTTATTCGTGCACTGAATGTGGCGGGCAAGCTGTGAAGTGGCAAGGGCAATGTCCACACTGCCAGGCCTGGAACACACTCATCGAAACTGTTGCTGACAAGACTGTGTCGCGCTTCAGCCCGATCTCGGCGATTGACCGGGTGCAGAATTTAAGCGAAGTTGAGGCAGGTGAGGCGCCACGGTTTTCTTCGGGCGTGGCGGAGTTTGACCGGGTGTTGGGGGGTGGACTGGTGCAAGGTGGCGTCATTCTGCTGGGCGGCGACCCAGGAATTGGTAAATCTACTCTTTTGCTGCAGGTATTGACATATATTTCCACCCGGCAAAATGCTTTGTATGTGAGCGGGGAAGAATCAGCGCAACAAGTGGCACTGCGAGCCAAGCGTCTGATGCTGAATGTTAAAACCGTTAATTTGCTGGCGGAAATCCAGCTGGAAAAAATTCAGGCCATTCTTGGCGAACATAAACCGGAAGTTGCTGTTATAGATTCAATTCAGACCATATATTCGGATGCATTACAATCTGCACCAGGTTCGGTGGCGCAGGTGCGTGAATGTGCGGCGCAACTAACGCGGCTCGCGAAAGCAAGCGGAATCTGTATTATTCTTGTCGGTCATGTAACGAAAGAAGGTGCGCTGGCCGGGCCGCGAGTGCTGGAGCATATGGTGGATACCGTACTGTATTTTGAGGGAGATACACACTCAAGTTTTCGCTTAATTCGTGCATTTAAAAATCGTTTTGGCGCAGTCAATGAACTGGGTGTTTTTGCCATGACTGAAAAAGGCCTGCGCGAAGTGAGTAATCCCTCCGCATTGTTTCTCTCGCATCATGGGGGGCAGGTACCCGGCGCTTGTGTGATGGTAACGCAAGAAGGGTCTCGTCCTCTGTTAGTGGAAATTCAGGCATTGGTTGATGAGGCGCGTGCACCCAATCCCAGACGATTAAGTGTTGGCTTGGAGCAAAACCGGTTGGCCATGCTGCTGGCTGTATTACATCGCCATGCTGGTATTCCCTGTTTTGACCAGGATGTATTTGTAAATGCGGTTGGGGGAGTGAAAATTACCGAACCGGGTGCTGATCTGGCTGTTTTGCTGGCGATTGTCTCATCACTTAAGAATAAGTCGCTGCCAGAGAAAATGGTGGTGATTGGAGAAATTGGTTTGGCCGGTGAAGTGCGTCCGGTTCAGCGTGGCCAAGAAAGGTTAAAAGAGGCAGCTAAACTCGGTTTCAATCGGGCTATTATTCCCAAGGCCAATCAACCAAAAAAACCGATTTCAGGGATGGACATTATGGCCGTCGAACGTGTAGAAGAAGCCGTTGCGGCCCTGTATTGATAAGGAAGAAAAAATAATGCGATGAATGGACGGGCGCGGATATGGTTTTGGCTGTTTGTTATTCTGTCTGTCGTAATCTTTCTGGCCGCGGCAATTCTGCCGTCTGTTCCGCAGCCGCTGGAATACCATCAATTTGCAGATCGGCGTGTTTTTCTCAATGTCCCGAATTTTCTTAATGTCGCATCTAATCTGGCACTTTTAATTTGCGGTGTGGCGGGACTGGTGTTTTTGCTGCGGTCACCAGCGATGCTAAACCGCACGACTTTTATTCAATTGTCAGAACGTTGGCCATATATTATTTTGTTTCTGAGTGTTGTCATGACCTGTGTTGGGTCAGCGTATTATCATTGGGCACCCGATAATGAGCGGTTGCTTTGGGATCGATTGCCAATTGCAACCGGCATCACCGCATTACTGGCAGCGACGCTGGTTGAGCGCATTAGCCTGAAGGTCGGGTTGCGGTTATTGCCGTGGCTGCTCTTGTTTGGGATTGGCAGCGTGATTTATTGGTATTGGAGTGAACAGCAGGGTGCCGGAAATCTTAATTTTTACATCGTGATACAATTTTATTCGCTGTTGCTGATTATCATGCTGGGAATAATATTGCCATCGCGGTATACGCATGGCGCAGTAATGTATCGGGTTATCGGTTTGTATGGAATCGCTAAAATTGCGGAGTCCCTGGATCGGGAAATCTATGCGCTGAGTGGTGTGATCAGCGGCCATACATTAAAGCATTTATTGGGTGCGTTGGCGGTTTACTGGATATTACGGATGCTGCAAAGACGTTGTCCAGTAATGGCAATGCGGTAGCAATAAAAATGCTAGGTGACCTGGATACAGTTGCGCCATGTCATGGCAGTTTCAGGGATGATCCGGGCTTGCCGGATCATTTTCTGCCCAGAGTTAACGGGCTCCAGGACTAAAACTTTTGCCACTGATCTTTTCTGCGCGAATTTCCGCGATTATGCGCATTGTCAAATGGGCGGTTGCTGTTGTTTTCGTCACCATATGAGCGGCCAGGGCTGTTCGGTCTGTTGCCGTTGATACTGTTAAAGTTTTGCTTGTTGCCGTAAGCTTTTGACCATGAACGGGATCGTTTTTGCGCAACACCGGGTGTTCTCCTGGATCTTTCGTCATTTGCCGGGCGTGGCTTGAATCGTGGTTCCAGGCCTGGCACGATATGCGAAGTAATACATTGGCCGGTGAATCGCTCGATTCTTTTGAGATGAATTTTATCATTACCTGAAGCAAACGATACGGCTATACCCGATGCGCCTGCGCGGCCGGTGCGGCCGATACGATGCACATAGTCTTCAGCAAATTTTGGCAAATCAAAGTTGATCACGTGGGTAATATCCGCTACATCAATACCTCGTGCCGCTACATCAGTGGCAACCAGAATTTGTAATCCGCCGCGGCGGAGTTTGGTTAATGTTCGCGTGCGTTCACGTTGATTCATGTCTCCATGTAAAGCTGCAGCGTCATAACCCTGGGTGGAAAGATTGTCTGCCAGCGTGTCGGCGTCACGTTTAGTCGCCGTAAAAACAATTGCCTGCTTTAGTGTTTCGTCGCGTAGGACATGACCAAGCAAGCGGTTTTTATGTGACAGATTGTCCACGTAATGAAGCCGCTGCTCAATATTATCAAGTCTGGCCTGCTGTGTGGCGATTTGAATCCGCTTGGGCGTTTTGAGAAGGCGTGCGGCAATTTTTTCGATTCCATTATCAAATGTAGCAGAGAAAAGCAGGGTTTGCCGTGTGGCAGGCGTAGCGGATGCGATTTTTTCAACATCGTCAATAAAACCCATATCCAACATCCGGTCTGCTTCATCCAGTACCAGCATTTCCAGGCGGGAAAAATCGATGCGTCCTCGCTGTATGTGGTCGAGTAAACGACCGGGCGTAGCCACCAGAATATCAATCGGCTGCGATAATAATTTATTTTGAACAGGATAAGGCATGCCGCCCAATATACTGATCACCTTGATACGAGACAGGCGCCGGCCATATTTTGATGCAGCTTCAGATACCTGTAACGCCAGTTCACGGGTTGGCGTAAGCACCAGGACCCGCGGGCCGCGGCTACGCACTTTAGATGGTGTGGCGAGTCGATGTAATGCTGGCAGCATGAATGCGGCGGTTTTTCCGGTACCTGTTTGAGCTGAAGCCATAACATCATGGCCCGCAATTAATTCTGGAATCGCTTGTTGCTGGATGGGTGTAGGAATTGTATACCCTGCTTCGAGAGTTGCTTTGATAATAAGAGGATGCAAGTTCAGAGTTTCAAAAGACACGTTATTTTCCTGATAAACTGATTGATTAAAAAAGAACGCGCAAGCAGGAAATATTTGCCAGAAATAGATTGGCTATGTACCGCTAGCACAGAAATATAGCACCGCTGCTAACCAGAGGTATAGCACCATCCGTACAAGAAATTTGATAATTGCAGTAGCGAGGTCAGGAACGATGAAGTCAGAAATTAGCGTCATCACGCTTATCTGAACCTGTAAGTATACCTTAGATGCTGTATGAGATTATAATTTTTTATTTAGTAATTGTTACTTTGGCGAATTTTCGTTTGCCGACTTGTATGATTACTGTTTTGCCTTGTGAGATTTGCAGGGTTTTGTCTTCTACCTTTTTATTGTCCAGTTTAATGCCGCCTTGTTTGATCAGGCGCATTGCTTCGCTAGTGCTGGTTGTAAGTCCGGTTAACTTGAGTAACTGTGTTAATGGCAAGGTATTTTCTTGAGCCTGTACGATGGTTTCAGGAATATCATCCGGCAATGCCCCCTGTTTGAAACGCGCTTCAAAGTCGGTAAGTGCCATTTCCGCATCACGTGCACTATGAAAACGAGCAACCATTTCCTGCGCGAATTTGACTTTAATTTCACGTGGATTGCGGCCCTCTTCGACGGCTCGCCTCCACTGCTGAATAGTTGCTGAAGATTCGAATGATAGCAGCTCAATATACCGCCACATCAATTCATCGGAAACTGACATTAGCTTGCCAAAAATATCCTTGGGGCTTTCGGTAATCCCAACATAGTTGTTTAAGGATTTTGACATCTTGTTAATGCCATCCAAGCCTTCCAGTAACGGCATGGTAAGAATGCACTGCGGTGACTGGCCAAAATGCTTTTGCAGTTCACGGCCCATTAACAGGTTGAATTTCTGATCCGTGCCGCCAAGCTCAATATCTGCTTTCAGCGCGACAGAATCGTACCCCTGAATCAGCGGGTATATAAATTCATGAATGGCAATCGCCTGATTGTTTCGGTACCGTTTATCAAAATCATCGCGCTCTAGCATCCGTGCGACAGTATGCGTGGCAGCCAGTTTTATTAAATCGGCGGCATTCATTTTATCCATCCATATGGAGTTAAAGACGACCTCCGTTTGCTCCTGTTTCAGTATTCTGAATACTTGATCGGTATAGGACTTGGCATTTTCCGCCACCTGCTCGCGGGTCAGCGGCGGGCGTGTTGAATTTTTTCCGCTAGGATCGCCGATCATGCCGGTAAAATCGCCAATTAGAAATAAAACATGGTGTCCCATATCCTGTAATTGCCGCATTTTATTGAGTAACACGGCGTGACCCAGGTGCAGATCTGGTGCGGTTGGATCAAATCCAGCTTTGATTCGCAGCGGATGGCCTTTGTTTAGTTTAGATTCAAGTTCTTTTTCAACTAATAGCTCATGGCTACCCCGTTTGATAATGTCAAGCTGCTCGATTGTTGATTTATTCACAATAAGTTAATGATTGTCAGAATGAAGTTTGTGATCAATTATGTAATTGGAAGCTATATGATGAAACATGTGTTGGCGATTACTCGATGAGATAGTCTGAAACGCGCCAAATGTTGTCTTGTTCTTTTGTTGTCGTCACGGTTTCCAGTGTCAGTGCTTTATTTTCGAAAGTTGTATAAAACTGAACGATCACATATTCGCCATCGGGTGTATTGGGGAGTGAAGTTGCGGAATGCGCCGTTGCAAGGTGTCGGGATTTCATTGTTCCGAGCGGCGATCTGATTGTCTTTATATTTTTTACCCAGTCGGACTCGGGAGCTTTAGCACGAAATAACGCTGAAGCATTTTTCCAGCTTTCCGCATACTTTTCATGATCAGTCAGATTAAGCCATGCGCGTGCGCTATTTTCGACGCTTTCGAGCATCTTGCTGTCTTCGGCATGTAATCCGCTGACGAATAAAAACAAAAAAAGAAATATGGCGAATTGTTTCGGAATATTCAGCATTTTGACCTTATAGATTTGAATTATTATGTCGTTAATTATAATCTATTATCTACGGTATCTTGGTACATATGTCATTCATTTCATGGTAGACTTGCCCTATAAGAAATGTTCGGGAGAGATTTTTGTATGCAAATAATACCGTTACGTGAGAAAAGTAAGATTTTAGCTCAAAAAACGCCAGTAAAACGGAAAAAAAGTTTAAGCTGGATTGTTGCATTATCTAGTTTGCCACTGTTTGGTTTTGTTACTGCTTTCGGAATTGCGCCGAATACGTCTCCCGATAATATTTCGGTAGAGGAAGTTGTCCGTGATTTGTCTATTCCTGATCTTCTTCCCGAAACTAATGAAAACCTGACGTTATGGCGGCAAGAAAAAATCAAGCGCGGTGATACAATATCTGCGATTTTGGCCCGGCTGGGAGTCAATACGCAGGATAAAACTGATTTTCTTCGTGCCGCCAGAGAAAGTAAGGGGATGCGTCAACTTGTACCAGGCAGAACTATCTACGCACAAACAACTGTAGAGGGTGAGTTGTTAATGTTGCGTTATATTTTCGGCAAGGAAGAACTGTTCCTGATGGAGAAAGCTGATAATACTTTTCAGATGAGTGAACAGCCCGCTGAATTTGATACGCAAATTAGAATGAGAACGGGTTTTGTCAATAGCTCGTTGTTTGCTGCCACGGACAAAGCGGGTGTTCCTAATAAGGTGGCAGCACAAATTACGGAGATTTTTGCTTCTGATATAGATTTTTATCGTGATCTGCGCAAAGGCGACTATTTCACTGTGGTTTATGAGACGATGCATGACGACGGCGGTGAACAGACCAAATCCGGACGGGTATTGGCGGCAGAATATGTTAATAATGGAAAACCTCACCAGGCGGTTTATTACCAGGCATCCAGCGGAGAAGGGGGATACTATACGCCGGAGGGGAAAAGCCTGCGTAAACAATTTTTGCGTGCGCCGTTATCTTTTTCCCGTATCAGTTCCGGTTTTACCAATGCGCGTTTTCATCCGGTTCTGAAAAAATGGCGTGCACATAAGGGGATTGATTATGCGGCGCCGACGGGTACGCCAGTAATGGCGACAGCCAGTGGTGCCGTTTCTTTTGCAGGGACGCAGCGCGGTTATGGCAAGATAATAATTTTGACGCACAGTAAGAAATACGATACGGCGTATGGTCACTTGTCAAGATTTGCTAAAGGGTTACATAATGGGAAACGCGTTAATCAAGGAGATATCATTGGTTACGTTGGTGCGACAGGAATGGCGACGGGCCCGCATTTGCATTATGAACTGCGTGTAGACGGTGTTCAGAAAGATCCTGCTAAAGTCGTATTGCCTACCGCGCCGCCCATTGCGGAAAAAGGGATGGCAGCTTTTAAAAAGGAAACGGAATCATTGGTGGCCAGATTGGATATACTGCGAAATACCAATCTTGCCGCATTAGATTAGTATCAGCGCAGTAGTTCCGGGGCCGCACGCCAGTTGAAATTGGACTACTATATCGGCATTATGTCTGGTACGAGCCTGGATGGTGTCGATGCGGTATTGGCAGATTTTACTTCGACATCGCTGTCTCTGCGTCAGACGTTTTTTCTGCCCTATGACGAATCTTTGCGTAATCAGTTGTTGGTTCTGCATCATCCGGGAAATGATGAATTGCATCGGGCCGCCGTCCTCAGTAATCAACTATCCCATCTATATGCCAACGCTGTTGAGGGGCTGCTTAAGAACATTGATCTGGTCGCCGAGAACATTGGTGCGATCGGTTGTCATGGTCAGACCATTCGGCATTGTCCTGACCTGGAAAACGGATACACGATTCAGTTGGTGAATCCCGCGCTGCTGGTTGAGCGGACCGGGATTGCCGTTGTCGCCGATTTTAGAAGCCGTGATATTGCGGCAGGCGGACAAGGAGCGCCGCTGGTGCCTGCTTTTCATCAAGCTTTTTTTGGTTCTGTTGATTGTCATCGCGTTATTGTTAACATTGGTGGCATTGCCAATTTAACCAGCCTCGAGCCGGGGAACGAAGTGATCGGCTTTGACAGTGGTCCGGGGAATCTACTGATGGATGCTTGGTGTCATCGTCATACCGGTCAGGTTTATGACAAGGAAGGGGCGTGGGCAGCCACCGGACAGGTTGTTCCTGCGTTACTGAAGAAACTGTTGGCGTGCCAGTTCTTTTCACTTTCGCCGCCTAAAAGTACAGGTAGAGACCTGTTTAATATGCGTTGGTTGGAAAGTAACCTGATGGGTAATGAATCGCCGCAGGACGTTCAGGCAACATTATTGCAACTGACAACACAGACAATTGCTGACGCAATCAGTAATTATTGCCCAACTGCGAAAGAAACTTATCTGTGTGGCGGTGGCGCGCGAAATAGCTTGCTGCTTTCCAGTTTAATAAAAGCCTTGCCTGGAAGAAAAGTGGCGTTGACGAATGCGCTGGGTGTCGATGCTGATTGGGTGGAGGGTTATGCGTTTGCCTGGCTGGCAAGGCAAACAATTCTAGGGTTACCGGGTAATCTGTCTGCGGTGACTGGGGCTAGTGGCGCACGAATTCTGGGAGCGGTTTATCAAGTTTAAAGCTTTTGTTCTGGTAAAATAATGCCTTATCAAGATTATTAGTCTGCCCATTGTCTCATTAAATTGGTCATCGACTTGGAAATTAAATCAAATTCGTGCGTTTTTCCATTGGAATTGAAAATGGCGCGGCGGACGCAATCAAGTTCGTAAATAATTTCTCTTTGGGCTGGGTCGCGAAACAGACTTTGCACCCATCCTACCGCCACTAATCGAACACCGGTTTCAACGAGTGAAACGCGATGTAGTGTTGAGGACGGATAGAGGATTACGGAGCCGGCATCTAGTTTGATCGCTCGAACAGTCTCCGCTTCCTGAATGATAAGCTCTCCTCCTTCATAGTCCTGTGGTGAGCTCAAAAAAATAGTGAATGAAATATCTGATCGTAAGTTGTTGTTCATAAATGCATTATCAACATGGGCGCCGTAGGACATACCTTCTTCATAACGGCTTATCATGATTGAATGTATTGTTTTCGGCATGGCCGCAGCTTTAAACTTGGGATGATTCATTAAAGCTTTCTTGAGTCGGTCTTTGATGTTGTTGCCGTAATTAGATTTGCTGTCAAGCTGGCTGTTATTTTTTACTTTCTTTGCCGCCCACCCTGCTGTAACTTTGCCGTCAATGAAATCAGCGGGATTTAATTGTTTAGCGATTGCACTAATCTCGTCTGGTGGCAGCAAGTTGGATATCTTTATCATCATTTTTGCTATTCCTTGAATTTTGTTTTGCGTGAATTATCAGGTTTTTTTTATGTATGTCAATAATAAAGCCCATCCCGGTCAGTAAGTGACCGGCTTTTATTAACTTATGTAATGATAATTGTTCAGGGTTTTGGGAAGTATTTTTGGCAAGTATAATGCTTGATAGCTTATATTAACTTCATGGTATATAAAAGAAATAACTTTCTTTCGTTAGTCTTTCTCAGATAATAGAAACTGTAAATCTTGTTGTAATTATAAATAGACTAATTTATTATCGCAAATTGTTCTCATTAGCATTAAACTTTTAGTTAGCGTTAGTGCTATTGATAATAATCATGAGGGCAATGGCTATAAGATAGGATGGCTCCTATTTATTTTTTGTTATTTTGGAGATAGTAGTATGCATATTATAGGGACTTCGTTAAATGATACGCTTCGTGGAACAGACAATAATGACAGTATCCATGGTTTAGCTGGTGATGACACCATTACAGGTGGTCGTGGTGATGACCAGATTACAGGTGGAATGGGCGACGATCATCTAGAAGGCAATATGGGGCGGGATACGATCAAAGGTGGCGCAGGAAATGACCATATTATTGCTGGACTGGCGTCTTCCAATCCCGCGCTTAATTTTGGTAGCAGTGATTTATTTGGCGATATTGTTTCTGCAGGGCATGGAGATGATACCGTCTTAGGCAGCGGCGGAAACGATTATATCGCGGGTGATTCTGGCAATGATAAGCTTGAAGGGGCGCGAGGTAATGATGTTATTGTTGGTGGCGATGGAGATGATTTTATCGCTATTGATAGATTACATCCTGCAAGTGAAAATCTAGACGGATTACGGGGCCAAGGCGGAGAAGGCGGAGAAGGCGG
>BQJA01000077.1 GCA_021604405.1 Nitrosomonas sp. | reverse complement strand
CGTGAGCTGAAGCGTTCATACAGCGCGGCACTTAGCACTGGAACCGGCACTGCTTCATCGATCGCCGCTTCAAGCGCCCATCGTCCTTCACCTGAATCAGATACCCGGCCTGAGAAATTGTCCAGGCCCGGATCTGACTGCAGTGCTGAAGCCGTCAGATCCAGCAGCCATGAACGGACCACACTGCCGCGGCGCCAGACTTCCGCTATTTCGGGAAGATCCAGGTCATATTGGTAATACTCCGGGTTGCGCAGTGGCGTTGTTTCAGCGTCCAAGTCATGGGTTCGTTTGCCAATATTTGCGTTATGTAAAATATTCAGCCCTTCAGCGTATGCTGCCATCACACCATATTCGATTCCATTATGAACCATTTTGACAAAATGTCCGGCACCATGAGGGCCGCAATGGAGATAGCCATGCTCAGCTGTGCTAACGTCCGATTGCCGGTCCGGCGTTGGCGGGGCCGCATCAATACCGGGAGACAGTGTGACGAATGCCGGTGTCAGTTGCTGAACAATGGCTTTTTCACCACCAATCATCAGGCAGTATCCATACTCGAGGCCGCTTATTCCTCCGCTTGTTCCAACATCCAGATAATGAATTCCTTGCTGCGCCAGTTCCTTGCTTCGCCTGATGTCATCTTGATAATGAGAATTGCCGCCATCAATAACGATATCGTTTTCTTCGAGGAGTGGCACCAGTTTTGTCAGCAACTGGTCGACCAGCGCAACGGGAATCATCAGCCAGATTTTGCGCGGTTTGGCCAACTGATTGACCATTTCCTCAAGCGAACGTGTGCCAATTACACCGGGTAACGCGAGTTTCTCAACTGCCTCTGAATTGACATCATAAACGACGCATTCATGGCTGTCCCCTGTCAAACGGCGAACCATGTTCGCCCCCATGCGCCCTAAACCAATCATACCGATCTGCATTGAAACCTCCTTGTTTTTCCAGCAAAAATAGATAATTGTGATTAATCCGTAACTCATTCATTGCGAAGATTTTTAATCAATGATGTTTGTTTATTGTATATCCGAAAAGAACCGGTAAAAGCACTGGCGGTGCCGCATCATTAACCATTCTAATCAGTTTCTCCGCGCTTAAATTCGAAACCTACGCAACCCTAAGCCAGATTGTGCTGCTCAGTCAATGTTCAGTTATGCGCTTTAGTACGGGACATTCTATAGGCGCGATGCATTGCCAACTGCTTGAAAGTTTATACACGCGCGATTCAGCGATTCAATCTGCTCGTTAAATCCAGTACAAAATCGCTTATGCGACAGAACTCCCCGTCCCATTTTTAACGTTGAGGAACTTTTTTTATGTAGTTTGTCACTAAAATTGGTGGGAAGAAAGATCTTTCTCATACATGCCACGCTACAATTTTCAGAGAAATGAATATTCAGATAAAAATATCACTGAAATATTTCTATATAACAAAGCGCTAGTATTAAACAAGCGGCAGGCTGGAAATGGTTCGCTGGTATTTTTTTGTTTGATGTTGATGGTCTTAACCTAGGAGGAAGAAAAATGCTTATTAAAAGAAAAATGATTCCTGTTGTTATTAGTGCTCTGTCTATGACTGTATTCAGTACAGCAGCGATCTCCGCTACGAATACGCTTTTATCCGGGCCGCATCAGGCTGCTAAGACTGATTCTATGCTTGCCTATGCAGACAAGACTGAAGCTGTTGAAGACTCACCGCATGGGAGCCATGGTTCGCAGGAAAGTCATGAGGATGCGAAATCCGATAAAAAAAGACATAAGCATCCCAAAATGTCAGACGTCGACCTTGATGGGGATGGAAAAATTAGCAAGGACGAGTTTTTCAAACATCATGAGGCAATGTTTGACAAGAAAGATTTAAATAATGATGGTTTCATAGATGAAGATGAAATGCGTAAAATGATGAAAAAGAAACATGGTCATGGCCATGGTTATTAATAGAGGACAAGATTCACAGTAGATAAATAATAAGGTTCGCTTAGAACGTTGCCGGCGGACGTAAAACAAAACCAACATAGATCACCGGCAACGATTCGTTTTGTCTGTTTTAGTTAACAGCGGATTCAGTTTTCTGACTGAAAAACAATACATTGAACCTGGAGGCAGTGATGATAGAGCAATGGCAGGTACCTATTGCAACATTTAAAACCCGTGTGCGCGATGCGTCAATTGGCGGCGATAATCCATTTCGTTGGCAGGATGTGACAACGGATGATATTTTCAAGAATAAGCATATTGTGTTGTTCGCTTTGCCGGGCGCGTTTACCCCGACATGTACGACTGCGCATTTGCCTGGTTATGAGAAACACTTTGATGAATTTAAAGCATTAGGCATTGATGACGTCATATGTTTGTCTGTCAATGACGCGTTTGTAATGTATCAGTGGCGCAAGCATCTTGGGGTCGATAAAGTATTTATGCTGCCCGATGGAAATGCCGAATTTACACGGAAGATGGGCATGCTTGTCGATAAATCAAACTTAGGTTTTGGCATGCGTTCATGGCGTTATTCTATGGTGGTTCAGGACAAGAAAATTGAAAAAATGTTTATTGAGCCGGGTTATTTGGATAACTGCCCCGATGACCCATTTGATATTTCAGGCGCCGAAACAATGCTGAAGTATCTCAAATCAACCTGATTAGGCAGAATCTTCGGCGATCAATACGGTGATAGGTAACGAGGCGGATACAGGTATACATTTAAGAGCTTGATAAATTGAAAAAATAATCGCGTCTTACTTTACGGAATCCTATCCCGTTGCGGTGATATACGGCAGATACTGCTGCGTGCGCAACATTCGGTTGTTGATTATGTAATGCGACGGTTTTAATTTACAGATGATATTGATTCATTGATTTTAAAAATTGCAGTCTGAATCTAGCGCAAGCAAGTTTTAAGATTGTTTCTACAATATCTTAGACATCAGAAACAAGGTAATCAAACACCCCGCAACGACATGTTGCTGATAAATGGTGATATTTATCGAATAACTCATTACATAGGTCATGAAATTACCTCGTTCAATGGTTCATTTCTCACAGGATTTGCCTGCTGACCTTGCCCCACTGATAGAGCAAATTGGAAATCTGGCAACGGACCTGCGCTGGAGCTGGAGCCATGCTGGCGATGCAGTATGGGAAGCAATGGATCCCCATTTATGGGAACAGAGCGGGAATCCTTTTGTTGTTTTGCAAAACCTGTCGCGTGAACGCCTTGAAGAATTAAATCAGAATGTGCAGTTTAAAAATCACCTCGATTATTTGACAAAGGCACGTAATAACTATTGTGAAAGCTGTGGGTGGTTCGGTGAAGTTCATGTTGATGCTAAATTAAATGGGATTGCTTACTTCAGTATGGAATTTGGCCTGGGTGAAGCTTTACCTTTGTACGCGGGTGGTCTTGGTGTATTGGCGGGCGACTTTCTTAAGGCGGCCAGTGATCTTGCTGTTCCAGTCACGGGTATCGGACTTTTGTATCAGGAAGGCTACTTTCGGCAGGTGCTGGATGCGACTGGGTGGCAACAAGAGGTCTATCCTTATAATGATTCCAGCAGTCTGCCGCTGCGTCCGGTGTTGAGCCATGATGGTGCCTGGTTACATATACCCATTGAATTGCCTGGGCGCATTGTTCGTTTACATGTTTGGGAAGCACAGGTCGGTCGGATTCGTTTATATCTGCTGGATAGTAATGATCCCTTGAACAGTGCACTCGACCGCGGCATAACCGGCAAACTGTATGGCGGCGGGGAGGAAATGCGCCTGATACAAGAGATTGCGTTGGGAATTGGTGGCTGGCGCTTAATTCAAGCATTAGGACTTAAGATTGATATTTGCCACTTAAATGAGGGACATGCGGCATTCGTTACGCTGGAGAGAGCAAGGTGCTTTAAGGAAAAACACCAGATAAGTTTTTGGCAGGCGCTCTGGGCGACCCGGCCAGGTAATATATTCACCACCCATACACCGGTAGCAGCCGGTTTTGATATCTTTTCTCTCGACCTGCTCGCAAAGTATGGACTGATATACGCCGAGGGCCTGGACGTGGAACCTGAATTGTTAGTGGCTCTGGGCCGCAGTAATGAGCAAGACAGTGGTGAAACGTTCAATATGGCTTTTCTGGCTGCACGGACATGCGGCAGAATAAATGGCGTAAGCCGCTTGCATGGCGAGGTTAGCCAGGGAATCTTCCAGCACCTTTATCCGTACTGGCCTAAAAATGAAGTGCCGGTAACTTATGTGACTAACGGTGTGCATGTGCCGTCATGGGACTCGCCATGGGCGGATAAAATTTGGACAGATACCTGTGGCAAGGACCGTTGGCTTAGTGCTGAAGATACACTTGCCACTGCAATTGAGGCGCTGGATGATGAAATTCTCTGGAATTTTTGCGGGCAGGAACGTGCAGACCTCGTGCATCATGCGCGACAAAGACTTCGACTACAGTTGGGTCATCGCGCGATAGAGGCAAATATCATTAAACAAGTCGATCAGATTCTGGATCCAAATGTGCTCACACTCGGATTCGCGCGACGCTTCACCGCTTACAAACGTCCCAACCTGTTGCTGCACGATCCCGAGCGCCTCATTCGACTGTTGACTGACCCGGATCGGCCCGTGCAGATTATCGTGGCAGGCAAGGCCCACCCGGCTGACGACATTGGAAAACGCTTCATTCAAGAATGGGCGCAATTTGCTGCTCATCCGACAGTCCGTAAGCATATGGTGTTTCTTGAAGATTATGATATTGCTTTAGCCCAGGAATTAGTGCAGGGTATTGATGTTTGGATCAATACGCCACGCCGTCCGTGGGAAGCCAGTGGAACCAGTGGCATGAAAGTATTGGCTAACGGCGGCTTGAATCTTTCGGAACTGGACGGATGGTGGGCTGAGGCCTATACACCGGCGGTCGGTTGGGCGCTGGGTGATGGTAAGGAGCATGTCGAGTCAGATTGGGACGGGAAGGAGGCCGATCAGCTCTATCGTCTGTTAGAGGAGGAAATTGTGCCGATCTTTTATGACCGCGATTCAGCCGGTATACCTCGCGCCTGGGTTGCCCGGATGCGTGCCAGCATGGCCCGTCTCGCACCGCAGTTCAGTACCAATCGGATGGTTCGGGAATATGTCGAAAACCTCTATCTTCCTGCTGCTGATAGCTTCCGGCAACGGACAGCTCAAGGCGGGGAAGTTGCCAAAAAGCTTCACTGGTGGAGTGAGCAGATAACACGGTATTGGCATGAGGCACGTTTAAGTGATTTAACAGTAACTGAAGAGACAGGCGGCTTGACATTTGAAGTGCTGATTTATCTGGGAGAAATTCTACCTGAATTTATTCAGGTGCAAGTCTATGCAGATCCTGTGGAAAAGGGAGCGCCAGTTTGTGAGGTCATGCAACGTGGCGCCAGCATCCCGGGCAGTTTGAATGGGTATCGTTATAAATGCCGTGTGCATACCACACGCCCTTACACCGATTTCACACCGCGCATTGTTGCGTATCATCCGGATGCATATATTCCAGTTGAAAATCAACTTATCCAGTGGTGGTCAGGTACGGCAAAAATACATAGAAATTCGCAATAACCAGGGACAAAGGAGGTATTCATGACAAATTCATTACAGCAGATCAAGAAACTCGGTCAGAGTGTGTGGCTTGATTACATACGGCGCAATATTCTCGACAGCGGTGAAGTTACCAGAATGATAGCAGCAGACGGGTTAGCGGGCATGACTTCCAATCCGGCCATTTTCGAGAAGGCAATCATTGAGTATGATGACTATGATGAGGCAGTTTCGACGCTTATCCGTAATGGATCCGGTGCGATGGAGATATATGAAACCTTGGCATTAGAGGATGTGCGGCATGCCGCTGATTTATTTCGCCCCGTTTATGATGAATCTAGTGGCCGTGATGGTTTTGTCTGCCTGGAGGTTTCGCCCCATCTTGCATATGACACGGATGGCACCATCACCGAAGCCAAGCGGCTATGGACAGCACTCGACCGCTCTAATGTGATGATCAAGGTGCCCGCGACCCGTGAAGGCTTGCCGGCGATTAAACAACTTATCGCTGCCGGAATTAACATCAATGTTACCTTGCTGTTCGGTGTGGTGCGTTATCGAGAAGTGGTCAATGCATTCACGGACGGCCTGCAGAATCGTGCTGCACAGGGTAAGCCACTTAATCATATTGCCTCGGTTGCGAGTTTTTTTTTGAGCCGTATTGATGTATTGGTGGACAAAGAACTGGATAAGCGCAATCAAACTGAGGCTGCTGCGTCGGCACAATCATTACGTGGCCGAACTGCCGTAGCTTGTGCACGCCTTGCGTATCAACATTATCTGGAGTGGAAAGAGAGTAGCCGCTGGCAGGCATTGGCTGAGAAAGGGGCGCAAACACAGCGCCTGTTGTGGGCGAGTACCGGTACCAAGGATCCCGCTTACAGCGATATCAAATATATTGAAGCTTTGATCGGCAGAGAAACCGTCAACACGATGCCGCCGCAGACATTGACGGCTTATCGTGATCATGGCCAACCCGCCTTGCGAATTGAACAGGAACTAGATGGGGCCTATGCCTTGCCGGGCATGCTTGCCGAATTAGATATTCATCTTGATGCGGTCAGCGAGCAACTGGAAGCAGAAGGCGTACAAAAATTCATTAAACCTTTCGATAAGTTATTGGGCAGTCTGCATCAGCAGTGACGAGAGCTTGTCAAGACGCTATTTACATTTATGGCTACAATGAAGAATCCCCATAGTGAGAAAAAAGTGAACATGGCAGCACTGTTTCGACATGTCATGGCAAGGACCTTGTATCGGTTGTAGTTAAAATAACGTATGTCTTGTCGTTCAGACGTTACCTTTGCAGAGAGAATTTATGTGAAATGTCTCAACAGAAATTTCCCAAATGCACGGAAGACGCAATCGATGTTCCTTTTTATCGCGATTTGATCGCCGGGTGCGAAGACCGTCTAAAACCTTTGAGAGTTGCGGTGGTGCATCCTGTCAGCGGTAACGCATTAGCGGGGGCTGCGCACGAAGCGAAATCAAAATGGTTAGAAGTTGTTTTGATTGGGCCAAAAGGCAGTATCTGCAAGGCCGCTGAAGAATCTTCTCTAGACATTTCGAATTTCGAAATTATTGCAACAAAATATAGCTACGAATCGGCGCAGATAGCTGCTGACATGGCGCGGGAAGGTAAAGTTGATGCATTGATGAAAGGCCATATTCACACCAATGAGTTGCTGCGGTTGGTTATGGATAAAAAAAATGGATTGCGCACAGACCGGCGTATGAGTCACGTTTTTGTCATTGACGTACCCGGTGAAAATTACTGTAAGCCGCTGTGGTTAAGCGATGCAACAGTCAACATAAGGCCAACATTGCAAGATAAAAAAGATATAACGCAGAATGCGATAGATTTATTCCGTGCCGGTGGGTTTGGCGTGCCAAAAGTTGCAATTCTGTCTGCCACGGAAAGAATCACGGAAGACATCCCCTCAACCGTCGCGGCTGCTGCATTGTGTAAAATGGCGGATCGGGGGTATATTACCGGCGGCATTGTTGATGGACCACTGGCTTTTGATAATGCTATTTCCAAATCGGCAGCTGAAGTAAAACAGATCGTCTCTGAAGTTGCCGGCGATGCGGATATTCTGATTGTGCCCGATTTGGAATCAGGTAATATGCTGTACAAACAGATGAAATTTCTTTCTGGCTATAATGCTGCCGGAATTGTTGTGGGCGCGCAGATTCCAGTTATTCTAACCAGCCGTTCCAGTGGCCGCCAGGCAAGGCTGGCTTCAGCGGCTTTGGCACTTTTATACGCCAGTCACAGAGAATCGGAAAAAAGTTAATCAGTATTATTTCAGTTTCTTGTTTTGATCTGATGCACAGGTAGCTGTGCATCAGAAAAATTAAATAATTCTCGGTAATATGCTGGGTTGTTTGTGTTTTTGACAGCTGAACATGTGGTCCGTATAGGTGTATTCAATGCAGGAATGATCTGTGAGCAACTGCAAAGTAAGAATATTTTATGTGTACTTAAACGATATCAGGTGCTTCTAGCGGACTCGGTCTGTTCGGGACCATAAGGGGTTGGCGGTTTGCTAATATCTGCCTTACGAATCACTTGTAAACGGTAACCGAATGGATCTCTGAAGTCACATTCGAAACCGGAATAAAACGTCAGATTCCATTTTTCAGCACGTTTTCTCACCGTTTCAAGATTATCAACCACGACTCCCCAGTGGCCATCCTTCGGGCTATCCGGATTAATCGAAGGATCTTCAAATAGTGCAAGAAAATCAAACCGGCCATTTAAATCCAGCATAGCGCCATTTTTCATCCGTTTCATTATCTTCACATCCAGTATGTCAGTATAAAATGCGATGGCTTTTTCGAGGTCGTTAACATCCAGCGCAACATGATTGATTCCAAAAACTTGCACCATAATTTTTCCTCCTTAATAAGTGATGGAAATCGTAATTATTGATTTGGCATGAAATATCGGACTGGGATAAACAGATGTGCTTGTTTTTTGGGAATGCGAACGATCCAGCGGTATCGTTGTATACGACAGCCTTCACTGTGGAAGCCGTAGGGAGCTGGATTTATGTCTATCGACAGCCCACTGGTAAACAACTTTTCTCAGTGCCGAGTTATTAAATAACAGTATGATTCTTAGTGAGTCCATACGAATTTTCAGCGCAACGTAAACACTTCCTCTTCAATTATCTTAATGTCGGCTTTAGTCAGATTTTTATCAAAAGATTTCCAGATTAATTTTTCACACTCGTGAGTCAGTTTTTGTCGTAACATCCCCAGAAATCTGGGTTCGGCAACCAATACGAGCCGCTTAATCTTCTGTTCGATTCTTGTTTGTTCGATTTTTTCTGCGATGGATTTAGAAAAGGACCAAGCCTCCTGAGTCTTTGGATCAATTTGTGGTTCCTTTGCATGACGGCCACTACCGGCACGATCAAAAGTCCGCCCCGGTTTGTCTGTAATTAAATCCCGTTCATGCGCACGAGCTTCCGGATTTACCTTGTCTTCATTTTCCGTTAGAAAAATTTTTCCATCTTTGTTGGTAAAAAAACGTGCCTTGTGTTCATCAGCGACAATAACCAGTGTTTTTTCCATTGCGTACTCCTGCCTTTGGTTTGATAAGATCTCCATGAATTCTGTCCTCGTGATCCGGACCTGTCGAGCGGTTACCAAGTTAACCGATGCCGGTTTTGTCATGTTTTTATCAGGCTATTGGACAAGTTGTTTTTAAATGGAATGAATAGGGATGATCAGCATTAACCGGTCCGGTAAGCGCTGGGGCATTTTTTCAGTAACAACAGCACTTATGGATCATATAGTTTCAATTGAGTAGATTTCAAGCACAATTTTCCCGATCTCTCAGACCAAACAGCTCAACCATCAACATGCCGCGGCTTCAATTCGTAATAAATCGATATTTGCTGGCGATATGCGTGCCTACGTGATGCCAATAATTTCAGTCAATGCGGCCTACTTTTTGACGACCCCTGCTTAGTGCATTCAGGTCGCTCGTAACTTGAATAATAAAGCTTTTTGACAATGACTGGTTACGCCATTGTGGCCCAGTCACTAGCCCTCAGAAGATGTACGGCATGACGCCGGCAAAACTGACTCCATTACTATACAAGACAGCAGCAAGTGGAATATTCCCCATCGAGCCAATGAATGTAAAAAATGCGGCGACCGGTCCGACTAAGCTTTGTAAAAAGATCTGCCAGAATTGAGGGTCATCTGTGCCACTTCCGACAAAAACATTCGAAAAAAGGCTTCTGGGACGTAAACTGCAATAATTTCAGCTACGGTAAAACCGACGGTGACGTCTTTCCATACCACTTTCCATTCCATAATATAGCGGTCGGTCACCTGCCGCCAGCCTTCTCGGCTGGTAGTCAGTTTTTTCCAGTCAGGGATATCGTTATTCTTTGAAGAGTGTTCCTGCTCTCGTGCGTGTTTTCTCGCTGCTTCAACCAAACGCTTGGAACGAGTAAATCGGACTACAACCCACATTAAAAGGATTGATAACAGCCAGCCCATATACTCGCCGACGACAAACTGCCATCCTAGAAAAATTGCAATTACAATTCCAAGTTCTATAACGAGATTCGTTGAAGCCAGGAGAAATGCAAGAGAAGGAATTAAACCGGCGCCTTTAGTAAGCAATGAGCGGGTTGTGGCAAGCGTTGCAAATGAGCAGGAACTTGATATAAAACCGAAGAAACTTTCCAGAAAAATACTTTTGGCGCCTGTATCTCCCATATGCTGTTTCATACGTTTTCGTGTGACTAACACCTGAATCATGCTTGAGATCAAATAACCAAGTCCAAGTCCAAGTCCAAGTCCAAGTCCAAGTCCAAGTCCAAGTCCAAAGGCCCAAAGCGCCATCCAGAAAAGTCCGAGAGAAGTGTTTGCTGCATAATGCCAAGTCTGCATTCCGGTATTCATTTAAGAATTGTTGTCACTTTATAGTGTTATTTCGAAGACGAGTAGGTGCTATATTTGCCTCTGGCAATTGCTTCAAATATTTCACCAGGCGCAATATTTTCATCACTATGCATTACGCGGTGATAATATTCGTCAGGTAAAACACGCAGTACGGTCATTAATCCTTTAACCCCCATGTGCCAGTTTTCTCGCATTCCTCGCGTTTCCCGTTTACCATTAATCTTCTTTAATGTCTTTTGGTTCATAAACATACTCTGCATTTTCTGCGGGTAACCTGGTACCTTAAAAGCCGGTTTTTCCAGCGCCGAATTCGCAGTTGGACGACCGGGTAAGGAATTCAGATATTGTGATATATCCTGCTCCCCCCGAATGTGGGGTCCGACTTGGGGTACCATATGATTCATCATGTGATGCACCATATGACAATGAAAGATCCAGTCGCCCGGGTTAAAAGCGATAAATTCAAAATCCTGTGCCATCGCGACTGCCGTCAAAGTGGTGTTTCTTGGTATCCAGGCACTGGTAGGAATACGGCCGCCTTCCGTGCCGGTCAACCAGAAAGTATGACCATGAAAGTGTATCGGATGATGTTGCATTGGACTGAAGTTCAGCAATCGTACGCGCACCCGCTCGCCATGTTTAGATACCATCGGTGTGGTGTAAGGCCCACTGCGTCCATTGATGGTATGCCAATTCCAATCCATGCGCATCGAATCGGCTGTATCAGAATTGGGCGGAATGAAAAAATTCTGAAAAATCAGACCAAAATCACGGTCCACCGGCGGATCAAACGCTACTTTTGGGTGAATAATAAGAAATCCCACCATGCCAAAGGCTTCTTGCATTGGAATGTGGCTGTGATAGAAAAATGTTCCGGTTTGATGCAGCTCGTATTCGTAGGTTTTACTTTTTCCAGGATGAATCAAATGCTGAGTTACCCCAGGTACACCGTCAAATTCCACAGGCAATTCCAAGCCGTGCCAATGAACTGAAGTCGGCTCGGGCAGTTCATTGTGAACAATAATACGGATCCGGTCACCTTGAAAAGCTTCGATTGTCGGACCCGGCATGTTGTTATTAAACCCCCAAACATTCATATACTTTCCAGGTAGAAATTCTTGTTTGACCGGGGTACACCGAAGCTCAAATTGCTTTACACCATCGACCATTTTCCACGCCAGTTTATCCAGATCAGGAGTTTCAAATGGAACGGGTTCAAGTCCGGATTTTCTAAGACCGGGAACCAGCTTGCCTAAGTATTTATCCGAATCAGGCGGACCGCCAAAACTGGGGCGGTAACGTGAATAATTTGTAAACTTGGAATCACGAGCAGTCTGTTGCGCTTTCGCCTGATGATCAACTGCTTCGTTGTGGGGTTGTGAATTATTCAGATTCAGGATTTCACTGTTGGCCAGCCGGGGAGATATAGATCCGACAGCAGCGGCAGCACCAGTGAACAACACTTGTCGGCGCGTCACATTGTTATTCATTACGATTCCTCGTTATTGTGATTGATAACATTAATGTATTGATGCTTACACTTATCTTGGTTTTGGAATGGCATCAATATGGCCCGGAGGCGTTACATTCTGCGGTCCTTGCAGGCCATCGGTTAACAGGAAACCTTCAATAGCGGTTCTGCTGGTGCGTAACGTGATCAGCTGATCTATATATTGCATTCGATTGTTAAAATAGTCTCTCTGAGATTCCAGCACGGCCGGCCAGGTTTCACGCGCCGCTTGATAGCTTTGTAACTGTGTTTTATAACGTTGTTCCGATTCGGGCAATATCACCTCCTGGTAGCTATTGACATGCTGAAGAGAGGTAAGGTATTGCTGAAATTGCTCTGCCAGCATCCGGCGCAACCGCAATTCCGTCAATTCCACGTCGGCTTCCTGTCTAGCCAGATCGGCGTAGGCCTGTTTTATTGTGCCTTGATTACGGTCGAATACCGGTATTTCTACAAATGCCTGCACCCCAAAAACGGTTTCATTAGCGACGTTATTATAACCGCTAGCCAATTGCACATTTAAGTTGGGTATCGGTTCCACACGCTCTCGTTCCACCGTAATTTTATCGGATTCCACATTGGCGCGAGCCAGAGCGAGTTCCGGGCTTTCCTGCAGCAACCGTTGCAGTGATTCTTCGAATTCCAAAGGCGACTCATCTTCCATTAAACTGCCTTCAAACGCTGTTGAAGGCAATGAGGTGCCAACAACAGTCATTAACCGCTCTTTTTCCAGCATCAATTCATTCTCGACGCGCTGCATAGTTAACTGCTGCTGCTGAAGCTGTATTGCCGCCTGATGGAGATCCGCTTCATTCGCTTGGCCAACATTAAACATTTCTTGAACGGTAATCAGATGATCTTGCCAGCTTTTTAGTAATTCTTGCTGAATATGGACCCGCTCCTGAAAGCCTAGTAGGCGATAAAACTGTATAACCACACCGTTCATGACCCGATATTCCTGCATCAACGATTGATGTTCAGCTGCAGTCGCACGAGCTAAATATTTTTGACGGCTTAGTGCCAGTTTGCCGGCCGTGACGATTTCCTGCCGGATGAAACCGCCTTGAAACTCTCCGTAAGTGCCTTTTACACCAATCTGATCGCCGGAATAACCGATAACCGGGTTGGGATACAAACCGGCTTGCAGAGCTTTGGCTTGCTCAGCTTCCACATGCGCCCAAGCCTGTATCAATGTTGGGTTGTGCTGTCTGGCGCGATTCATTAATGAAGCTAATGTAATTGGTTTATTTTCTGTAAATTCATCACTGTTGTTTTCAAATCGTGTAGGTGCGGGTAATGAATGAGCGGACTGTTCGACGGAATCACTCGACTGCGGCGGACTTATTGCAAATCGCAACTGATTCTGTATAGCTTGTTGCGGTATATCGTGTGAGGCAGCACATCCGCCGGCTGAAGCCACACTTAATATTATTGTAATTAAGTGAAGTTTCAATAAACAGTGAAAGTGAACCGAAACGCAGTAGTTAACTGTCTTTTTGATCATGCCTTAATTTGAGCAACCTAATGCAATAAGAAATTTAAATCTGGATAAACAAAAAACACAGATGTTGTGGATTTAGCATTAACCTGTCACTTAAATAATTTCAATAACTTAAAAATGATTGTTATGGATTCAAGCAACGAGTGCTTGTGCTAAACCCACAGCCTAAGCTTTACGCTGTCGTAGCACGACAAGCTTTTGCACAACGGCGGCAGGCTTCTGCACATTTCTGACAATGCTCCATATCATGAGCTGCACACTGCTCGGCGCACCAATCACAAATTTTTGCGCATAGTTGACAGATTTCTTCATAAAAAGAACTATTTCGTGCCATAGAATCCGCGCATAAACGGCAAATCGCAGCGCAATCAATACAGCAGGCAGGACAGTCATTTGAACTAGCTTCTTTGGCCATATGTGAAAAACAGTTGTAACAGTCTGTCGCACAATCATTACAGGCTTCTATACACTCTCGGATTGTTTGGTTAAGGTGATGGCTCATATTTTTCTCCATAGATGTAAAATTTCCGTTTAATAAAAGACTGTTCGTTTTTGCAATCTAAACATATCAAAGCTTTAAATTAATTCATATAAACTATGTTTAATAAATCCTGGTTTCAGCAAAAAATTAGTCCTGCACTATTTCTGCAACCCTGCATAAAGGTTTTGCAATCTTTCCGAATATTTTTCAATGGTGAAGTCATTCTCAACCCATTCTCTTGCCGCTCTCCCCATAGCCGCAATAGCTGTATCTTTCAACGCGTTGACTTTAATCAAAGTGTTGCATAAGCTTGCAACGTTTCCCGATTCAAACGTGAATCCTGTTTCTCCTTGGCGGATAAGTTCAGGAATGCCGCCGATATTTGCACCTATGACCGGTTTTCCTAACGCATAGGATTCCAGAATACTCATGGGTGCGTTTTCATACCATTCTGAGGGCAACACCATAGCCTTAGCATTTTTTATGATGGAATATAATGCGTGGCCAGATTGGTAGCCTAGAAAAGATACGTTTGCGCCCAAACCAGCAGCCAGAAGCTTTAATTCTTCCTCCTGCGGTCCACTGCCTATTATTTTTAATTCAACATTGGCTTCATTTGCGGCTTGAATGAGGGTTCTTACCCCTTTTTCCTGCGCGAGTCTGCCGAAAAATACGAGATATTTGCCCGGGGTATAATCCGGTCGAGCTATTTTCACATCAACAAAATTCGGCACATGAACCAGACGGTTCGTTTCCCAGCCCCAGTCAATAAATTTATCGCGGTAAAATTTACTGGGAACTATAAACTTATCGATATTCTTTTTATAAAGATTGGTGAGCCTGTGCGTCAACGTTTCCGCGAAAATCAGTGAACTTAAAGGAATCGACTGTTTCATGCATTTATTGATCACAACGTTGTAAATGCGCCCACCTTTGCATCGTTCGCATATCCCTTTTGAATTAAGCATTAGATATGCCGGACATAATAATTTGAGGTCATGCAGCGTCATCACTGTTGGCACACGGTTAGCTTTTAATGCCGACAAGATTGCAGGCGAAAGGTGATGATAAATATTGTGCAGATGCGCAATATCGGGCTCGAAAGTATCGAGCAAAGATTGCAGTTTATTTCTGGCTTCCCAAGAATAAATAATTTTAAATGCATTAGTTAAATTACTACGCCAGTCATTGTGAGCGCCATATTCTATTTCGTTGGGAAAATAATTATTCCACTTTGAATCTTCGTTTTTTGGATGTTTCATACTGTATGGCACGACTTTCCATCCTAAATTTTCGAATATTTTATTCTGCTCTAGAAACACAACTTCGGCACCGCCACGGCGGTAATAATAATTGTTTATCGATAATAAATTGTTCAAAACACTACCTCTCTCATGTAATAAATAATTATCTGTTAATGCACAAATAATTAAATTTGATTGTGATCTGGTTTGCTCCAGATGATTTTTTTATAATTTATTGCTAAATGAATTATTAGGCAGGCATGGATGAACGTTTAGCTATACTCAAGGTAACGGGTGTCACAGAGTGGTATGCAGAACAATCACTGCAAGGCAAAGGCATGCTCAAAAATCTCAGTAATTTACTGTTTCAAGCATTAGCAGATTAATGGCCAAGACGAATTTAATACAGCCTGGTAATAACCTGACTAATACCTTATTTCACAATGCGTTATGATCTAATACAGACGATCCGTACAATTATTTGCGATCTGGCCGTCAGATCAAATGCAGCAGCAGCCTAATAATTAAAAGATTAGCTGTGTGGGAGGGCGGTACTGCGTACCAGTGACAAAAGAATATTTCGGGAGGTATAAGTGTTGATTTAAAGTATCCCTATTAATAGAAGACACTAAAGAAGCTGAGGTAGACATGTTCGCGCCACAATTTGCGTGACATATTGTATTTCCCTGACATAGAGAAGACGAGGCCGTATTTTTTTGTGTCGCAGACAGTTTCTGATGCAGATCATTTAGATCAGAGTCAGCTTTTTGAAAAATGTCATGATGCAGTTCATGAGCATCGGCTGTCATTTCCTCGCAGCTCAACATGATGATACTGGCAATCCCTTGGAAAGGAAGCCAGCAGATCATTAAGCCAAAAAGAAATCGGAGGAAAAATTTTTTCAAGTCGATGAAAGCATCAGTTATTTAAATTGTCAGGTTTAATAGTCATTATTATCATACACTGAAATATGATAATTGTTTACATTATTAAAAGCAATACGAATACTAGTTAATCAGCTGTTATTTATTATATGTTTCGACAAACTAAGAGTATTTACGGACAGGATTAGTTCAACATATAAGAACAATGGTTACTTTATAATTAGAATAAATGGTAAGCAAGTGAACAAATACCTATCTTTCTCAGGATATTTGTCCTGCTTCTCAAATACTCAACTTGTTTAATATCTGGTAATTTAATTTATGGATCTGAGATTGGCCATGACAATGTACCCTGGGGAATCAACAGGGAAGAAATGAAATTGATGCTCCGGCTAACCAGTGGATCAGCGGTCATGTTATTGTGAATAATTTTACCGCCGATTAAAATTTGAATCCGGATATGAATAAATAGCTTTTCGCCCTATAACCTCCGCCACAAGGCGGAGGGAACGGTTTTCATAAAACTGTGCAAAGTTCACAGTCACTGTTGTGTGCGGGAGAAGAGTCAACTGAAGTTTCCCTTTTTTCCCTATGCGACCATCTGCAATAATGCTTTGATGAGAGAATTTTGTTCGGGTTTGCCTGGCTTAGGGCAAAAGGTAACAAAATCTTTATCGAGTGCGGCCTGAGTAATCAGTTTTCTAACATCGGAGAAAGCGAAGTAACTTCGATTGTTAACAGCGTAACAACGCTGCGGTGTTTTATCAAAGCGATCTGCGTATATCCAGGTGATGGCGGTGGCCATCATGCAAAAGTTGAGATGATTGGTGACGGCATGTGGCGTTCGGGTTTGGCTTTTTATGCTTCCAATTTCCTGCTTGATCTCTTTGAAACCGGCCTCGATTTTCCAGCGAGCGCCATAGTATTCGATGATCTGTTCGACGGTGAGATCAAGGTCAGTGGTAAAGAATGCAACCCATTGT
>BQJA01000076.1 GCA_021604405.1 Nitrosomonas sp. | reverse complement strand
AGCATGACTTCCGGTTCAGGCAGATCATTCAGCGTTACCAGTCTTTCAACGACGCGGATTGCTTCCAGCGTATCGCGCATAATAAAAAGATTCAGTTGTTCGTTAACATAAATATCTTTTGCTTTTACCAATCCTCTTACCATCGCGACCATCTGTTTTACATCCGTGTGCGCAACATGGAAACTGCGCACCACCAATTCTTGAAATTCCTTTTGCTTAGCGGGCGTATTGGGATAAATAAGTAAAGAATTTTCATTCAATATCTTGTATTCCAATTGATTGGTCATCAAAATTAGGTTCAGTACATCCTCAATATTATTATCACGGACGAAAATTGATATCTTAGTTTCCTGTCGAACATCTTTATCAAAAACAAAGTTTATGCCTGCCGTTTTTGCCATTAGTTCAAATACGGTTTTTAATTCGGTATCGCGAAATTCGATGGTAAACGGTTTTTTAAAAGATGTTTTAAGCGTTAGCCCAGTATTTTCCGCGCGGGCAATATAAGTGTTAATTTCTTTGATCAACTGGCGTGCATGCGGTTGCATCGGATTTTCTTGAAGAACGGCTCTGACCGCAGTTTCTGCCCCGGTAATGTCATTCAGCTCAAGCAATTGTTTGGCATATTCAACGGATGCAATATGATATTGTTCCATTTTCACGGCTTCCAGACCTTCTTGCGCTCTTTCGTTGCGTGGATACAAATCCAGTATATGTTGATATTTTATTTGGGCGTTTTCCAGGTCACCGGAGAGTAGAGTGTTATCGGCATCTAACACGAGCCGACCTGGAATTTCATCACGTTCGCGAAAGAGTACCGTGCGTATTTCCAGATTATCAGGCTCTTCTTGCGCTGCTTGCTCCAGTTTTTGCAAGCCAAGTTCATAATTGCCTTCAGCGATCAGCTGCTGTCCCTCTTCAAAAGTCAAGTTATTAGTACGAAAGGTTTTATTATTAATCGCGCAGCCGGAGATTACAGCTAACAGCACAATAAATACCGCGTATCTCACTATTCTCATCGAGTATTCCTTGCTTCATTTTGATTAATTGCGAGCGTCTGCTTAGCATCGAGCGGCAAATAAGTTAGGGTAATCGTTTCATCATTCATGGCATCGATGCGGTACTGGTCTTCAATATGACCACCCAGCCTGACCACATAATTTTGCTCCGAATCAGCCAGGAACACTTGTATTTTATTTCCATCAATAATTTTACCAATATATTTAAACGGCAACGGCGGTGGTTTAGGTGCTGGGGGTGGTGCCTTGGCTTTTGCGCGCTGTTTCTCCAATTCAGCCTGTTGCTGCTGTAACGATATTTTGGGACGTTCGGGTGTCCACGAGGTAGATTTGAAGAGCTCACCTGCTTCGGCATTGAACGTTCTTTGCCCCAGCAGATCTACCTCAAGCGCGTCGATGGTGTTGATGTCAACGCGGTTTTTTTCAGTTGACGATCGGGTTGGTTGTATGGTTTCTGTTGTATCGACGGCCGGGTTCTCTTCGTCTTCAACCATAACGACGGCAATCAGGGTTAGAAATAATGCCCCGCCCAACATCAATTTTCGTTTTTTTTCAGCTGGTTCCATGTGCTTTATACATCCAGATAAAGATTGATTTCAAGCCGGACATCGAGCTGTTCTGTTTTGACATTATCACGCTTTATGACCATGCCGGAAATCGCCATCGCGGGTACTTCCTGCAGTGCATCGGCAATAAATGCCCGTATTTGAGGGTATCTACCACGAACAGGTAGAATCATTTCGTAGCGCGCTAGCTTATCGTCTTTTTCTTTTACTAAGCGATAATCACTACTATTAATTTCAACACGATGACTTTTTGCGATTTTTGTTAATTCTCTAATCCAGAATGGTGAAGAATCAATGTGTGGAAAAAAATCATAAAAAATTTGTAGTGCTTGATTATCACTGATTTTTTGAGTGGGTCGGGACGCTTTTTGGGACTGAGACAGAGGTTGTGCCTGCAAGGTTTCTGCGCGTGATTTGAGTGTCTGCACTGTTGTTTCTTGTGGAAAAACCATTGTAAACAGGAGAACAACAGCAATAACCAACAGCCCAAGGCCAATTTTTCCTATGGTACCAAGCCGTGAGGCTTCCCAGCGAAGCCGGGGTAGTATGTGACGTAACTGTGCCTGTAGCTGGTTACTGATCAAATTGCTTGATTCCATGTTGCTGTAATAAGAAAAATAAACGGTCGTTGTGGATTATCCTGCTTGATTTTATAATTAAGCAAATGGGCTTTTTCAAATACGTTTTCGCGTTCTAATGCCTCGACAAAATCAAGCAGAACATCTATATTTTTTGCTTCACCATTAATCCGAATATTTTGGTTTGCGACATTCGGTTGTAATGATAAAAGGGCGACTTCCTTATTGGCTGCAAACTCAATCGCGTTAAAAAAAGATTCCCAGGGTAAATTGAGTTGACCCATAATTTCGCTGGCTTTTTTTATTTCTTGACGAATTTCCTGGCTGATCTGCTGACTTGCATCTCTTCCGCGATGGGATGTGCGCTGGCGAGGCGATAAACTCGGCTGATGCTGTTTTTCAAGACGTTCCACGCGAGTCTCCCAATAATTGATATTCTCTGTGGATAGCTTTATTAGATACAACATGCAAACGAGTGCGAGTAACCCGATCGCGAATAATGAATAATCGATAATTTGCGACTGTTGCCCGGGATACGGAAATTTTAGTCTTAAACGGCGCATGAATTCGCCTCGCTGTCTCCGGCCGTAGTAACAGAAGGAAAATATGCCGGTGCAGGTATTTCGCTGTTTTGAACGGGTACAAGTTTCCAGCCGCAATTGTCTGGTAGTGAGAGTCCGGGATGTTCCGGTGCAAATAAGCGAACTTCTTCAACGGCTTCCTTATGACCGGAAAAAATTGCTTCCTGATCAAGTGCTGCAAGCAGTTCATCCTCGACCTTATTTAGTATTCGTTGATTGCGTATACCATGCCAGATATTATCGGCCAGCAATGCAATACAAAAGCGACCGGTTTCGACCAATACAAAGCATGTACGCTGGTCATCAAATATTTTGTGCCATTGATCGAATGCGGACACCAGATAAGGTACGATACCTTTTAGTTTTATTCTGTGTCGTTCTGCGAGTTCCTGCAGCTGTGTTAGCAAATCACGCGATATTGCGGCACAAATGGCACCACTGGACGGGTTCCATGCGCTGACACTGAGTATCCAGTCGTTAACGCGCTCTGCGTAAATCTCTCGCATACGAAAATTGGCATAAGCAACCAATTCATCCGGTGTCGTGATCTCATCCTGTGGCGGTAACGCAGCGTATCGAATAAAATGGTTGGAAATTGTAATCGTCATTTCTGTTTTTTCAGCGCTGTCAAGCATTGTTGCCAGTTGTTGCAGCGGCGCTTCCCAGTGCTTCCGGTCTGGTTGGCGATCGCATCCGGCAGATATATTTGCAATATTCTGCGGCTTGTAACCCCGTGACGAACGAACTAAATTGACCCGTTCAGGCGCAAAAAAAACCTGCAGTTGATCACGCCACAATTGTGACACGATTCGCCTCCTCTAGACTGGTTGATCCGTCTTTGACCATTTCTAAAGCAGCCTCGCGTAAAAAGCGGGTACCGTTGTTTCTGGCGGCGTCTTTTATTTTGCGTATTGGTTCCTGTGCAACAATCAATTCGCGGATTTCATCGTTTAAAAACAGTATTTCTGCAATGGCATTGCGGCCACGGTAGCCACTGCCGCGGCATTGCCCACAACCTTTACCAGTACGAAAATTGTAGCTGGCGGCTTGATCAGCGTTAATCCCGGATTCCGCGATCAATTCATCATCAGGGCGCTCCGTTACAGCGCAATGATTGCACAACAGGCGGACCAGTCGTTGCGCCGCAATGCCATTCAGAGCGGAGACAAAGCTATAAGGATCCACGCCCATATGCGAGAAACGGCCAATCACATCAAATACATTATTGGCATGTACCGTGGTAAAAACCAAATGACCGGTCAATGCAGCCTGTATCGCAATCTGTGCAGTTTCAGAATCACGAATTTCGCCGACCATTATTTTGTCTGGATCATGGCGCAAAATCGAACGCAAGCCGCGCGCAAAGGTCAGTCCTTTTTTTTCATTAACGGGTATTTGCAGTACGCCCGGCAACTGATACTCAATTGGATCTTCAATCGTGATAATTTTGTCATTCCCTTTGTTGACCTCTGAAATCGCCGCATAAAGCGATGTTGTTTTGCCGCTGCCAGTTGGACCGGTAACCAATAACATGCCGTAGGGTTCCGAACTTAGACGACGCAAGCTCGAAATCGCGGTTGCATTAAAGCCAAGTTGATTTAACGTTAACCCCTCAACATGATCGGACAACGCTTGGCGGTCAAGAATACGCAAAACTGCATCTTCGCCAAAGATGCTTGGCATGATTGAAACACGAAAGTCAATTTCACGCCCTTGGATAGAAACTTTGAAGCGACCATCCTGCGGAATGCGACGTTCGGCGATATCCAAATCGGACATCACTTTGATACGTGAAATGACTTGATCCGCCAAGTCAGCGCCCTGCATTACACCCACGGAAGTCAGTACGCCATCAATCCGGTATTTGATCGACAATGCACCTGTAACCATTTCAAGGTGAATATCACTGGCTTGTGATTTATGTGCGTCATAGAGTGTGGAATGTACCAGCCGCACCACTTGGCTGGTACCTTCATTGATACTTTTTAAAGATAGATCCTCAACACCCGCCTGAATATTATTAAGTTCCGCGGAAGACAATACATTGTCCATCGCGCGCATATTTTTTTCTTGCTGGGTAAAAAATGCTGATAGATCAGCTGGATGTACCAGATGCCATAACACACCGATGTCAAAACGTTCTTCCACCCATGATCGCAATTTTGGCGAAAAGGGGTCACTTACGGCAAGTAAATATTCGTTGTCTTTGTAGAATAATGCGCATTCATGTTTTGCAGCTTCAGCAAATGGCAGGAGCTCAAATGCCGGGTCAAGCGTGCGGAGTGTTTCCATTGTTAAAACCGGCATTCTCAGCAGCCGGCCAAGCTGCTCCATTAAGGTTTCGGGAGAGTGGCCATAGGTCTCTTCCAGTATTTGTATCACTGGAACACCCTGGTTCAATGCTTCCTGGCGCACCCTGCCAAGTTGGTTTATTTCAATGGGTTGCGTTGCTGGCGCTGGCGTTGTTGTTTCGGTCAATTGACGCTTCCTGCTAATTCAAAAATGGGCAGATACATCAGGATAATGATGCCGCCAATAACAATACCAATAACGGCCATTAATAACGGTTCAATCAATTTGGTCGTCCATTCAACCCAGCGTGCAATTTCTTCATCATGAAAATTACCGATACGCTCCATCATATCACCCATCATGCCGGTTCTTTCGCCAACACGTAACATACGATTGCCAACTGCGGTTGTCAGCCCTTCCATTTCCATGGCGCTCGAAATTGTGTTTCCTTCCCGTATAAGCGTTGCCGCTGCTTCTACCCTTGGCCGAAAATGAGATTGTAGCAGTCCACTGACCATTTCCAGCGCTTTTGTAATCGGGATACCGCCTCTTAATAGCATACCCAGTGTCTTGTAAAAGCGGGCGAGTTGATAAACGCGCATGTGTTCACCAATCGCGGGTATGCGCCATAAATATTGCATTAAATGCGCCCAAAATGCTGGGCGTGTCACGGTATAAGCAATAATACTAATCAGTAATATTGCGATACCGGCCAATTCCCAGCCTCGTTCATGGACAAATTGTCCCCATTTAATCAAAAGGACAGAAAGCCACGGCAAATCGGAACCAATATCGTCATAAATTGCGCTGAATTTGGGAACCACAAACACCAACAAAAATAATGATACTAATAAGCCAACGGTCAGTAATAAAACCGGATAAATTGATGCACCAATCAGTTTTTTGCGAACTAGCTCCATCTGTGTTTGATAGTTAACAAACCGTGTCAAAGCCTCGGGCAGATCGCCGGTTCGTTCGCTGGCGCGAATTGTTGCGATATACAGTGCCGGAAAAATCTGCGGATGATCTTCCAGTGCCTGAGAAAAAGTTACGCCTTCATAAAGCTGCGAAAGCAGTTCCTGGATAATTTTACGTATGCCAGAATCATGTTCCTTATCAGCCAGCGTTTCAATACTTTCCACTAAACTGAGCCCCGCGGTCAGAAGCGATAGCAACTCCTGACTGAACTGAACTAAAGGAAAGCGCGTGCTTCGTTTGTTAAGAGACCAGGAAGAAAAACTACGCCGAATACTTAGCACCATCCCGCCCTGCGCGGCAATTTGTTGACGTACTTCCTCTTCGCTATTTGCGTCAACTTTTAGACTAACAGTCCCTTGGCCTGTCAAAACCGCTTTAACATCATAACGCATTACGATAAATTACCAATTCGTAATATCCGCTGCGTCACCTTCACCGCCTGGTTGTCCGTCCCGGCCTAAGGAAAATAAATCGAATTCCGTGTTCTCACCGGGATATCGGTACACATATGGATTTCCCCAGGGATCTGCAGGCGGTGTTTTTGAAAGATAGGGTCCTTGCCATCGCGCATCATTGCCCGGCGATGTCATCAAGGCGGTAAGTCCTTGATCACTCGATGGATAACTGCCAACGTCCAGACGATATTGATGCAATGCCTTCTCAAGGGCGTCAATCTGGGCTTGTGCCATTTTAATTTCAGATTTTCCTACCTGTGAAAAATACTTAGGTCCAACATAGGCGGCCAGCAGGCCAATAATCACCATGACCACCAATAATTCAAGTAATGTAAATCCACGCACGGACTGTACGCGTTGCTGACATTGTAATTGCCAACGCATCATTTATAACCTCTTAGAGTAAATATAAGTTTACTGAACTCAACAAAATACAGCAAAAGCGTAAAATATGTAACACGAAATAATGGGGTAAACAAGTGGATATTTCAAGCCGCCGTTAAGCGTAAGACGCAATCGACAGTATTCAACTTAATAATTGACACGAACGCTCAGATTGAACTGACGCCCTCTTTTAAATTCTCTTGTAATTTCATCACCTTGTTTCACAACGAATTTATCGTTTAACAGATTTCGCATGGTAAGCCGCATCGATAGCCATTTGTTTATATTTTGACCCAGCACAAAATCAAGCTGGTTAAACGGTTGTTCAAATTTATCCGGCGCTCCCAATAAGCCAACCGCCACAATACGTTCACTGGTCACATTATATAGCAATGTAGCCTGAGTTCCCCAGCTCGGATTATCATAACCAAATTGGAAATTGAAGATATGTGGAGAATGTCCCTGCAGTGATCTGCTGGATGACGTTTGCGCTTGCAGATTCTCCGGTGTGAGCTTAATATTGGATTTAGACCAGGTATAATTGGTGCCGACAAAGAAATTCTCAAGATAAGGATGTACAAAGTCAAGGTTTTTCAGTAATTCGAATTCAAACCCATACAGCTTTGCTTTATCGGCGTTTTGAAACGTTTGCAGGGCGACGCCGGGCAATGTTACGACTTCTATCGGGCTGGTAATATTTTTCCAGAAAAAACCAGCGAGTAAATTTTCATTGGGCGACATGTAATATTCCCAGCGCACATCATAATTGGTAATATCGGTTTGCTCCAAATCCGGATTACCTCTTGTTTCCTGGTTGGTGTTTGGGTCGGTAAATGGCGCTGGCGATAATTCCCGGAAGTCCGGCCGGGAAAGTGTCTGGCTAAAGCCTGCCCGGAATTGCTGCTTTTCAGAAATCTTAAAGGTTGCCGAAACAGAAGGCAGCATATCCGTTCTTTTGAGTACTGAAGTGATCGGCTCATTTATGTTTGCAACTGATTGAAATGTCTCAACTGTTTGATCATTGTTTTCCCAGCGTAATCCACCGATGATTCTCAGCCTGTCGTAAAAGGTCGAATCCAGCTTCGTATAATAGGAAAACAGGTCTTGCTTGGCGTTATAACTATCTGTTGGCCGCGTCGAATCACGCAATTGAAATCCGTTTGGACCAATATATTCAGGCTGTAGAATATCCTCCAGGGAAGGCTGTAACAGAATTTCCTGATTTCTTGAATCGGGCCCGACAGGAAAGAAGAGGAAGCGCTGAATCGTTGAATCCCGGGTTTTGCTTTGGTCGATAAAGCCACCCTGAAGCAAGAACTGATAATTTGAGGATAATTCTATCGGTAGCGTTGCATCCAGCCGCCAGCTTGTGTCTTTATCGGTTAAGTCGCCAAATAACGTCTGGTTGCTGTCGGCTCTTCGGGAAAAAAAGAAATCACCTTGACCATTCTCGTCATAACGATAATCTCTCGTTTTCGGCTCATCCCTTTTCGCCGTTGCATTGGTATATAACCAGTCAATCATTAAATCTTTGGCCCAATCGAACTTATGTCCGCCGCCGACTTGGTTCAATAATAATTGATTAGAGAAATACCAGAGTTTTGTTCTGCGCACATCGGTTACTTCGGCATCGGTAAACCCTTGGCTTATTCGGGTTTCATCCATTGTCTGTCGCAAAAACATTGTATTGGCAAAGAGTCGATGTTTATCCAGATATTCAGCTTCGACCGCGCCATAGCCATTTAGTTGCACTTCCTGCCATGATCGCTGGACATCAAAGTCCTGGGTTAACCGCAAACTGTCATCCGTCTGGTTGCCGGACGATGCAAATTCCCGGTTAATCTCGTTTTGGTTTCTGAAATCCTGGTCCCAGCCACCCGCCGCAACATAACCCATCCGGAAATTACCGACATGAAATACATCGCCGAAGGAAGTTGATAAACCTGCGTCAGGCCCTCGATACTTTTTATCAACATCCCATACATCTGACAAATCTTCGCCCAATCCCTCAATTTCAGAAGGGGTGAGTCCATCAGGATTAAAAGGTGTTTGCGGTGATAGGTTGCCATCTTGAGTCGCGTCGGCAATTGAACCAGGCAGGTGGCGCGAACCGTCATCATAGCCTAGGAAATCATAATTCCCGCCGTTATATGTCAATGAATCAGAAAAAGTAGATTGTGTATTAGCACCGATTTTTACGCTGAAATTAAAGAAGAATTCGTCTGGAATCCCCCTGGTTCGCATTTCCAGCGTGCCGCCGGCAAATTCCCCTGGCCGATCGGCAGAATAGGTTTTTTGTACCATGACGCTATCCAGAATACTGGTCGGAAAAAGATCCATGGGGACGACGCGTCGGGTCGGATCCGGGCTGGGAACAGACGCACCATTCACCAGTGTTGATGAAAACCGTTCACCCAAGCCGCGGATAAAAACAAATTTGCCGCCGACTAAGGTCAGACCGGAAGCTCGTGTCAGTGCGCTGGCGACGTCTGAAGCGCCACTCCGGCTGAATTGTTCTGCGCCCATAATTGTCGCAACCTCGGCAGTACTTTTTTGCTCTTCGATTACGGAAGTAATCGTTCCGGCCAGATAAGGCTCCAGTACGACATATTCAGCCAGTTCTATCCCTGCCGGCGTTAAATTAAAACTTAGTTCAGTCTCTTGATCTTTCGTAACCCTGACATCTTCTTTGGTTTGGCTGCTGTAAGCAGGATGCAGCACTGAAACGGTGTAGGTTCCAGCCGGCACTTCGGTTTTTATGCGTCCTTGCTCGTCTGTTCGCAGTCTTTGTTGCAGCCCGCTCAAAAATACTTGAGCATCTTTGACAGGCTTTTTGGTCTCCGTTGACAAGATTTGCGTGATAAATATACCTTCACCTTGTTCCTGAACTGCATCCACAGCGTCTTCAGAACCTGCCAGGGTTCCAGTGGCGGAGCTTTCAATGTTTAGCAATGGTTTTCTATCATCGGCAAAAAAAGTGACGAGAATTTGTACATCTTCCGCAGGCCGGAGCGGCAAATCGAAAGCAAAATCCTGATCGGCGGTTTTAATCGTAACTTGATATTCTCCAGGCGGTATTTTTCCCGCGACACTGCCGTTCTGGTTGGTTTTAATCACGGCATCACCATCTGCGTCATGCCAGCTTAAAGCGGTTGGCGTGATTTCAAGCTGTTTTGCTTCAGCCGTATCAAACCATTCACTTTGAATCACCAGTTCGGCGTCAGCGATGGGCAGTCCATTCTGGAATAGATGAATTGAAAATGTAGCCTTTTCTTGATCTCCCCACGCCAATGCGCAGGCCAGTACAGTGATGGGAAAAATGACCAAAGAAAAAAGGAATTGTTTCATTGTTCTTGTTGGGATTGCTTAGCTGTTAACACAAATAATTCAAGGTTTTTAAAAGGAAGCAATCCGTATCGTTGCGTTATTAAGGGAGGGGAAGGGTGACACGGATCAATACGCTGACGTGGCTGGGTTTATTAAGTGCACTGCCATGGTTCGGTCTTGCAGATTTCCATTAATCGGCGCAGCTCGATGCCTCTTCTAAATAAATCTGCATCCGTTAAATTATCCAGATGTTCATTCGCGTCCGTATGACGGCCCGTTGAAAAAAATGCAT
Organism: Nitrosomonas sp.; assembly: GCA_021604405.1. GTDB lineage: Bacteria > Pseudomonadota > Gammaproteobacteria > Burkholderiales > Nitrosomonadaceae > Nitrosomonas. The sequence continues at coordinate 6,880 of BQJA01000076.1, read as the reverse complement.
AGGCCAGTGCGTAACGAACATGTTGATCATCTAACAGGCCGTTTCGATACAGAGCAGACTCCATGTTTGCTACTAATTCAAATCGCTTTAATGCGAGGAGGATTGATAACCGTTGTTTTAATTTAACTTTCTGATCACTGATCGCTTCATTAAGGGTTAACGCTTTATGAAACCTGCCGGCACGGCGATAAATCTCCGCTGCCTCTGAAAGTAATTCAGAATTTAACATTGCCGCTTGTTCCAGAATAAATGCAGCTGAATTCAGTTTGTCCTGATCCAGATAAACATGCGCCAGCAGTTTTGCCACAACATCATTATTGGGATACTGCAAACGGGCAATTTCCAGTATATTAGCCGCTTCTTGATACGTTTTACTCAGTCTAAGCGCATTGCCGATGGCAACATAATCCTCAGCGTTGGCGTGGGATAACGATAAGTATTTTCTACCTAGCTTGGCTGCTTCATGGTATAGCTCGAGTTCTACAAAGTAGAATACTTTTTGTTTAAGAAAACGGTAATCGTCGGGAAATAATTGTTCAGCCTCATTTAAGGTATTTATTGCCTGCTCTGTTTCTTCGAGTTGCCAATAAGCGCGCGCTTTTATAGCGAATAGCGCCGGATAGTTGTTAATGAGCTGCCCTGCCTCGGAAATGGCTTGTATCGTTTCCTGGTAGTTTTTAAGGGAAAAATTGACCTGTGCGAGATAGACATAAATCGTCTTTTCCTGTTGGCCATTGGCAATGGCTGATTGGAAGCTGTCCTTTGCGGCAACAAAGTCATGCAAATTCATAAAAGCCAAGCCTTGCAAGGTATAAAATCTTGCCAGATCCGTGTCTTCATCCTCTAGATCTACGCCTTGCAATGCCAGTATCGCCCGGTCACTGTGGCCGTCGCGCAGCATGATTGCCGCCAGTTCTATCAAATTAGTCGATTGTTCATGGTTTTCCTCTGCCCAGGCGGCACTGATGAAAATGCTGAATAGAAAAGACAGCATTGCTAGGCGAATTTGCTGAATAGTTAGTAATTTCATTGTTGTTATGGCTTAACTAACTAATTTTCATGACAAATCAAAGCGAATTTTTTGTTTTGCCCATACTTTAACGGTATCACCTTTGTATTTTGCCGGTTCAAAGTGCCATAATCGCACGCCCTGTATTGCCGCGTTATCGAATACGCCGCTAGGATGGGATTCCAATACTTGTAATTGAGACACGGATCCATCATCGTTGACCAGTATTGATAACACCACATAACCTTCTACACCCTGCTTTTTCGCTGATGGCGGGTATTTAAATGAGCCTGTAGCAACCGGTTTTGGTGGCACATCGACCAGATCATCGGTCATTACGACATCCCCTGTTTGCCCGAGCAACGCATCATCAATATCGTTGATGCCGCCATCATCAAAACCAAACAGACCCAGATCAATCCCTGAAAGCGAGGTACCTAAACCTTGTAACGGCGCAGGCGCTTGTGGACGAGGATCTGATTTTTTTGGTTTGGGTTTTTTTACCTCTTTTTTAGGCTCGGGCTTAATCTGTTTTACCATGCTGATCTGAGTTACTTCTGCTACCGGTTTTTTCTCGATTTTTCCCATATAACGGTTCATAATCAGTACAGAACCAAATACCAGGGCAGTACCTAAAAGCATTGATATAAACGCTGCCCAATGCTGATTTGTTGTTTTGGTTGTCATTTATTTACCTCCTGCTTCCTTTTCTGTTGCAACCCCGACATTTTCTGCACCGGATAATCGTGCCTGGTCGACAACCTCGACTAATTTGCCCGCGGGCACTCCTTCATCGGTGACGACTAAAACCACTTTATCGGTGGATGTGCTCAGTAAGTCGCGCAATTTACTTTGAATCAGCCATAAACGTACCGGTTCTCCATCCAGATAGGTTACGCCATCACGGTCAATGAATAGCCGAATTGCCTTGCTGGAAGCTGACGTCGCGCTGCTTGCTTTGGGACGTTCCAATTCCAGATTCATATCCTTAACAAAGGTGGTGGTGACCATAAAAAAGATTAATAGAATAAAAACGATATCAATAAGCGGACCGATATCAATTGAAGTGTCTGTTTCAGCAGATTCGTCGTATCTCATAATTTGGGTTTTTTATGTTGTTGTGCACAATACTTCTTTTATTTGTTCAAGATCGCGCATAATTCGTTTTTGTTTTATATGTAAAAAGCTATGAATAAATAAGCCTGGAATCGCAACTGATAGGCCAATTTGCGTCGTAATTAGGGCTTGCGAAATTCCCCCGGCAATGCCGCCGGACTGGCTGAACAATGACATGGAGCCCAGCGAATCGAACGTTTCTATCATGCCGATTACCGTTCCCAGTAAGCCGAGCAACGGTGCGATAATGACAATAATCTTAACGAGCGTAGAGAATTTTCCAATTTCCCGTTCATAAACGTAGAAGGCCGCATCCAAATGGCGGTGAAGATTTTTGACTCCTTTTTGCTTAAGCGCGATTCCTTGAATCACTGCTTGCTCGACGATATTTCTGGTAGGTACGGTTTTTATTTCCTGGTAATGGCGCAACAAGTCGCGAATAGTCATCGATTTCGACCGTCTCATGATCCAGTAGCGATAACCTAGGCCGTACCAGAGCAGTAAAGCGCAAAGGAAAAGTGGCAGGATGACGACTCCTCCCGCTTCGAACAGCTCCTTAATCATGAAATATAGTTCATTCATGGCTCTAGAGTCGCCTGCTTAATTATTTAATACCAGTGCATTGTCACTAGCCCTAGCCCCGTGCTGTGGATTATCAGGGGTTGGTCCGTCAAGAAAAACATTGGTAACACTGAGTGCTGCATGTTCCATGTCACGCTTAATATTTCTTGCCCAGGCGGACAATAAAGAGCCCACCAGTAAAGCCGGTATAGCGACGGTTAGTCCTAATTTTGTCGTAACCAGCGCGATAGATATGCCACCGGACAGCAATTTTGGATCACCGGTACCAAATTCGGTAATAATGTCAAATGTCGAAATCATCCCGGTTACGGTCCCCAGCAGACCCAGCAAAGGAGTTACCGATGCAATCACTAAAATTGCCGAACCAAACCGATCAAGGGTACTGGATTCCTGTAGAATCGATTCGTGAACGATGCTATCCATGTGATCCCTGTCGTCCTTCAGATGGCTCAAGGTCGTGGATAACACACGTGCTATTGCAGAAGACGCGGCGGCGCAATTATCTTTTGCTTCTTCCAGTCGGCCTTCAGTAACCTGCTGTATGACATTGCCGGATAGCTGTTGGGTATTGATGCTATTTGAATAAAGCAGGTAAGCGCGAAACAGCGCCAGAAGTACAGCTAAAACACCCATGAAAACAATTATCCAGCCGATTATTCCGCCGGATTCAATGATTTCGATTACTGTCTTGTCCAGGCTTTCTTCAACCGCGTTGCTCCGCGATTCAAATATAAACAGTTTTAGGATGTCAGGTTGTTGATTACTGCTTAGTGCGGTGGCGGTATCTGCGGCGGGTACATTCCAGACTTTAAAATTTCCTTCGCCTGCGGGCACCAAACTGCCACTACTTTCAGCACTGATACCATAGGCAGCAATGTTTCCCACATGAATAATTTTTCCTTCGGTTTGTTTGCCGTCTTCCAGAAAAAATTCACTTTGTTCTGTTTTGACATCTCCCAGTCCATTTATCAAAGTCAGTACCTGCTTGAATAAGTAACTGACTTTGGCCGGATCATTGCCTTGTGTTTCTGTGAAAGCCGGCGGTATTTTTATCCCATGATTTTCAAGCGTTACTGTGGCCTGTGAATAAGTAGTTTCCAGCGCATCGTCGCGTTCGTCGAAAGCAATTTCCTGGCGTTCTGCTTCGGCCAATTGTGAATTTAATAAATCAATTTTGTTTGAACGTTCGACTGATTCCTGTTCCAGCTTGTTAACACGTTGGCTGAGCGCTTGTTCTTCCTGCGCTGCACTGGCGTTGAATCTTTTTAGTCGCGCAGTAAGTTCGCGTTTTTGTGCTTCCAGAAAGGCATATTCACGTTTATACGCAGTTTCCAGATCAACGGTTTCTTGTTTGCTGGGCTTTTGTTGTTGGCCATCCTGTGTGGATTTGCCGCTTTGTTTTGAATCTGGCGGAGACGTGTTTTGTTCGCTTGTTTCAGTTGCTTGTTCCTGAGCCGTATTATTGGCTTCATTTTCAACGGCATAAACCTGGCTCGCGGTGAAAAGCAGGGATATTAATAATATTTTTATCATTTTTATATGTTCCAGGGATTTGGTAATTCAAAATAACCCTGGCGTATTTGTTTTTTTAATGAATCAAATAACTTAGCAATACGTTCATTGTCTTTTGCGGAATCAACGGTGACAAATTTCCAGCCGCTGCCGGGAATTTTCTTTGCCATTCCCGTTCTGTTGTCTTTGGTTTGGAAGTACAGAAAAACGGTGCCTAATTTTGCTATCTCAACCAGTATTTTTTCCTCGTCGAGCGTGATTGTTTGCTGATAAATGCCATTTTCTTTGCTTAAGCGTATTTCATCTTCAAATAATGACCATAGCTGGTTTACTGCTCTGTTTGGGTCAACCAGGTCATTAGCGATGTTATTCTCCAGATCGGATATGGCCTTGACACGATCCGCTACTTTGAATGGAAACCCTTTTTGTACATGGCGCTTATATATGGCGAGTGTTTTAAGCAGTATGGGTTTTAATTTTTTACCTGATAACTCCGCTTTTTGAGAGTTTTCAGTTATTTTTTTAATTGAATGTTGCAGTTTTTCGATACTTACATTCTGTCTTCTCTCTTCAACGCTTAGATCCGCCAATTGAGAGGACAGTGCTGATATCTGGCTGCCATGTTTGTCTTTTTCGATATCGAGCTGTTCCTGCAGCGCTTCGACCTCACCACGGATTTTTGCCAGTGACTGGGCCAGGTTCTCTAGATCGCTTGCTGTTCCGATAGGCGCAAACAGCAACACTGTTATCGATAGGGTTACGACTGAAAATATTTTTAAAAGTGTTTCAAGCATAAATCACGTATCATCATTTCTGGGCAGTGGCATAGAAGCTGTTATAACTCTCCGAAATATCAGTGACTTTCGAAATTTAGGTTGCCCGTTAGCACAGCTCGCATCTTACTGATTGAATGTTGCATTTTTATGACAATTTGTCGAAAACTGAGCCTCTGAGTAGCAGTTTTTTAAGAGAACATCAGAAACGTTTGCGCTTGCTGATGCCTTGATGAGAGCGTTATGAAATTCCGGAGAAACAGACGCATAAATTGTTGACACCGATCGAAAATTGACCATATCAAAGAGCTAAGAAGCCTGCCAAGCTGACACCGTTTGAATTCAGGATGTTGTTGGCGTTGGAAGCGGATGTCCGCCATCTTAGCGCAGTAATCCGCTGGCGACGGCAAGGCGCGCAGAAGAAACAAGCGGCATCAGAATTTGAGGAGTAGAGTTGGAATGTCGCGCTGGAGAAGACCGACACATCACTGGTGCTAATACGCCCGTATTTTAGCGTGGTCATGGGTTACGTTGGCGACATTGGTGAGTCCGTGGTAACGGACATCCCGTTTGAAAGAGTGAGTACAACGATGTACCCCGGCCAGCGCGGCATTCCGATGGAGATGATGGAGGATGCCATGACAAAGCGCAAGCAAATTAACTTGGAGTTAACCCACCCGAATGCGGCGGGAATTGATATTGGCTCTGCGAGCCATTTTGTGGCGGTACCGGCAGATCGGGATGACGAACCGGTACGGGAGTTCAAGAGTTTCACCGTAAACTTGAATGGTTTGGCGGACTGGTTGGAGGCCTGTGAAATCGATACTGTGGCCATGGAATCGACTGGGGTATACTGGATTCCGCTGTATGAGCTTCTGGAATCGCGAGGGCTAACTGTGTATCTGGTGAATGCGCGACACGTTAAAAATGTTTCTGGTCGGAAATCGGATGTGCTGGACTGCCAATGGTTACAGCAACTGATGAGCTTTGGTTTATTGTCCGGCGCTTTTCGTCCGAAAGATGAGATATGCGCACTGCGAGCCATATCTCGACAACGCGACATGCTGATCCGTTATCAGGCGCGGCATGTGCAGCATATGCAAAAGGCTCTGGCACAAATGAACGTGCAATTGGCGAACGTGATTTCGGATATCGTGGGCGAGACCGGGCAAAAGATCGTTCGGGCAATCATTGATGGTGAGAGGGACGGGCACATCCTGGCGAATCTCAAGAGCAACCGCATCCGGGCAAGCAAAGACGAGATTGAGCAATCGCTGGTTGGGAATTGGCGCGAAGAACACCTGTTTGCGCTTAAGCAAGCGATGTTGCTCTATGACGCCTACAGCGAACGACTCAACGAATGTGACCGGCAGCTAGAAACCATGCTTGCGGCACTTCAGGTGCACAAGGTGGAAATCAGGCAGAAAAAGCGTCGCTCCAATGTCAAGAACTCTCCCAAGTTTGACTTGCGTGCCCATCTGATCGGAATGTGCGGGGTTGATTTGACGCGAATTGGCGGCATCGAAGTGACAACCGCGATGAAGGTTCTGAGTGAAGTGGGGGCGGACATGAGCAGGTTCAAGAGTGCGAAGCAGTTTGCCTCGTGGCTTGGGCTGTGTCCGGGAACAAAAATATCGGGTGGAAAAATGCTATCGGGGACAAGCAAGCGCACAGCGAATCGTGCTGCACAAGCACTGCGCATGGCGGCAGTTTCGTTGAAATCCAGCCAGTCTGCACTGGGTGCCTATTACAGGAGATTATGTGGCAGGCTCGACAAGGCAAAGGCAATCACAGCAACAGCGCACAAATTGGCACGCTTGATCTACACGATGCTGACGAAAGGAACCGAGTACGTCGATAAAGGACAGGATTACTACGAAGAGCGATA
>BQJA01000075.1 GCA_021604405.1 Nitrosomonas sp. | reverse complement strand
GTCTGTCGCGCTTATAGAGCCATTCAATTACCACTGGAGCATTTTTCATTCAATGCTGTTTGCAGGACTTTCTCCGGTATTATGTGCCGCTTCGTATCGAATACGTTAGCCTTTGATCAACATGACACCGGACACCGTTGAATAAAAATAATAAATTTTTAGCCTTAGGACCCGTCTATAAGAATTGTATATTCGAATGCCCGATATCATGTAACGAACCGAAGGGCGGTTTATCGAAATATATACTACAATGATGCTCATCATTACTTATTGATACAAAATGCCTGAAGGTAACCTTCAGCGAAAGATGCGACATTATATTAGACAAATTTACAATTGCCGTCTGGGATAGGTTACTGGTGTAGTGCGTCAGGTTCAGTCGCTATATTTGATCGACAAATTAAAAAAATTTACATTCAGCAGAACTAATACCCAAAACAGAAAATAATGATTGATTTGAACTTTTGTTAGATATATGATGCATTTCAATTAATCGTATCTGACTCATAGATACAAACATAATTTTTTCTGTCACTTCACGCTATCATCTATGATTAACTGAACAAAGAGCGCCATGTGATCAGACGTGTATCTAACCGGATTTTCTAAATGAACCAATCCGATACCGGGCGAAATAAATATGTGATCAATGGGTAAGCGCAGAATCAGGCTTCTGGCATCAAAAGTATTGTAAAACCCCCGCCCTACACGTATATCTCTTAGATTGCTGATATCTTGAAACTTTTCAACAGTGTATGACCATGTTACATCATTAAAATCGCCTGCGACTACGACAGGACTTTCTGCACTTTTGACACGCTTCGCGATTTTTATCAATTCTTTATCTGCAGCGCTCACTGAATTTTCCGGTAAGGGTGGCCGCGGATGTGTTCCATAGAAAATAATTTCATCTTTACTTGGTAATTGTACTAACGCCTGAATTGATGGCGTTCCCGTATGTTCAAAATAATGAATTTTTACATTACGCAGCGGAAAGCGTGAATAAAGATTCATACCGTAATGATTGTCCTGAGGTTGTTCTACATGATGCGCATATATCTTTCGCAAAGGTGCAAGCTGTTCAGTCCACCAGTCATCCGGTTCCATAACCAGTACGATGTCGGGTCTCAGCTTTGCTACCAGATCCAGGTACGCCCGCACTTCTTTATTTTCCATCAGAATATTTGAAACAAGAACACTGAAGGCACGCTCAGGTTCAGTCAGTTCACGGTCAGGAACGACAGGTTGTATTGGCAGGTAATAAGGATGCAATATATAGCCCTGATAGAGAACGGCTAACATCAGTATTAATAAAAAAATTTTTATCCGGGCTTTTTTCCATTCGAGGAAAATGCAGGACAGGATCAAAGTACCCAGAGAAAGCAATGAGATCTGTAACCGCGGATAATCAAATATCCTTATCCACCACTGATCGCGTGCAGTGATCGAAAAGATTACCGTTATGATGCAAAAAATACCCAGCACAATCAAAAGAACACGCATCAGTTTTTTCATATTTTCCATAATAAGCCGAAAGTCTTTTACGATTAATTTATTCAAACATTAAATTGTGCGGTTTTAATAATTGTGACAATAACATGGGTTAAAAATAATCTATTATTTTTGTTACTATAATTTTGTTTAATAAAATAAAGTGATAATAAGAATCGGAGGAATAATGCTCAAAGCAGAAATTATAATTAATAAGCAGATTTGATACTTTCTTGACCCTTTTTTCTATTAATTATTAACACAAAGCCAGAATTACGGGGTAATGCTGTTCACTTAATAATCATTTATTGCATATTTTTTTGTGAAGGCCTGAATTGTAAGAGCTGGAAAATACATGGTTCATAATAAAACCTTGGCCGTCAATTATTCGGTAACTATGTTTAAGTCCAGCTGGAAGAAACAAATTTGCGGGACTCTCTATGATATGGATCGCGCCACTAAGGTCGAGCTCAACCTTCAAGCCTCTCAATCCTTCATCTTCACCAATGAACAAAAATAGACTATCACCGTCATAAACGTGCGTGTCAACATGTTCAACGTCATAATTTTTAAGACGAGAAATAGGATGCACGATACAATATTGCAGGCAACCATTAACAAGCCGTTCATCAATCATAGCCCAAAGAATACCGGGAACCGTCTGGTGATAATTCAATTTTGAAACTGAAATTGCGACTGCTGGTTCAGTTAAAACGTCAACATCACGAAGGGGTGAACGGTTTGCCAACATATGGGAGCGACCAACACGTTCAGGGGGAAGCCATTCGTAAGCTCTATGATCACCGCATTGGGCCCGCTGGTGCAGTTTGGAGGTATGAACAAAAGCGTTGCGTCCTGTCACAGGTCGGCGATCATCGATGAAAGAGCGAGAGTATGCTGAGACCTTGCGGCTCAGATGTTGGATGAGATCGGGATTATGAATTTTGCGGATTCCCATATATTCAAGATTAGCGAGAAGTGCCATAAGATCAACAATGCCACAGCGTTCACCTAGACCATTGACTGAAGTTGCAACCCAGGTTGCTCCCGCCTCTAGTGCCGCAAGGGTATTTGCGATCGCGAGACCACGATCATCATGGAAGTGTACTTCGATAGGCACATTTGGAAACTCAAATCGCAAAGCTGCGATCCACTTTGTTGTCTGAGCAGGGGAAAGTAATCCAACCGTGTCAGCAAAACAGATACGGCTGGCACCTACATTCAGCGCAATTCTGTAGGCTTCAATAGCTTCATTCACATCAGTACGACTGGCATCTTCGATAGTAAAACGCACTTTGAGTCCAGAGCTAACCGCTAAAGTAACACTGTTTTCGACACATAATAATGCTTGTTCACGACTCCAGTTTGATAAGCGAGCCGAAAGCGAAATATGGTTCAGCCCCATGAAAATCCCAATCCACTCAACACCTAAAGATGCAACAGCATCTATGTCTTTCTCATTTGCACGGGAGTGGCATAAAACATTGGTTCCATCTTTATCTTTAAGTGCATCGCGAACGGCCCGAATCCGTGCTGTTTCATTCCTCGAGACAGCGGGATGCCCACATTCTATCGTTTCAACTCCAAGTTCGAAGAGCATAAGCGCTATTTCTATACTCTGCTCTGCATCCAGATAAACCCCGGGTGCTTGCATTCCTTCACGGAGCGTAGCATCTATGATTTTAACTGATGAAATAAGTGGATTATTTTCTGTCATGGTTTTCTACGCTTAGGCTGGCGCCGATTTCCTGCGTAACAAATAAGTAATTAATGGCTATGTTACAATCAGCCGCTAAAAATGTCTTGTTTATTCAAGAGACGATAGAAAACAAGGGACTGTCTGAATACTTGTGCTGAGTTGACCCACCATGAGGTATGAACATTTCTGGTGTATGCCAGGAGAGGAAAGCGGTGGAACCTGTTGGTAAATATCTGGGCGGATCAATCAATATAAAAGGAAAACACCACTAAGACAGTTAGTAATGTTTGTAAGCTGAATAAGCCAGAAAACAGCGATCCGTTGCAAGAAGTTCTTCGTGAAGGCGCGCGCAGTATGTTGGCTGCGACCATTGAAGCGGAAGTATCCCTTTTAATAGAATAATAGGGCGCTTTAAAACTGATGAAGATAAGGCGGCAGTGGTCAGAAAGGGTTATCTGCCTGAGCGTTCGATTCAAACAGGACTCGGAAATATTGCAGTCAAAGTGTCAAAAGTTCGGGACCGTTCTGAGTCGGGCATCAAGTTTAACAGTATTAACAGTAGCCTGATACCGCCATACTTGAAGCGAACCAAAAGAGGCGTCAAGCCAGTTCTTTAAGAATATAAACAAGACATCACCCTTCATGTCATGTCTTACTGCCACTTTTTACTGCATTCAGTTATCGCCACCGAGCAGTGTGTCAACCAGTCTGGCCTCAATTTCCTGATATTGCTTATTATTGTTGCGGGAAACGGATGATTCCTGCCATACAGGATTTTGGCGCAAGATTGTGATTATTTCCACCCATTTATCCGGTAATTTACCTTTGTCAGATGCCGCCACTTCAACTGCGTGTACGGCGGCGTGGCCGCGATGCATCAGCTTTTCCAGTAATTCCTGTTGCCGCAGGTACAATACCTGTAAAGTGTTTTCGTCTGCGCACAGCCATTGTGTCCCCTGGACGGCCGCTTTTATTTCTTTGCCATAGCGTCTGAAGGTTGACCAGCCAGCGCCGGCAATAGCACCCAGTGCGCTTGCTGCGCCAAGGCTAAGTCCCCCGACCATTAAATCAATGCCTGCGCCTGCTGCGGCGCCTTTGGCTGCATTGCTGCCGATATCGAGCCCATAGGCCTTAATTATGCCTGGCGCAAAAATATCCAGCTGCCACTGGCCATTGCTGACTGGAATTTTTTGGATGGCGACATCTTTCTCTGAAAAATTGAAAATACTAAGAAGATCGTTGAGGCAGTGCTGCTCCGCCTTTCTAACGAATTCCTGTATTCGGTTCGCGGCCAGCGCATTGGTTACTTTTTCGAGATTGCTGTTTTTACTTTCACGGTGGCAGGCGACGCTTACAATCAGTTCGGCTACGCGTTTAGCGCCTGACAAGCAAAGTTGCTTCCAGACATCAGCACGGTAATCAATCAGTTTTTGCAGTGGTTGGTAATGTGACTCTACCAGGGTTTGCATTTTCTGATACAGGCGCTTCTCCGCTTCAAAAGTAAAAGCAACAGTATCAAATTCCAGTGCCGTATGGATATTGAAAGCGGCCAGCTGTTCCCGCCACCGTGTTAGTTCTTGCTGATGGTCGGCGATAAAGTTAAAAACCGGGATAATTGGCTTTGACGCTTTGCTGAGTATTTCCAATTCATACCGGTACTTCTCCAGTACAGGCTCACGAACATCAATGATGTATAACAAAATATCGCTGCGTAGTACTTGACGGATAACTTTTGCTTCCTGCTCCAGGAGATCATCGACAGGTGTGCTGGCAACAAATTCTGCAAGCACCGCCGAAGCCGAAAGTGATTTGGAACTTTTACTGATGTTTTGCAAATGCAAATATAACGCATTGGAATCTTCAAGACCGGGCGTATCATGGAGATAGAGGATGGGTTCGTCGCCAGCGGAGATAGTGGCTTGTTCAACATGGCGTGTGGTACCAGCGCCGTCCTCAATAGCACCAAATTCGGTGCTGCGCAGCATGGTGCGTATGAGTGATGTCTTGCCGGTATTGGTATGACCAACCACCGCGACATTAAGAAGCCGGCGGTTTTCTGCGGATGATGTTGCGTTGCTGTTCACGATGGTTGTTGTGTAATAACATGTTCGGCGGGAATCCCGCAGACTTCTGCTAATCGAAACCAGGCGATTTTACGTGTATCGGTAACGGGTGCAGCAGATGGCTTGTACAAAAGAACCAGCCATGGTTCTTTCACCGTATGCTCAATTATTTCCCTGATCGTTCGCTGTACACCCCGATCTGGAAGCCGGTGTGCGGCAACACCAATCAGCAGAGGGCCATTAATATTTTTTACGGTTTTGATCGCGTCGGCGTGCGATTGCTGGTCGATGACGTTGCCATGACAGATAATGGAATCCGGCCAAACAGTTTGATCATCAAGTTCAATACCGATCGCCTGGGCATTCGCCGGGATTGCGTTGGCAACCATTTCAGGTGCAACCTGTGTTTGTTTGACCCCCGCATGTGGATCGGCATCAATTACCCGGCCCGTAGTTTCGGGCGTCATCAGACGCTGGCGTAACTCAATGTAGTAAGGTAAATATAGATCCAGCTTGAAATTTCTCTCTGCCAGTTTGCGCATTAGTATTGAAATGCCAAGCAGTATGGCGCGTGGTAATATTCCGTATAGCAATATTGCACCCAACACGAACCTGGCCCAGGCGCTGCGCGTTTCGGTATCCTGCTCCACGAGGCCAATCCGGCTTGCGGCTATCTGATTGCTATCAGGGGCCATTAAACCCAGATATTCGATAGGCCTGGCCAGAAATTGCGTAAACTCTGGAATGCTGCTTTCAGATAGCAGGGTAGTGCCCCAGATAAAATTGTATTGCCGGGCGATCATCAACAGCACCAACATTACCAGGCCGGCTGTTAGATAAGTTAGCCAGAATTGATGCGTGAGCACGCTAATGCGCCATTTTCCGGTGCTTCCTATTAGGCAGCTTTCGCACCATGCGCTTGTCGCGTGGGATGAAATGGTGTTATTTTCTTTTTGCCGGTATGGCAGCCAGCTTGCCAGGTATGCAGCAACCCCGGTACTCAAGCCGTGCAAATTAAGTGTAATCCCGGCCAGCCATAGCAGGATGGAAAGTAAATTAAATCCTAGTAACACGACGAGCAGCCAGTAAATATTCAATGTGGCTGATTCGCCGACTGCATGGCCTGCGGCGAGCATACCCAGAATTGTCGCAATGACAATCGTGAGTTGGGTGGCTCGGAGAAAAACCTTTTGCGGGCGTGATAATAATTGCGAGAGCGCATTATCCTTGATTAAACGTTGGGCGCGGATCTTAAGCCGCTGGATGAACGTTTCGTATTCAAAGTCGGCATGGCCATGGCCGCCCATATCGTTGACACCGGCATAAGTCAGTTCTTTGCCGTGATGGGTTTCAATATTTCGCAACTGTTCAATGCGTACCAGATCGGTGAAGGAAATTTTTTTTACTGGCATTTAACGATCGGTTTTTTTAAAAAAAATAGGACAAAAATTATTCCAATACAGCATGGGCGAAGTATTAACAGGAGAATGTACCGGTTCTATAATGGTGCTGAATACAAGATAAAAACAGGTTACAATTTAGATTACTCAAATATAAATTGGCAGACAAGTTTATGAAGCCGGTTGCAATTTACAGGTTTTTCCCTATCGAGGGCCCCGGCTATTTTGCCACATTTCTCGATAACAATCATATTCCGTGGCAACTGATTAGCGTAGATGCCGGCGATCCTCTGCCCGCTGATGTTCATTCATTCAGTGGGCTGGTGTTGATGGGTGGGCCGATGAGTGTTAATGATGATTTGCCATGGATTGCACCGATGCTGGCTTTGATACAGCAGGCGGTCGATAGTGATGTGGCGGTGCTGGGTCATTGTTTAGGGGCGCAATTGATGTCAAAAGCCATGGGCGGCGTGATTGACTTGAATCCAGTCAAAGAAATCGGCTGGGGTAATGTGCGCGTGGCGGATCATTCAGTCGCAAGAGAATGGTTTAATGATTTGACGGAATTTGAATCATTTCACTGGCATGGTGAAGCTTTCTCTGTTCCGGGTGGCGCAACCCGGATACTGTCTAACCACTATTGCCGGAATCAGGCATTTGCTAAGGGAATCCATCTGGCATTGCAGTGCCACGTCGAAATGACCGAAGAACTCGTAAAAAAATGGTGCGAAGCGAACATATCTGAACTTGATGGTGCTTCTTGTTCTTCAGTGCAGTCTGTAGACGGGATGACGACAAATTTAACCGCGCGGGTAACTGAATTAAATAACGTGGCAGATTTGTTGTATTCAAAATGGATCACCGGATTAAAATATTAATGTTGTTATTTTTCATTCATATTGATGCGCAGCGTAATCACTAATTGTTGTTTTTTGACTGGCCATTCCAGTTTCAGTGACACAGCTTGCATAATTTTTTCAAATCCGCTTTCTGATTGTGAGACGGAAAAATGGGGTTGCGCGGACATTACCGCAGGGACGGAAGCGCTTAATACGATATGGCCGCCAAGTGTTGTATCGTCCAGGGTAATTTCAGTCATATCGTCAAGCTTGAACAGGTGACCGAAACCTCCAGGGATTTTTCCGTTGTGAATATAACGGCCGCCCGGACCGTCACAACTGGGCATCGCCAGATTAATCTCAGTGCTAAAAATTCCGTCAGTCTGATTTTCAAATTGATAGGATACCTGTAGTTTGTTTTCAGAAAGAATGAATTGTTTATGTACAGGAAGCGGATGGGCCGCTGACTTAAAGCTGATCTGGCCAGTATTTAATGATTCTTTTTGATAGCACAGTAAAGCATCGTTAAAGCGGTCAATAAATAAAGATCGTGGATGATCGTCAGCCTCCATATCGTTAGCGTTGATGATATGTTTGAAATGAATCCGGTCGTGCGCCGAAGCGATGCCATTATCGTCATTGCGATGCTCGTCCTGATTAGACGGGTTATCCTGGCCGGGCTGGATTTTACGGAAATAGTGTTCTTTCTGACGCCGCAGGGTATCACCGAAATTATGGTTAAGCTGGTAGGCGTCAAGTTCAAAAATGCAGGCATTGCTATCCAGTTTAAAAACAGCCTGCACGGTACCGTTTTGCAGGTACACTTCGTCGATGCCATCAAAATCTGTATCTTCGCAAAAAAAGTCCGGACGGGGGGTGCATGCATCCAGCATGGCTTCTAATGCCACCATGTCGTTGTATATTGCACGCCGCAGGTGAGGAAGATATAACCCACCAAATAAACCATGCCAATACGCGTCGTTAGCCTGGGATTCGTAAAGCTTTTGCTGCATTTCATTGGTGCGCAGTTGTTTCGGCAGCGCGGCTAATCGCGCGGACAATCCCAGCATTCGTTTATGCATCCAGTTTGATTCTGGATAGCGCGAAAAAAAGTTTTTCCAGATACCACCGCGTAAAAAAGCTTTTTTTTGTTCAAACCAGCCGTTATTTTTCGCTTCATCGATCAGGTCGGCATAGGCATTGGCGCTTTCTGCCGGCAGAGTCCATTCGTTCATTTCGCTATACGAAGTCGTGGGCAAATATACGATGCCCCGTGATTTTTCAGCCGTGTGATAGTCACGATAGTGCTGAGAAACAATTTTTGGTGACGCTAAAACACCTTGAATAAACTGTTCCAGCCAGCCTTTTTCGTATACCCATTCATAGGTTTCCGGCCATATGCCAAATTTTTCAATATCATCAAAGTAAACGGCGACATTATTAGTATTAGCTGTGTTGCCGTCAGCCAGCGACGCAATATAATCGACCGCTTCAGATGCGGGCGAAAACGGCAACTTATAACGCAGTGCTTCAGAGATTGGAAAGATATCCAGATTGCGCGTATCTTCCTCGGTGGTAAAGAAGCCATTTAATTCGCTTGCTTTTTTTCCGGCGCAAAGAAAATGATAATCATCGACGATCACATAACGAATACCGCAATCAACCAGTGACGGTACAACGGTTGATTCCCACACGCGTTCCGTAAGCCATGCCCCATTAGGCCGGTGTCCGAGTTTTTTCTTTAGTTTCTTGGAAAAGGTTTCAATTTGTCCGATACGGTCGCGATAGGGAATCACTGCCAGGACAGGTTCGGTATCGCCGGCGCCAAATAATTCCACCTGTCCACGTGCGACCATTTTCTTTAGCAAGGCAATGTCTTCCGGATATTGCTCCATGAGATAATCGAGCAGCCAGCCGGAGAAATGGACTGCAAAATGAAAATCCGGGTAACGATAGAGGATGTTCAGAAAAGGCCGGTAACAGCGTAAATGCGCATCGGCTATTACTTCAGGGAAATTTCCGACAGGTTGGTGCGCATGAATACCAAAAAGTAGTGATACGGGTCGAGGCATTAAATTATTCCTGTCAAATTGTAGGGGCCAATTATAACAACTAACGACTGAATTTAATGTGATGAAAAAATTTCTTAAGATGAGCGCCGCATGGTACCGTCTCCTTCGGCATGACTGTCTCCTTTGCTGATTGTCTCATACACCGAAGATGGAACAGGTAGTTTTAGCAGCCGATAGAGATTGGCCAGGTCTTCGCGATATAATTGATCAAAACTTGCGACAGCGTGCGCCGGATTATAGTCACCAAACCACCAGAACCAGTCTGAGCTTTCACAGGAAGCCAACTGCCGACATGCTGCTCGCTTTTCTGCATCGGTCAGACGGTCGCTTTGTATGACTAGATCGTAACTTTGCTTGGCGGCGCATAATAGATCCCATGCACGATTTTTTTCTGGATCACCGATCCAGGTTGAAAAGGTTCCATACACCCAGCTTCCTGCTGCCAGTACCGGCAGCATCGTGCTGCTGTCAACATGTTCAGGTGTTGTAAGATAGTTGCGGTAAGTCGTGGGATTAATACCGGGATGACTTTCCAGAAGTGTATAAAGATCATCGAGAAAGTAATAACCATTGTAAGGATAGGATTCCCAGGCATTCTCGCCATCCAATATGACGCTGACGATTCGATTTTCTTCGGGCGGCGCGTCATTGGCAATTTTTTCAAGGCGTTGAATAAAATTTTCCGCGGCGTCTCGTCCAAACCATTTGGAATACTCAAAACCAATTAAATCCGATAGTTTATCATCGCGAAAAAAGCAAGTGATGCTACCCGTTTCCCCCTGGATGCGGTAGGGACGGTATAGATAGTGACTTCGATCAGGCAATGGGTGGTCAGGGTAAGATTTGCGTATACTGTTTGCGAGTACACCTTCCCCGCTGGCGCACCAGTGACAATCGTGCGCTGCCAGGATTTCAAGCAGCGGAAACGACACGGAGCCTTCCGCTGGCCAGATACCGGTTGGTTTGTCACCAAAGCGCTGTTCATGGCTTTCTATGGCCGTGGTTATATGAAAATCAACGCGTTCTCGGCCGCCCGGATAGACTGGCGTAATCGGCAATGGATCGTCAGGCAAGCTATCGTGCGCAGAAGAGAAATCAATCAATAACGGTGAGAGCGGGTGATAGTACGGCGTCGTTGATAATTCAATCTGGCCTGATTCTGCCAGTTTCCGGTAGCGCGGGATTAATCCCTGAATCAAGTCGCCGATCAGCTTAAATAGCTGAATACGATCGACATGACTGAATGCTTCGCTTTTCGCCATCAGCTTCATCACTATCTCATTGTTTCTTCGTACACTTTCCCCGGTCCACGCCAGATGATACCACATCAGTAAATCAGCTAAATACTGTCCGGAGAAATAAACCAGTTCATTTTCCCCTCGCTCATGCAGCGTGTCATATAAATCGTGTAACCGCTTATAGGCAGGATAGGGCTGCAGCATGGTGGTGTGATTGCTCTGAAAACAACGTTCGAATATTAACAGGCGATCAGATGTTGGGAGCTGGTCCAGATCGGGTGTGGCCAGCAGGCGAAGTAATGGATCGCGTATCTGTCCCTGAGAAAATTGCACTACGTAATCTTCCAGTTGATCCAGCAGAATCGGTACAAAATTTACAACCGCCTTAACCTGTGGATGCATTTCCAGATGGTAGGCCATGTCGGTATAATCTTTGATGGCGTGTAGATAGACCCATGGCAGTTCGTATTCATTGGTTTTGTAATTGCGGTAGTCTGGCTGATGCATATGCCACAGCAGGACAAGGTTCAACTGGCTCATTTGAAATAAAAAACTACTTTGTTAACGTGCATGATGTATTTGTTGTCCCAGCATTTCCGGTGTGATAAGTGTGATGCCGTTGTCGGTTACATAAAAACGCTTGCTATCTTCCAACGAATCAAAGCCAACTGTCAATCCCTCTGGAATTTTACAATCTTTTTCAACTACAGCCCGTTTTAGCCGTGCATGACGGCCGATATCAACGTTGGGTAGTATGACCGAATCTTCGATGCTGCTATAACTGCGTACCTGCACATTGGAAAACAATAATGAACGGCGCACGGAGCCACCGCTGATAATACAGCCACCGGACACCATGGCGTCCAGCGCTTGGCCACGCCGGTTTTCATCATCAAAGACAAATTTAGCCGGTGGAAGTTGCTCCTGATGTGTCCAGATTGGCCAGTCTTCATCATACAAATTAAGATGTGGGGTCACCGTAGTTAAGTCTAAGTTGGCTTCCCAATAGGCATCGACAGTGCCGACATCGCGCCAATACGGTACACCTGCGGCCATGTTGACACAGCTATTCAAAAAGCGGTGTGCAAATACGCGGTGACGCGGCACCATATAAGGAATAAGGTCTTTGCCAAAATCATGCGAAGAATCATCCGCATCATGATCCCGGACTAATTGCTCATATAGAAAGGCGGCGTTGCATACATAAATACCCATGCTGACCAGTGCCTTATCGGGTTGGTTGGGCATTGGCGCGGGATTGTGCGGTTTTTCGGCAAAGCTAACGATACGCGATTCATTGTCAATACCCATAACGCCAAAAGCTTTGGCGTCTTCCAATGGAATATCCAGGCAGGCGACGGTCATGTCAGCACCTTTTGCTACATGCTCCGCCAGCAATTTGCTGTAATCCATTTTATAGATATGATCCCCCCCCAGGATTAATACATAATCGGCATTGTGACGGCGCAGGATATCAAGATTCTGGAATACTGCATCCGCGGTTCCCAGATACCAGCTTTCTTCAGTGCGCTGCTGCGCAGGCAATAATTCAACAAATTCCTTGAAGCGTCCGTCCAGAAAGCTCCAGCCATGTTGGATGTGACGGATTAGACTCTGGGCCTTGTATTGGGTGACCACACCAATACGGCGAACGCCGGAGTTGACGCAGTTGGACAGTGGAAAGTCGATGATGCGGAACTTGCCGCCAAACGGTACCGCAGGTTTGGCGCGCCAGTCGGTAAGCTGCCGCAAGCGGCTGCCACGTCCGCCTGCCAGGATGAGTGCGAAGGTGTTACGTGTGACACTGCTATAAAAATTGGGATTGGCCTCATCCTTTATCTGACTATAATCGATGTGCTTACATTCCTTGTTTTCCATCATTATGCCTCACTTAAATCAAGCGCATTTCATTTATTTACGAATGTTATTGTTGGTATGTTGTCGCATTATATTATGACAGTTTTTTACTAAATGGCTTGATCTTATTTGGCAATGATGCGGTAATAGATAAACGATAAACCCTACTATACAAGTTGATATCAGGAAGACAATGAGTTCCACGATTAAAACCAATCCACTGCTGGAGGCACTTTTAGCGGCGCGGCTTCACGATCCCTTTACTTTTCTGGGCGCCAGAATAGTGCAGGATAGGGGGCTGGTACGCGTATTTCGTCCACATGCCACCAATGTCTGGCTCAAGACAGCGAATGGTGATGAGCCGATGGCGCGCGTGCACCCGGATGGTGTTTTTGAGTGGTATGGCGTGTCGTTGCCAACCATGCCTTATCAGCTGCGGATTGAAGTGCGACATGGGTCTTTGGAGAGTTCCGTTTATGATACTTATGACGCTTACGCGTTTCCGCCACAGATTTCTGATCATGACTTGTATTTATTCAATGAAGGCCGGCTTTGGCAGGCGTATCGTACACTGGGTGCACATAATACCGAAATCAACGGCGTCAAAGGTGTTCGTTTTTCGGTGTGGGCGCCAAATGCTGAACGCGTCAGTATCGTCGGGGATTTCAATCATTGGGACGGCCGCGTGTATCCGATGGCGGTCCACCACGCAAGTGGTGTGTGGGAATTATTTATTCCCGATCTGCCACCCAACTCGCTTTACAAATTTGAAATCCGCAACCGTGAGAGCGGTGAGATTCTGCTTAAAACCGATCCGTATGCAGTGGCCTACGAATTAAGACCCAATACGGCTGCACGGACATCTGTTTATGAAAATTATACGTGGTCTGACGCCGACTGGATGAAAGGGCGCGTATCTTGGGACTGGTTGCAGGCGCCACTGAACATTTATGAAGTACACATCGGATCATGGAAGCGGCATCCTGATGGCCGGGTGTATACTTATCGCGAGCTTGCTGCACATTTAATTCCCTATGTGCAGGAAATGGGGTTTTCCCATATTGAACTACTTCCGGTATCGGAGCATCCACTCGATGAGTCCTGGGGGTATCAATCCACCGGTTATTTCGCGCCGACAAGCCGTTATGGTTCATCGGAAGATTTAAAATATTTTATTGATGCCTGCCATCAGGCAAATCTCGGCATAATACTGGATTGGGTGCCCGCACATTTTCCATTGGACAGTTTTGCGCTGGCCCATTTTGACGGAACAGCGTTATATGAACATGAAGACCCGCGCTTGGGTTTTCATCAGGATTGGGGTACGCATATCTTCAATTACGGGCGTAATGAAGTACTGTCTTTTTTGTTATCCAGTGCGCATTATTGGCTATCAGAATTTCATATCGACGGACTTCGGGTGGATGCGGTTGCTTCAATGCTTTATTTGGATTATTCCCGCCAGGCTGGTGAATGGCTGCCCAATAAATATGGCGGCAGAGAAAATCTTGAGGCGATCAATTTTCTGCGTGAACTGAATATCATGGCACATGAAGAATTTCCAGGAACTTTGACGCTCGCTGAAGAATCGACGGCCTGGCCGGCTGTATCACGCCCAACCTATCTTAATGGCTTGGGGTTTTCGATGAAATGGAATATGGGCTGGATGAACGATACGCTATCGTATATGCTGCAGGATCCGATATACCGGCGTTATCATCATGAAAAACTGACATTCAGTCAGTTATATGCGTACACCGAAAATTTTGTTCTGCCGTTTTCTCACGATGAGGTCGTTCATGGCAAGGGTTCATTGCTTAACAAGATGCCCGGCGATTCCTGGCAACAATTTGCCAACCTGCGGGTGCTGTTCGTTTACCAAATGACCTGGCCTGGAAAAAAACTCAATTTCATGGGCAATGAAATTGCTCAGCGGCGAGAATGGAGCGTTAACCAGGAATTGGACTGGGGATTGCTTAAGGATAAGAAACATGCTGGGGTACAGCGGCTGTTGCGGGATCTGAACCGTCTTTACAATCAAACACCGGCATTACATCAGCGTGATTTTTCTGCCGAAGGCTTTGCCTGGGTTGACTGTCATGATGCGGGTCAATCTGTCATCAGTTATTTGCGTTATTCGCATGATGGGTCGTTTGTGCTGGTCATTCTTAACTTCACCCCGGTTGTTAGATCTGGCTATCGAATTGGTGTGCCCGTATCAAGTAGTTATCGTGAAATTGTCAATAGTGATTCATCTTTTTATGACGGCAGCAATGTGGGTAATATGGGACGCATTGAAGCTACCGGGGCGCCGTGGATGAGTTTGCCGGATTCTATTGTCATAACTTTGCCGCCATTGGCGGGTCTTGTGTTTGCTTTGGAAAATTAATTGATTAAACGGATATCCTCATTGGTTGCCTAATAACAGCGACATGAATTTCTCCCGGGTTTCCTTGGATGAGTCCCGATACAACATATATTGCGCATGTTGATCAGGATTTGACAAATCCATTTCGATAGCCCATAACGGCGAGACAGTTGTCGGTAGATTGGAGTAACGCACATCAATCAGTATGTTTGGTTGTTCGGGTTGGATTGCAACAAACCCGGCAGAGAATGTTGTGAAACGTGAAATATCGGTAGACAGCACCGAAGCGGGGGGTAGGCCATACATGTCCCGTTCCAGTATAAATTTTTTAATCGAGTCGCCAGTGTATACGATTGGTTCAGAAAGCAGGCCAATCCGTATCGCATCGACAAAAAACTGGTCGCCAGTCTGGTAAATTGAACGCCACAATACCAAATTTCCCAGCGTCGGTTTGACCATGAGTTGCTCGATTGCGTGACCTCTTTCGTTTGCCAGTTCTTCGGCGATTGTTGCCGCACGTTGGTGCTGAAACCAGCCAAACGACAAATATACTGTGGCCAGCAATAAACCGGCCCGGGCTGCGGTTATTGTATACTTTTTAAATGCATAAACCACCGCGACCAGCAAAATGATCGTGAAGACGGGATCGATTACCGAAATGATGTTAAATGCTAGCCGGGATTCGCTGATTGGCCATAATAGATGCGTGCCATAGCTGGTAAATACATCAAGGACGCCACTTAAACAGTAGCCCAGCAATGCAAATAAATAAATTCTTGTAAAAGATAAGCGCTTGCGAAGAAAAAACCATAGAATGCACGCCGCGATGAGTGCACCGAATGGAACAAAAAAAATGGAATGTGTGAAATGGCGGTGAAACTCAACGTTCAGTAGCGGATCATTGGCGGATTGAATCAAAATATCCGCATCAGCAAGAATGCCTGAGAAAAAACCAATGCCGGTTGCGACGCGAATTTCTTTTTGTTTTGCCCCTGACTGGGCCATTGTGGCGCCCAGCAGGCCTTGAGTAATTAAATCCATAGTGAATGAGAGTGAAATGTAGCTTATCCTTCAGTAGAAGTAGTAGAGGGTCGTGTTTTACATGAAAAAATTGATTTTCTCAGGTTAAGACATACATAATCTAATTTCAAGTAAAATAGCCGATAATATAATTATTATAAAAATTAACCAAAGTATCATGATTCAATTAGTTATAGCGACATGATTGAACTTATGCCGTTGGAAAATGCCACTTACGCGTGGTTTTTCTGAATATGATACGTGAATGGAGAAAAGAATATGGCACCAGTCATGCAATCTTTAAAAAAATCGGTTCTAGCTGGGCAACCCGATAATGCACCAGTTAGCTTTCAGGTTTATACCGAACATCATCTGGACAAGATAGACGCACTTAAGCAACTATCGCCGCAACAGCGTTTTGAGATGGAAGTGGTTGCAAATGTTTTGCCTTTTCGGGTCAACCAGTATGTCATTGATGAATTGATCGACTGGCAAAATATTCCACATGATCCGATTTTTCAGCTGACTTTTCCGCAAAAAGGCATGCTATCGGCTGCTGATTTTGAACAAATGGCAAAGGTAGTCCGCGGTTCTTCTGATCGTCGCATGATCCAGCAAACCGCGAGTGATATCCGTAAGCGATTAAACCCTCATCCTGCCGGCCAACAATTGTTGAATGTACCCCTGGTTAACAATGAACCTTTGGAAGGAATTCAGCATAAATATCGTGAAACGGTACTGTTTTTCCCCAAGCAGGGGCAGGTTTGTCATAGTTATTGCAGTTTTTGTTTTCGCTGGGCGCAGTTTATTGGCGATAAAGAGTTGCGCTTTTCGGTTAAGGAAGCAGCTACGGTTTATAACTATCTTAGGGATAACCGCAATATCAGTGATCTATTAATAACAGGGGGTGATCCAATGGTCATGAAAACTGATCACCTTGCTGCTTACCTTAATCCCTTGTTGAATCCCGAGTTGGAACATGTCCAGACCATTCGTATTGGCACTAAGTCGTTAACTTTCTGGCCACAGCGTTTTGTCAATGATGCGGATGCTGATGAATTGCTGCGGTTATTGGAACGCCTGGTTGAATCTGGCAAACATGTGGCAATTATGGCGCATTATGACCATTGGCGGGAAATGATGACGCCGATAGCACGTGAGGCGATCCGACGTTTACGGGATACCGGTGTTGTTATCCGTACACAAGCGCCGCTACTCAATCATATCAACAACGATGTGGATACATGGGTAAAAATGTGGCGCGAACAGGTTCGTTTGGGCATGATGCCCTATTATATGTTTGTTGAACGTGACACCGGTGCCCGCCATTATTTTGAGGTGCCACTTGCGCGCGCCTGGGAAGTGTACCGGGAGGCCATGCAGAAAGTATCGGGTCTGGGACGTACGGCACGCGGGCCATCGATGAGTGCGGGACCGGGCAAAGTTGAAATTCAGGGTGTGACGGAAATCAATGCTGAAAAAGTCTTTGTGCTGCGCTTTATACAAGGGCGCAATCCTGACTGGGTGCAGCGGCCTTTTTTCGCAAAATACGATGCCAATGCAACATGGCTTGATCAGCTGCAACCAGCCTT